>DATJII010000023.1:0-13063 GCA_035493435.1 Candidatus Limnocylindria bacterium | reverse complement strand
GCGCGTCAGGCCCAAGCCACTCTTAAAACAGTCTCTTAACGCTCGGACCGTGGCCCAGTCCATTATTCTGCCATGGTGCGGAAGGTGAGGTTGATGCGTGGGGCGGTGATTTTCGTGGATTTGGGGAGGCTGTGCAGCCAGTGGGTCTGTGTGGTGCCCTTCATGACTAACAGGCTTCCATCCTCCAGCGTCAGGGAGACGGTCTCCTTCGAGACTTTGTGGCGAAAAGAGAATTTTCTTTGGGCTCCGAGGCTTACTGAGGCGTTGGGGGCGTCTTTTAATATTGTCTTTTCGTCGTCGCTGTGCCAGGACATGCCTTCGCTTCCGTCGTGATATAGATTGAGGAGGCAGGAGTTATAGGTGGCTTGGGATCGTTTCTCGACCAGGGCCTTCAGGGCCAGCAATTCGGCGGACCATGGGAGCGCCTGTTTCACGGTGCCCGAGTAGGCATAGGCGTACGGACGGTCCCCGTACCAGGCCACCTTCCGGGCAGTCACCCGGCGCTGGCCGAAGATCACCAATTCGTCGTGCCGCCACGGAACTCCGGCCAGCAAGGCATCAAAGTACCCTTGCGCCTCCATTCCATTGAGAATAGGGCCGTGATAGTGGGCGACGCCGTCGCAGGGAAGCAGATTGATCGACGGATCGTGCCGGAAAAGGTCCATGCCTGGAGGATGCTAGGCGTTCGCTTCGCAGAGTTTTAGAAACTCTGCTTCATCCAAGATCTTCAAACCTAGTTTCTGGGCTTTTTCGAGTTTGGACCCGGCGTCATCACCGACCACCACGTAATCGGTTTTCTTGCTTACGCTACTGCTCACTTTTCCGCCTAGGGCTTCGATTTTTGCGGCGGCCTGCTCACGGCTGAGGGTGGGCAGGGTGCCGGTGAGGACAAAGGATTTGCCCGTGAATCCACCTGTGACGACGGCTTCGGGCGGGCGATAGAGTGAGGATTGGAAGTTGAGACCGAATTTCCTGAGACGTTCGATGACCTCTTTATTGCGCGGGTCGGCGAACCAAGCCTCGACGCTGGCGGCGATTACTGCGCCAATATCCTCCACGGCTGTGAGTTCCGCCACGCCTGCCTTGGCGATTTGGTCCAACGATTCATAACGTCGGGCCAGCGCTTTGGCGGATCCGGTTCCGACGTGCAGGATTCCGAGTCCAAACAAGAGACGCCATAGATCGCGTTGCTTGCTGGCCTCGACGCCGGCCAGGAAATTGGCGGCCGATTTGGCGCCCATGCGAGGGAGCGCGGAAACCTCTTCTGCCTTGAGACGATAGAGATCGGCCACGTCCCGCACCAATCCGGCTGCTACTAGTTGAGTGACGAGCACCTCGCCTCCCCCTTCGATATCCATGGCTCCCCGGGCGCACCAGTGTTCGAGCCGTCCCCGGACCTGGGCGGGGCAGTCGAGATTGGCACAACGCCACACGGCGCCCTCGCCCCCGGCGGTTTTTTCCTTGGCTACCGGGGTTCCGCATTCCGGGCAAACGCGGGGAAACTCGAAGGGTTGTTCCGTCCCGTTTCGCTTTTCCGTCACCACCTGCACGACGGCAGGAATCACTTCGCCTGCTTTTTCAATGATCACGTAGTCGCCGATGCGTATGTCCTTCCGGCGGAGTTCATCCTCGTTGTGCAGGGTGGCGCGGCCGACTGTGCTGCCGGCCAGCAGCACGGGCTCCAGTTCCGCCACGGGAGTCAGGGCGCCGGTGCGGCCCACCTGGATGGTGATCGCCTTCAGGCGCGATTCTGCCTGTTCCGAAGTATATTTATAAGCCATGGCCCACCGGGGCGCCTTGGAGGTCGAGCCCAGGGTGGCTCGCAATGGAAGATCGTTCAGTTTGACCACCGCGCCATCGGTTTCGTAATTGAACTGATGGCGGATCTTGTCGAGTTCCCCAATGGCGGTCAGAACCTCATCGGCGGACCGGGCCAGTTGCAGCTTCTCGGGCACCGGGAGTCCCAACTCACGGAACCACTCCAACAGGGCCACTTGGGTCGTGGGAGATGCTTCGCCCTGAAACTCGCCCACGCCATAAAGCGCGACGGCAAGAGGGCGTTTGGCGGTGACCTGGGGATCGAGTTGTTTGATTGATCCGGCGGCGGTATTGCGGGGGTTCGCGTAGGTTTCCTCGCCCGCTTCAAGGCGTTCCTGGTTTAGTTTTCGAAAGCCGTCCAAATTAAGGTAAATCTCACCCCGGACTTCCATGGCCTCGGGAATAGGGAAATGCTTCGAAGGCCGAAGACGGAGGGGCAGTGCGCGAATCGTTCGGAGGTTGGCGGTGATGTCGTCGCCCATGGTGCCGTCACCGCGGGTGGCACCTTGGACGAAGACGCCCTTTTCATATCGGAGCGACACGGCCAGTCCGTCCACCTTGGGTTCTACAGTCCATTCCAATTCCTTGCCGGCCGCCAGCTTTTGCACCCGCAAGAGGAAGGCCCGAACCTCTTCGGGGGAATAGGTGTTGTCCAAGCTCATCATCGGCACCGCGTGTCGGATGCTCTTGAATCCTTCAGAGGGCTGCCCGCCAACCCGCCGGGTCGGGGAGTCGGCTGTTTGAAGCTGGGGGTAGGCGGCCTCCAGGTCGGCCAATTCGCGGTAAAGGACGTCGTATTCGCGGTCGGAGATTTTGGGCTGAGCCAGGACGTAGTAGGCGTAGTCGTGCGCCTGGATTTCTCCAGCCAATTCCGCATGGCGTTTTTCGGCAACCGCGAGTGTCATCGGCCCGATGATGCTGAGCTTGCCGCAGAGCTCAAGCCGACTTCACACCGAATGATGCCAAGGTGGCAGCGGCGAGCCGCCGCTGGAAGGGAGGTCCCTCAATCCGTCGTCACCCGGAAAAAGTTGGCCGTTTGGCCGAACGATATGGACACCTCATTGACCTCGCTGGCGGGTGTGGTCAGCACGCGGTAGGTTTGCCACGGGCCGTCGCCCAGGACGGAACGCATCTGGACGGTGTATTTCTTTCCGGCGGCACCCGCAAAACGCAGGAAGCCGGTACCTAGATCGTTCACGAAGCTCAGTTTGATCGGGAGGGAAGTTGCGGGATCGGTTTGTCCGGGTGAGCCGCCGAGGTTGGTGCTCGAAACCCAGTTGGTACCGTTGCCGAGAGCGGCGGGGGAAATTGACTCGCTGGCCAGCACGAGGGAGAAACCGCCGCCATCCGTATTGGTTCGCCACGCGGCCGAGTAATCGAAGTCTAGGACGGGTTCCAGCAATCGGCCGGTGAGCGTGATATGACCGGTGCTGTTGCCCATGCTTCCCTGGTATTCACCGATCACATTGGTCACGTTGGGATAGCGAGAATGGAAAGCGGCGGCATCGCTCACCAGGACGGCCCGGGCTCCGGGAGAGAGCGTGGTGATCGCATTGGTGGCGGCAAAGGCAAAGGAGATCGTTCCACCCAGGTTAAAGCCAGGAAGTGAGATCGGGGCGCTGCCGGTGTTTTTGAGTTCGAGGAACTCGAAGTCCTTTGCATTGTAGGTGGTGTTGTTACCGTCTCCCACCGGATGGTACATCAGCTCGGTGACGAGGAGGGGAATGGGATTCACCACATAAGTCTCAATGGTCGGACGCGACCAGATGCTCTTGAGCGGCGGGTTGTTGGCTCCAGCCAGGGCCGGATGAACGGGGTCGCGGGCGCGGGCGAAGACGCGGGCGTTGTTGGTGAGAATGATGGGACCGGTGTACTCGATGGCGTTGGTCTTGAATTCGAAGCCATACTGCGTCCCCAACTGGCGCGGATCGGTGTCGTCCAGGGTATAATAGACGGTGGCATTCGTGGGAGCATTGATCACCAGGGCGAACCCGTTGCTCACCGTTTGCCCCGGCGTGGCAAAAGTCACGGGCGAGACATATTGGGAATCGATGAACGCGGTGCGGTTCGACAGCCACGTCTTCAAGATATTGATCTCACCTTGGTAGCTCCCGCGGGGAGACACACCCCAGCGCGCCTGTTCGCGGGGCTGCGCCTTACGTACCTGGCTCGTGAGGTCGTCGACCAGTCGCCACAGGTTGGTGGTGCTGAACTCCTTCAGCCGCAGGGTTTGGTACCGGTCCACGTAGTCCTGGTAAAAATCGGGATCGCGGAACAGGCGGTTCCACCAGGTATAATTGAAGAAATCGGTGCCGCGATCCTGGGTCTCGGACCGCCAGACGCGGGGGTTCGAATCGCGGCCGTCGGTGGAATCGAGCGCCCGGTCAAAATCCCACAAGGGGCCGAAGTGCACCTTGCCGTCACGTTCCTTATAGAAATAGGCGCTCAAGCGCAGGGCGTCGACGTTGAAGGTCAGGACGTTGAGCAGGTGGTGATCGATCCACGACGGGGCGGCGATATAGGCGCGGTAGCCGTTGGTGGGATCACGAAAGTTGGCGGCGTACAGGGAGGCATCGAGCTTCCGCATGTAGTCGGTGATATAGGCGTACTGCCCGGCCCGGTCGGGCTGGATGATGTCGAATTCCTTGGGGCTGTCGAAGACGATTTGCTGATGTCCGGAACCAAAGCCGCTCTCTCCAGGCCCGGCCCGGTCCACTTTGAGGATATAGCCTCCCGTCACTTCAGGTGCGGTATTCTGACCCGGATTCAGCTTCGGCTGGTCGATCCGTTCGGAGTCGAATTTGATTTTCTCCTCGAGAACGTAGATTCCGTTGTAGTCTGCTTGGGAGACGGGGCCATTGCCATTTTGCACCAGGTACACTTCCACAAACCGGGTTCGCGGTGAGTATCGACCGATGTCCCGGCTGAGCTGGTGGGCAAATGGATTGTGGATCAGAATGGGCTCATAATTGTTCGGCGCGTAAAGCACCCAGTCGGACCCGGTCGGCAAGCCCAGGAGGGGGATATTCCGTCCGCCTTCGAGTTCATCATGAAACTCCAGCTTCATGCTGATCTTGGGATAAAAGAGGGTGCTGGAACCCCGGGCTGAAATGACCGCCCGCGAACTGGCTGTCGGAGCATTTGTCAAAGTGGTCAGGGCATTGGTGCCGCGCTCAAACACTTGCACAAAGGCGGGCGTATCCGAGTACTGGGGAGGGCTGCCCTGGCCAAAGTCATGGACGATCATGACCGGCAGGTCGGAAGTGAAATTGGCGATCTGGCTGGAGAGTGGGATGTACATCTCCGAATGCGGCGCGCTGGGCAGAAAGGTGGGAAGAAAGGACTGGGCGCGAATCTGGACCGCCGTCGTGAGGGCCAAGGGGGCAGTATAGGTCGTCGAGATGTCCGTCGGCAGCGAACCGTCGGTGGTGTACCGGATGACCGCGTTGGGCGAGACCGTGCTGAGGGTGAGAGTCAGCGTGCCGGTATAGGTTTTGCTCGGCTGGCTGAAGCGGACAGTGGGGGAGATTCCAGCTCCCAGTGTGGAATTCGCTGAGCCCGGGGTAGGCTTGACGTAGTATCCGGTGGTGACGGGATTGGATATGTCGGCCCCGTACGAAATGTCGGGCAACTGTTCGGGATAATTGGCGAACACCGAAACCACGTTCGTGGTGGGATCCACCAGGGCGAGGTAACCGCCCGAACCCGAGCCGAGCTTGAAATTCGTGTGGAGCTGGGTCGCCGCGTTCGTGCGGTTCTTGCTGGAAGCGAAGATCAGAAGGTAGCCGCCCTTCGGCAGGCTGACCGACGGGAAGACCCATTTCTGTGGCTTGGACGAATTGTCAGTCAGCGCCCACCCGCCGAGGTTCACCGTGGCGGCACTCGCGTTATAGAGTTCTATCCAGTCGGATTTGTCGCCGTCCTGGTCCAAAATGGTGCCGTCATTGGAGGCCATGAACTCGTCAATCATGACCGTCCCTGCCACGGCTGGGGATAGCAGGCACGAAAGCAAAAGCATCAAAAGACCGAGCCCGGGTATTAGCGACCCTTTACCGGTCGAGTTCCGGGCGAAATAAACGGAATCTTTCATTACGGACATGTGACTTCCCTGCGATTTATTGATGAGATTGGCGAATATGAGGGCAAAGCAAGCCCAACGCCAACCTCCTTTATGCGGGACGTTTTTCAGGGGTGCGAAGTAGATGGACGCCCAAGTTCCGGGCCGGACTTACGATTTGTGAAAAATCTGGTCTCCGTTAAGTCCCGTCAGGCGTTCGATCCCTTTAATCAACCGCATGAGCGTCCACATCATCAAGCCGGTCAGTGGAACCACAATCGCGGGCCAACTAACCCAGTGCATCTTGCCGATTTGGGCCATCTGCTCGGGCGACTGGGGGGCGCCGGTCACAAGATAACGGGCCAGGAAGAAATTGATGACCGCGCTGGCCACGAACGAACCGGCCAAAATCCACGAAGCCCAGACGAGCAGTTTTTCAAATTCCCTTTCGGTCTGGCGTTCCTTCAAGGCAGTGCCAATCCGGGAGGTGTCGAGGACTTGGTCGTTGTAAAGCAGCGCCCGGACCAGTGGTTGCGAAGTGTTGAGACTCAGTGGGATGGCCAGGCCGATGACCGTCGGAACCGCCGCCTCTTTTACCGCGAACCAAAAACTGTCGACTTTCCAAAGGCCAAGCGCGCCGGTGACGAGGGTTCCGGCGAAACCGATGATCGAAATGACATTCCATTTCCGGCGTTTGATCAGGTCCCAGATGGAGTAGCCGACCGGAATGGAAAGCGCGATGACGAGCGCCCAGATGGGGCCTAAGCGTTCCGGTTTGCTGAGCTTGGTCAACAAGAGTCCGGGCAACACGGCGTTGCAGGCCAGATTCAGCCACAGGTTTTCGCGTTTTTCGCGCGGGGGCGTGGAGGTGGGGCTCGGCTGGTTTTCGCTCATTGGACGCAAGCCACCTAGGTTGGGGAGTGCGGGCCGGGATTCAATAGTATTTTCCCTGCGCGCACTTGCGTTGGAAGGGCCGGGAGACGACAGTCCTCGTTGGTCAAAGGGAAAACATGCCCATTTACGAGTACGAACTTTGCGACGGAAACTGCGCGGCGTGCGGTGGTCGTTTCACCCTGCGTCGACCGCTCACCGTGCCGGAATTGACCCAGTGCCCGGCCTGCAAGAAGCCCGTTCGGAAGCTGATTTCCGGGTTCAATACGCCGAGCATCACCAAACCGGTTTCGGTTTCGGACGCCAAGAAAGCGGGATTTTCGTTCCTGAAACGCGTGAACAAAGGCGAGTACGAGCGTCTATAAGGGAAAGCAGCCACCATGGAAGGAGTGACCGTCATACAGGATTTCGTACGCCGTGCCGCTTCCCGGCGTCGGGCTTACCGCGCTTGGGATGCTGCTTGGATGGCCCTGTTGGGTGCTGTGGGCGTTGTTTTGCTCCTGGTAGCAATTTACAAGCTGGCGCCGGTACCTCTTTCTTGGCTCTACGGCTTGGGCGCCGCCGCTGCTGTAGCTCCTCTGGTAGCCGCACTTTGGGTGTTTTCACGTGCTCCCCGGCTCATGGAGGCCGCCCGGTGGCTCGACCACAAAGCGGGGCTTCAGGAACGTCTGGCGACCGCACTGGAATTGGGTGCCCCGGAGGCTGGCCTGAATCGGTGGCAGGCTTGGGTTGTTCGAGACGCTGCCGCCTCCATTGGCCAGGTGGACCTGAAGCAATTGATGCCGTTGCAAGTGCCGCGTGCGGGTCTATATGCCGGTGGGGTGGGTGTGCTCGCCTTGGCGCTGACCTTGGCTCCGGAATTCAGGACATCGGCGCATCAGACGGCTATCCAGGACAAAGCTGTGGTGCAGGACGTCGGCAAAAACCTTGGCTTGGTGGTCCGGCGTGAGCAACAAAAGCGGACCAACGCACCGGCGGAGGTCGTGAAGCCGTTGGAGAATTTGACTGCTTTGGCGGATCGGCTGGCGGGAGCCAAGTTGACCCGCTCCCAGGGGGTGACTGAACTCGCGAAAGCGGCTGATACGCTGAAGCAACAGGCGGCCGATATGCAGAAGAGTCCCGCGTTGCAAAAGATGCAGGAGGCGGCCCGCAGCGGTGACAAGAGTAGTTCCGCGCCAACTCCCGGCTTGCAGCAGAAGGCCGATGCCTTGGCCAAGGCTCTGGGAGATAAAGTTTCGAAGGATCCCGCAGCCGTCGAGAAACTGCAGAAGGACTTGGAGAAACTGAAGGCGGAAGCGAAAGCGGCCGCAAAGTCCGGCAATGCGTCCCCCGAATCCCGGGCGGACATGCAGAGCAAGGCCAACGAACTGGCCAAGCGTGCGGCCGAGATGGGGGCTCCATCGGAGAGTCTGGAAGCGGCTGCCCAAGCGTTGGCATCGGCGGATGTTGAACGGTTCATGAAGGACCTTGATGCAGCCACTCAGGACCTCGGGCAAATGGCTGCGGCCGCCAAGCAACTGGCGGGCATCAAGGAGCAGATGGAAAAGTCAGGCAAAGATTTGGCCGAGCAGTTGAAAAACGGCCAGGCCCAGGAAGCTTCGCAGACGCTGCAAAAGATGATGGATCAACTGGCCAAGTCTGGGATGACACCGGAGCAAATGGCCCAATTGGCTGCGGAATTGGCCAAAGCGACTTCGCCCGCCGAACCGTACGGAAAAGCGGCTGAGCATCTGAAGCAGGCGGCAAGCGAGTGCAAGGGAGGCGATAGTCAAAAGGCGAGTCAGTCCATGGCTGCCGCCAAGCAAGAGCTTCAGAAGATGATGGACCAGATGGCCAATGCCCAGGCGATGGCCGAAGCGATGGCCGCCCTCAAGCAGGCGCAGACCGCCATGGCGAGCAGCAAGATGTGGGGGCAATGCAACAATCCCAACGGGAATCCCCAGGCGGGGCAGGGTGGCAAAGGCGGCAAAGGGGTGGGTACGTGGTCCAAGGATGATCCATGGGCCATGCCGGACACCATTCAGGACAAGTGGGACAACTCCGGCGTGAGCCGTCCTGACATGGCAGCCAAGGGGCAAACCGACCGGGACGCCTCAACTCCCAACAATCTGGTGCCAACCAAAGTCAACGGCCAGTTCCAACCCGGCGGCCCGATGCCCAGCATCACGCTCAAGGGTGTAAGTATCAAAGGCGCCAGCTCCGCCCTATATACCGAAGCCGTCACCACGGCCCAGAACGACGCCCGCGCCGCGTTGAGCCAGGAGCAGATCCCCAAGGCCTACCGGAATTCGGTGCGGGACTACTTTGATGATTTGAAGAAGTAGGTGGGATTTTGGTAAGCGCTTCGGTTTAATAGTTCCATAAATATGGTTAAATCGCGAAGCGTCATGGAGTGCGGGGGCAAGTGTAACACGACACCGCTTTGGTGAGTCGTCCGGTCTTCGAGGACCTGTTGTGCAGTCGAAGCCAAACCACCTTCCAAAGCGGTGTCGCACTTCGTTTGCCACCGCACTCCAGGACGACAAGCGCTTTCGTTATACACGGCGTCCTTCAATGCCTATCGCTCTGAATAAGCCAATCGACTTCAACGAAGCGCGAAGCGTCCCGGAGTGCGGCAGTCCTCTGCCGCTTTGCTCGCGTGCTCTGGCGGTCCGCAGCGAGTTCATTTGGCGACTGCGCATCGAACAGCAGGCGATAGCGGCTGTGGTCTATCCCTTGGCCGGTTTCACGCGGGTCAGGTGCATGAATGTCCACTTGCCAGCCCGTACCCGCATTCAGAACGGCAGAGGGCTGCCGTACTCCAAGACGGCAAGCGCTCCGTTGGATGAAGGGTGGTTTGATGCCACTGGCGTGGGCCGCGCCGAGGAGGGCTCTGGGGGTAATCGTGGAGCGACTATTTATCTAGTAGTTCGACCAGGCCATGGGCCTTTTTCCTTGGGCTTACCAAGGCCAAGGTCATGCGGTCGGGGCGGAGGAAATCACGGGCGGCGTTGCGCATTTCGCTGGGGGTCACTTTGGCCAGACGGTCGCGGATTTGCTGGGGAGAGGTCAGGGAGCCGTAGCCGAGAATTTGTTCACCCACGTGCATCATGTGGTTCTCGGTGCTTTCCAGGGTCAGGTCCATCTGGCCGATCACGTAGTCACGTGTGCGCTGGAATTCGGCTTTACCCACGGGTTCGGCGATCAGGCGTTTGAACTCCTTGATGGTGGAACGCACGGCTGGCTCAAGTTTGCTGGTGTCCACTCCCGCCGAAACAACCAGGTCTCCGACGTCGGCCCAGAAGCTCAGGGAGGTGCCGATATTATAGGCGAGTCCCTTGTCTTCCCTCAATGATTGGAACAACCGCGAACTCATATTTTCGCCGAGGACGGCATTGAGCAGGCGCAGGGCGTGGCGGCGGGGATCGTGGCGGGAGCAGGTCCGTACCCCGAGGGCAATTTGCGTCTGTTCCGCGTTTTTGGTGTGAAGGTGAACGGCGGGCCGTGTTTGCTTCTCAACAGCGGGACTGAAGTCCGGCTGGGTGCCCTTGCGCAGGCGGCGGAATCGTTTCTTTACGAGTTCGACCAGGGTTTCATGGCGGACATTGCCGGCGGCGGCGACCACGGTGCTGCCTTCGACATAATGGCTGTCCATATAGTCGATGAAATGCTGCCGCTTCAGGTAATCAAGCGATTCATTGCTGCCGGTGAGCGGTCGGCCCAGGGGTTGGTCCGGCCAGACGGCGGTGTTGAGCAATTCCTGGACGTGTTGGGCGGGTTGATCGAGGTACATCGCCAACTCCTCCTTGATAACCTCGCGCTCTTTCTTGATTTCACGGGGATCGAAGACGGAATTCAGGAACATATCCGCCAGGACATCGAGCGTTTCCTCCAGCCGCTCGTGATGTGCCCGGGTGAAGAAACACGTGTTTTCCTCACTGGTGAACGCATTCAGGTAGCCGCCGATACCTTCCACGGCTTCGGAGATCTCCCGGGCGTTTCGCTGGCGGGTGCCCTTAAAGAGCATGTGCTCGATGAAGTGCGAGACGCCGTTTAGGGGTAGGGGCTCGAATCGTCCCCCAACTCCCACCCAGATTCCGAGCGAAACGCTGGCCATATGGGGCATGGCAGCGGTGGCGATACGCAGGCCCCCGGGTAACGTATCGAGGCGGTAAACAGGATCAGCGGAAGGCATCGGGTAGTCTCTCTGGAACGCCAACGGTACGGCGATAGTCTAGGATGATTTTGATGGCTTCTTCGGGCGTATCGACGACGCGCATTAGATCGCAGTCGCCTGCCGAAATGGTTCCCTGGGTTTCCAAGGTGCTTCGGCACCACGCAAAGAGGGGTTCCCAAAAGGCCCTGCCGTAAAGCACCACGGGGAAGGCGGGAATACGCCGGGTTTGGATCAGGGTCACGACTTCGAAAAGTTCGTCCAAGGTGCCAAATCCACCGGGCATGAAGATAAAGCCCATGCTATATTTCACGAGGCAGACCTTGCGGCTGAAGAAGTAGTGAAAGTTGACCGAGACGTTGGAGTAACGATTCCCCTTCTGCTCAAAAGGTAATTCGATATTCAGTCCGACGCTGGTGCCCTTGCCGTGGGCGGCACCGCGATTCGCCGCCTCCATGGCTCCGGGGCCGCCTCCGGTAATGATGGCGAAGTGTTCCTTCGCTAAGCCTTCCGCAATGGCCACGGCGGCCTTGTACACGGGGTCCTCCGGTTTGGAGCGCGCGGAACCGAAGATGGTAATCGCTGGCGGGAGTTTGGAGAGAGTGTCGAACGATTCGACGAACTCAGCCATGATCTTGAAGATCCGCCAGGGATCTTCCGCCATTCGTTGTGCCGGAGTGAAACTCATTGGATGGCCGAAGGTTAAGGGAATGTCACGCGAGTGCAACCTGCGAGCCGACTAACGCCCTTGCCATTCCTGGTTCTTGGGGTGGAGCCGTTCCGCCGGTGGCTTGTTGGTTCCCACCATAATGTTGGTGCCGGACACCCAGGGGATTTCGTTGAAATCGAGCAGGATACGACGGGGCAGCAATTCCACCGCGTGGCCGAAAATATTGACCGCGACGGTGCCCGGCAGGTCGGTGGTGTTGACGAATGCCACGGGGCCAAACGGGGTGTCGTTGGTCCAGGGTTTGCCGTAGGAAATCTCGATCGGACGGTTGCTGACGATGCCGGGGGATTCGCCCGGGAAAGTCAGGGTAATCGGCCCATTGGGTAGGAGTTTGCGGTGTTTTACGGAGACGGTGGGGACGCCTTGGTCGTTTTGGTAAAAGACCAGCGTGTACGCGCCTCCCCGCAGCCGCCACATTTCACAGCCCGAGTAGAGCGTGACGTAGGCGAACAGGACGCACACAAACAACGTGCCGAACCGCTTGATGGCGTTGTCAGTTTCTTGCGATGTATCGTTCAACGGAGCGGGATGATAACGGTGGATTTCGGAGAATGCCAGCGGCGGTACGCGTGGCAAAGTGCGGACGGCCTGGTTTCAATAAACTGCGGCGGGAGCGAGGTGAGGAAGCGAGATTGCCCAAGGTATCAACCTCCGTTCCAGCTATTTACGGTGCTCAGGCGAAGCCACTCGCTGCTGGTATGGGCTCGTCGGGAGCCTCGCCCGGTCTTGGCGGACGCGACGAGTGTGCTCGGACAAAGAGGAGGGGCTAGCTCTAGGGGTGGGATCTAGGCACCGCAATCCAAGTCGTAAGCGGTCTCAAATAAAATAGGCCGATAATGGAGTGCCAGTTACTGCGGAGTCTGGCGACTGGAAGCTTGCCAAGGGTATCAATCGTCCCCAGCCTGCGGACAGTTCCCCCAGTTGTGTTGCCGGTACCATGGTTCCTTATGAAACCGTCCCAAAGATTCGCGATGCTTCTCGTCGCGTTCGGCTCGTTCGCAACCGCAAGTACCGTGGCGGATGCCATGGTGTTCGATCTATCCCACGACTTTTCGGTGGGAACAAATCCAACCGTGACCTGGACCTATGGGTATAAGACGAATCTGGCCGGCCCCGTCGTTCCGTTCGCCACCCACAAAGTGTCACCGGACGACCACGGACTGATGATCGCCAGTTGGTCGAAAAATGGATTGGATCCTTCGGATATCATTTTCAACCAGACCACCTCAATCGCCATTTCCGATGGTGGAGCGGGAGTCTTTGAGCCGGGAACGGTAATTGTGCATGCCGGACTGGACGGGAATCTAGACAACTTTGGCGCTGTACGATTCACGGTACCCGCCGGGGCGTCGGGGATTTACGATCTGGCCACCCACGTCCGAACTTATCTCGATGGCGCGAAGTCGCACGATGC
>DATJII010000022.1:0-3025 GCA_035493435.1 Candidatus Limnocylindria bacterium | reverse complement strand
AAATATAAACTGAAGCGCAATGGCGCGGACGGCCAGATGGTCACCGTCGAGACCGACCTGCTGGACCTGCCTTACGATTTCGATTCCCTGCAACAAGCCGGAACGATGTCTGGCTCCGGAGCCATCATCGTTCTCGATGACACCCGCAGCATGGTGGAGACGCTGGACAATCTCGCTGAGTTTTACGCACACGAAAGTTGCGGCCAGTGTACTCCCTGCCGTGAAGGTGCGCTCTGGATGAGCAAGGCTCTTCATCGCCTGACCCACGGTGAGGGCCGCAAGCAGGATGCCGATTATTTGACCCATATCGCGCAGAATATCCAGGGCCGAACCATTTGCGCGTTTGGCGAGGCTTGCGCGTGGCCCACGCTGAGTTTCGTCAAGAAGTTCAAGGATGAGTTCGAGGCCCGTGGCGCGGCTGACGAAGCCGCCCGGCAAAAAGGGGCAGGCACCTCGGCAGACATGAAACTGGCCGCGAGCCCCAACCAACACTGACGCATGTCGAACGCAACGACCACCGCGCCCGCTTCCGCTTCCGTCGCACCACCTCCGGTCGATAAGATCAAGATCAAGGTCGACGGGCGCGAAATTGAAGTGCCGAAGATGATGCCCGATTGGCAGGGCAAACTTCAGCCCACCACCATGCTCCAGGCCTGTCAGTTGGCCGGGCAGGAGGTACCGCACTATTGCTATCATCCGAAGCTGCCTATCGCTGGCAATTGCCGGATGTGCCTGATCGAGTCCGGTACGCCCATGATGGATCCGGCGACCCGCAAGCCGGTCCTCAATGAGGATGGTACGCCGAAGATTGCGCGTTCTGTTCTGCCTTACGAACCCCAGACCCCACGCGGCGCCATTGCCTGCGCCACTCCCATCTCGCCCGGCATGGAACTCTACCCGAGTTCCGCCGCGACCAAGCAGATGCGTGAGGCGGTATTGGAATCGTTGCTCATCAACCACCCGCTTGATTGCCCCATTTGCGACCAGGCCGGCGAATGCAAGCTTCAGGAATATTCGGTGCAGCACGGCGCGAGCGGCAGTCGCTTCGTCGAGCATAAGGTCCACAAACCCAAAGCCATCGACCTCGGGCCCCGCATCGTCCTCGATGACGAACGCTGCGTGCTTTGCACCCGGTGCGTCCGCTTTACCAGGGACATTGCCAAGGACGACGCCCTGGGCATCGTCAATCGCGGATCGTACAACACGATCGCGGCGGCTCCGGGCGCGGTGTTTGATAATAATTATACACTGAACACGGTAGACCTCTGCCCGGTCGGCGCCCTGACTTCCAAGGATTTCCGGTTCAAAATGCGCGTCTGGTTTCTCAAGGAAACCAAGGGCATCTGCGATAGCTGCGGCACGGGCTGCAATACGACCATCGGTTCCCGCGAAGGCGTGATCCACCGTTATGAACCGCGTGAAAATGACGCGGTTAACTCGTCCTGGATGTGCGATTCCGGTCGCTTGAACTACAAGTGGATCAATAGCCCGAATCGCCTGGCGCAAGTGCTGATCCAAGGCAAGCCAGCAAGTTGGGGAGCCGCCCTCCGGGAGGTTTCCCAAAAGCTTTCGACGGCGGCACGCGGTTCGATCGCCATTGTGGCGGGTGGGCGCCAGACGAACGAAGAGCTTTATCTCGTCAAGAAACTCGCCACCCGGCTGGGGGCCATGACGGATTCCGTGGCCAACGACGGGGAAGGGGACGATTTCCTGGTTAATGCGGATAAGAATCCCAATAGCAACGGAGCCCGCCTCACCGGCGTTTCGTTCACGGAGATGGGAATTCAACTACCCCGTATTGCTGACGGGATCGCCAAAGGCACCATTAAATCCTTGGTGGTATTGGGTGCCGATCTCACGGCCCAAGGCATCGGCTCTGATTTGCTCGCGAAGCTCGATTTGCTCGTCGTCTCGGATGTCTTGCCCACGCCAACCACGGCGGCCGCAGGCTACCTGTTACCGGGATGCGCACCGGGGGAAAAGCGCGGCACCTTTGTGAACGTCAAAGGGCGCCTCCAGAAGTTCCAACAAGCCGTCGAGACCAAAGGTGATGCGCGGCCCGAATGGGAAGTGCTCCATGAGCTGATCCAGGCCTTGGGTGGTGAGAACGGCTTTGCCACAATCGAGGGGCTGTTCAACAAGATGGCGAAAGAAGTGCCCGCATTCGCCGGACTGGAATGGGCCAAAATTGGCGACACTGGCGTGCAGGTTTCCATCTAACCCTTTCGAGCGATGTTAGACTCCATTTCCTATCTCGATCCGTCGATCCAGTTTGTCTTGTTCAGTGTCCTCAAGATCCTGGTGGCCTTCGCCGTGGTCATGACCATGGTGGCCTATTCGGTCTTGGTCGAACGAAAGGTCTCGGCGTGGATCCAGGATCGGGTCGGCCCCAACCGCGCTTCACCGTTCTTCATCGATTATATCCCGATAATCGGGCCGTTTCTGGTGCGGGCTGGCATTTTCCAGCCGCTGGCAGACGGCTTGAAGTCATTCCTCAAAGAAGACTTCACCCCGAACTACGTCCGGAAAGTCTACTTCTGGCTGGCTCCAGCCATCGCTGTGATTCCGGCGTTGTTAACGATCGCGGTGATTCCCTTTGGCTCCGTGCTGGGTAACCAGAAAATGGTCATTGCGGACCTGAATGTCGGCATTCTCTACACCTTCGGCATCGTGTCGTTGGGGGTGTACGGCATCGTTCTCGCGGGTTATGCTGCCAACTCAAAATACCCGTTCCTGGGGGGTATTCGCGCCAGCGCCCAGATGATTTCTTACGAAATCGCGATGGGTATGAGCGTGATCGTGGTGTTCCTGATAGTTGGGAATTTGAACCTGACGAAAGTCGTGGAATACCAACGTGACCATGGATGGCTGGCCTTCCCGTTTTTTGCGAAGCATTTCTCTTGGGAAAGCCTCGTGTATTGGCCCCTTTCGTTGCTCGCGTTTGCGATCTTCCTGATCTCCGCCTTTGCGGAGACCAACCGTTTGCCTTTCGATCTTCCAGAATCGGAAACGGAACTCGTCGGTG
>DATJII010000021.1:0-12906 GCA_035493435.1 Candidatus Limnocylindria bacterium | reverse complement strand
GGGGACGGCTATCTGTTGGAGAATCTGGCTGATGACTTCAGAGATCATCAAGCCTTCGATTTCATACTCCGGTCTCAGGATCATCCGGTGTTCCAGGACCGGTCGGGCCATGGCCTTGATGTCGTCCGGTGTCACAAAATCGCGACCCGCAATCGCCGCATAGGCCCGCGCTGCCATGATCAAGGCTTGGGAAGCGCGCGGTCCGGCGCCCACGAGGACGGCTTCGTGCTGCCGCGTGGCCCGCACGATGTCCACCAGATAGCCAATCAACTCGTCCCGGACCACGAGGGAGGCGAGGACTTCCTTAAGTTCAACCAGGTCCCCCGCTTGCACCACCGGTTGCACCGCCCCTTCGGCGAGCAACCGTTCGGGAGAGTTCTTGGTTAACGTGCGTTGGGCCAAAGCGACTTCGTCGTCACGCTCCGGCGCTACCACGACGATCTTGAGCATGAACCGGTCTTTTTGCGCCTCGGGCAGGGGATAGGTACCTTCGTGCTCGATTGGATTTTGGGTCGCAAATACAGTAAAATTCGACGGCAGCGTATGGGTGTCGCGATCGATCGTGACCGTGCGCTCCTGCATGGCCTGCAAGAGAGCCGATTGGGTCTTCGCGGGCGCACGGTTGATTTCGTCCGCGAGCAGGAACGAGGTGAAGATGGGTCCCTTGATCAGGGAGAATTCGCTGCGTTGGAGATTGAAGACACTGGTGCCCGTGATATCGGCGGGCATGAGGTCTGGCGTGAATTGTATGCGCGCGAAGTCCGAACCCAGCACGTGCGACAAGGTGCGGACAAGCAGTGTCTTTGCCACCCCGGGCGCTCCTTCCACCAACGCATGATTGCCGGTGAAGATGGCGATCAGCGCCAGGTCGATGGTGTCGTGCTGGCCGATTATAACTTTGCCGACTTCACGCCGGGCCTGCGTCAGGACTTCCTTGAGCCGTTCAAGATTCATGGGATATATTTAAAACAGGTGGTGCGGGTTGCGTTGGCGCCGGTTGCGGTGCCTGGGACGTGTGGAGTGCGGCGCAAAGGGCTTGATAGGCCTTTACCGGATCCCGCGTATCGGCTACCGCGAGGTAGGTGTCTTCGACTGCTTTCCGGCGGGCGGGTGAGTGGCCTGCGCCCCGGCCTGCTGACTTCTTCCACTCGGCGAAACAGGTGGCGAGCAGGACGTTTTGGGGCACATTTCTCCGAAGTAAATTGACGAATCCAGTATAAGCTTCCTTGCCCATGATCGCGTCATTCTGTTTGGTGATATCGGGCAGTGGCGCCAGGCTGGTGCCGTTTTTCCAGAGGAACAATCCCGCGAGGAGGGCGAGCCCGCCGAGGAAACCTTGCAGGCGGTATTTGCGCATGAGCATGGCAATGCCAGGCGATACCGTCAGGCCCAGGTGAGCTTCGTCGAAATACACCCGCTTGTTTGGCCCCATCAACCACGCCAGGAAATCGGCGTGGCGATCCTGGAGCATGGCCTCGTTGCTGATGAAGTAAGAGTCGGTGGAGAACACCACGCTGCCTTTGCCGAAGTTGCGCTCGATCACCACGGCGTTGGTGCCCCGCATATAAATGGGGGTCCAGGCCGGGCCGAGGTTGGTGAAGACCACGCCGGTGTGCCATTCCAGGGTGGGTGGCAAGGCGAGCCCAGTCCGATTGGTGACTTGGGCCGGTAGGTAGGTATCGTCTGGACCGGCTTCCAGTTTGAGGAGCAAAGGATGCAATCCCCAACGCTCACCGAGCGAAAGGATCTCGTGATCCCTTTTCTTTTTGCTGGCGGGTTTGGATGCCTCGTCTTCCTCGTCCTTGTCCTGTGGCGGATCAGGATCGGGTTTGTGGGGCTTGGTTCCACCCTTGCCTTGGCCGGTCTTGTCGTCGGATTTGGATTTGTCCTTCTCGGGGCTTGCGGACTTCACCTCCTGGGCGCGGCGGGACTTGGCGGTTGAGCGCTCGGTGGGCTCTGGAAAGAACGTGATGACCAGTCGTCCGCCCGACTTGGTGAATCGCTCCACTTCCAACAATAGTGACTCCGGGACGTGGTCCCAATCGTAATACCCGGCGGCGAGATGCAGGTAGACGGTATTTGTTCCCGCGGGTAGTTCGTTGCCGTCCGAATAGTCGCGCACCGCCATCGTGCCGGGCAGTTCGTTAAGGGTCTCGTATAGCGCCATGGTGCCCAGGGGATCGGCGCGCAAGGACGAATAGGCGGGGTAGATATCGCCGGTTTCGTATCTTAGCTCGAAAAGTTGGACTATGCCCGCGAGGAGCAGGATTCCGCAGGCCAGCAAGAGCACCATGGACAGGGAGCGCTTCATGACACGGCCTTGATCCTTTGGACCTGTTGGGCAAATTGCAGCACCGTGGGCCGGTCCACCGGGTGAGTCCCGTACCAAATGCGTTCGAACAGAGAGAGGTTGTCGTGGAAAACAGGGAGCACGGTGGGAAGGGAATGGGAGCGGCGCCGCAATTCCGACTCATAGTCGCGATTCGATTTGAAGCGTGCGAGCCCGATGAGGTTGCACGAGGCCAAATGGGCCAGGCTGGCAAAATAGAAGGCCCTCATCGCCAATCGTAGTTCCCCTTGTTCTAGTAGTTCATTTCCCAGCCTGATCCAGCCGTCCTCTGGCAGGCGGTCGGCACCCACGCTTTCGTCCGCCAGGTTCACTGTTGGTGGTATCACGGTTGCGGTGGCTGGGATGAGGTCTTCCTTCCGGTGTTTGTAGAGTCGCCAAATCCACCAGGCCAGCAAGGCCAGCACTGCGGCAATCAAGATATATACGAAGAACGTAAGCAGGGTTCCCAAGGCGTCGCCAAATCCACTGGATTCGCGTTCGGGCGACGGGTTGCGATGGGTGAGTCTTTCCCACCAATCCTGGATCCAATCCCAGGCTCGGTCAATCGCGGCGCGGATCCGGGCAAAAAACTCGCCGATGGGGCCACGAGTTTCCTTAGCGGGAGGCGCGACCTCGTGAGGCATGCGCCAGGCGTATTTACGGGTGCGGATGGTTCGATCGAGCGCCTCGTCTAATTGCGAGGGCGCCAGTACGGTTGGCGCCGTGGGCGAAACCACGGTGGGCGGTGGGCGGTTTTCGGGTTCGGCCGCCATGGCCCCGGTCCCAGTGCATAAGGCGAAGGCCAGAAGGAATCCCGCCACCCAGTGGCTGGCGCTGGAGAAATGTTTAAGGTCCGCTTTCAGATCCTCCCCCGATTGGAGAGATTCCCCATAGAAACAGCGCAGGGCATGGACAATCTTGACCAGGGGATCGACACACAGGTAAGTGAGGCTTAAGGCCACGGAAAAGAAGGTTGTATTGAGCATTCCCAGACCGCTCTTGGCGAATGAGGAATCGATTCCCAACAGCATCTTGATGAGCTGCGGGATCAGCCCACACACGGTCATCCAGTTGAGGAATACGAAGCCACTAAAACAGGAAATCAACCCTGAGATCACGATGCTTTGCCGGGGCCATAAACCAGCCTGCTCCCACGAGCGTTTGAAGAGGGTTCGGAAGCTGGTTGGTTCGCCATCGCAAAGAGCGGTGATGTTTTCGAAACAAGCCCGCGCCCAGGGAAATGGTGGGAATGGAAGGATAAGTAACGGAAAGAGGAAGAGACTGGCGGGCTGCACGAGCACCTGGGTGGTGAACACGCGCCAACAGCGGCTAAGGTTCCAGGTGGGCATCGCGTGCAAGGCCAATTGCGCACGGACGCGACGGGAAAACACCGCGTGCCAGCATTTCATCCACAGGAAGAGCAATCCCATGCCCAGCGAGGTTTCGATCAAATGAAGGCGCGCAAAAGGGCTGCTGCCCAAGTCGGCGGCGAAATAGAGCAGCCCCAGAACAAAGGGAATCGTCCCCAGATAATAGGCCAGCCACGTGCCTGTCGGAGCGGTGCGCATGAGCTGGGTCGCTTCCTCAATGAGGTCCAGCGACCGCTTGCCAGCTTGGCGTCGTGGATTGGAGCTCATCTCGAGTCCCTCGAAGTGGCGTGCCACAACGTGTTGCGATGGGAGGAAGTGCGGTTCCGCAGCAACACTTCACCCAGTAGGAAAAAGAAGAACCACGTCAACAACAGCCCGGTTAAAAGCTGGACGGAACGCACAGTGCGGCGAAACCCCGATTTTGGGGTCAACGGCGTGCGAGCCATCCGTTTGAGGCACGCGGCGCAGATTACCCGGTCATCGTGCTCGGTGATACACTCACGGCAGTAATATTGCCGGCACTCGGGGCAACGGGCGACCGCTTCCCGGTCGCCGTGGTGAAAACACCGTTGATGTACCAGAGTCGACAAGGCGGTGCGACGATCAGGAGTTCAAGGTCGGTGGCAAATCCTGTTCGGTAATTTGGGGCTGAACAGAAGGCGTCGGTTGGACGGAGGTTGGCTCTTCTCCGCGCAATGCGGCGGCAACGTCTGACGATGACAATTGCCCCTGGGCAGCGGCGATCAGGGGCCGAATCTGCGCCAGGATCCTGCGCGCCTGCCGTATCCGGCACAGCGAGGGGAGTGTTTCCGTCTGCACGGCGGTCCGAATTTCCCCAACGCAGCCCGTGCCAAGGAAGGTGTTTATGAGCGAAATTACCAGGACGAGAGTTCCCAACGTGCACATGGTGATAACCAATCCGAGTTCCATGTCAGTTCCCGTTCCGGTTGCGAAGCTAAGGGAGTAGAATAGCAGCGAGATGGGGGCGAGGATGCAATTCCAGATCAACCGGTGCTTGGTCGCCCGGAGCGTAAGAGACTGGATATCACGAAAGTAAAACCGCTTGTACGATTCGGCATAGCCGTTTGATTCAACATATAGGATGTGGTCTGGTCCGAGCCACAGGCTGCTCCGAGTCGAAGACACGACGCCGAGAAGTTGTTTGTTTCGTGCGCGGGTCAACCGTTGATATCTAATCAATTCAGCCATTGCGGTTCAAAAAATAATAATAACACGCCAAACTCCAGATGCCGATTTGCAACAACGCGACCATTATTGCTATCACAAATCGAACCCGGCTCCGTTGCACGATGCTCAGGGATGCATTCCAATAACGAACGGCTATTAGAATGGCTATCGGTGCCGTAAGGATTGATAGAAACGGTATGATAAAAGGAACCACTGCCACAGATAAGGCAATGCTGTCGTACAAGGTTCGCTTGTTCTCCAGCGACTTGATCTTGCCTTTGCTGGTTCCCGCTTCCACGCAGGCCGGGCAATAGTGGCTGCCATGCAATTCACAATCGCACAAGGAGCAGAGAAAACGACCGCAGCTTTCGCAAGGAATGACGGCCTTCTTCTGGGGATGGAAAAAGCATCCCGACTCCCCTTCGACCATTAAGGCTTCGCCTTCGCAACCCGACTTGATGGGGCGGAACAATGCCGGGAAAACCTCTACCTGCAAGGGTGTTTCGCAGTTGGGGCAGGGAACCAGGGTGCCGTTATTAAAGACTCTTTCCAGCAACACCATCCTGCACCGGGGACATTGTATCTGCGGGTGCGTCATCCGTTATTTGGTGACCACGCGGGTATTGCAGATTCTATCGTGAAGCGTCCGTTTCTCTTCGTCAAAGGCGGCCATGAAATAGCCAATCGCACACGTACAACAGCTTAAACCCTTCGCAAAATACCGTCCAAACGCCCGTAGATACGTGACCCTTTCACCAGTGGAAGTAACGACTCGGATTCCGCAGGCCAGTTTCCCTAGGGTGCCGCCAAACTTGCCTACCATTATTACTTCGTACGCAAGCCCGAACGCGGTCTGTATAGCTTGACTGAGGCCCTGACCTGGCGTCATTTGACCTGGAATAACGCCGTTGAGTCCGAGCGGTCCGAGTCCCGCAGCCATGTTCGCTAACACTGCTACTCCCAACAAGATACACACGTCGAGAATAAATGCCCCCATGCGGAGTCCAAAACTGGCATAGTTCATCGGCCCGCTCTGGATTGTCGCCCCTTCCGCCAGCCGTTGCATGAAGACCGGTTTGCAGGCGGCGCACACATAAGCGTTGCCATGGCGGATCAGGTTGTCGGTGGGAAACATCTTCCCGCACTCCACGCACATACCCTCGCCAGCGGCAGGAGCGGCGGAGGACGCCATGCTCATGCCCACCTTGGCGGGAGTTCCTGCCGCCGGGGCGCCTTTGGCTTCCGAGTAGGGCACCCAATTGGCCATGCCCTCACGCCAAACCAGGGTGTCTTGTTGAATCTGACCGCTGCGCAGCAATTCTTCGAGTTGCTCGTCGCTCACCGGGCCGGCTTGCTGACCTTGCAGAACGTAATACCAGTTCATGGGAATCGCCTAGGTAGTTTCCTCTTTCCGGCTCAATTATGGGTGGTCGCCGGGATCGCCAAAGGTTGCTACGGTCCCGATTGAAACGCAACCTATTCCCGGTGCCCGGCCGCAATGGCGTAGAACTCGATTGTGCCTTCGAAAAGCTCGTCGAACTTCGCTTCTCCTAGGCCGAGATACGCCGACCTTTCCGGTCGAAGTGCCACGCCCCCACAAACCAGTTTGTGTCAGCCTGTCAGATCGGAGCGGCCCTTTAGGATTCCATGTGCATTTTGGGGACACTCACGATACCTTCTCCTTCACAGAAGTCCATCCGACTATGGAAAACGCCGTGTCCGTGCCGCCGGTTCCTTCGTGCCCTTGCGGAGTCTATCGTCATTACAAGGGGAATTACTACCTCGTGCTCGGACTGGCCCGGCATTCGGAAACGGACGAGATGATGGTTGTTTACGTTCGTCTTTATTCCCGGGACGGCGTCCCCATGAGTGTCCGCCCCCTGGATCATTTTCTTTCCCCGGCCACGGTGAATGGCTCGTCGGTGGTGCGCTTCCAGTTTATCGGGCAGCAACAACAGGGGAGCGGTGCCCCGGACTGAACCTGTCATGAGCGCCTCTTTGAATTCCGTCTGGCCCGTGCCTCAGCCGGTTTCCCATCCCGGCAGGTTCATCAGCTTGTCACCCTTGGACGTGGAGCGCGACGGCGATGAGCTCTTCGCCCTGTCCCACGGGGACGAGAAACGTCACGACCTCTGGCGTTATCTTCCGATCGGCCCTTTCCCCCATGCCGAGGCGATGCGGGTTTTCTTGCGCGATCTGCGGGCGATGCCGGGATTGGTGCCTTTCACAGTTCGCGAAACGGCCACCGGCCGTTGCTTGGGAAGCCTATCGATCATGAGCATCCGGTCGGAACACGGCGTGGCGGAGTTGGGCTATGTCTGGTACGGTCCGGCGGCGCAACGCACCAAGGCCAATACCGAATCCTGTTATCTCCTGCTGCGTTATTGCTTCGACGTGCTCGGTTACCGGCGCATGGAGTGGAAGTGCAACGCGCTCAACACCCCCAGCCAGGCAGCGGCTCTGCGGATGGGCTTTCAGCCTGAAGGCGTCTTTCGCCAACACATGGTGGTTAAGGGCGAAAACCGGGATACCTCCTGGTTCTCGATGCTCGATCACGAGTGGCCCCTTCGCCGGGCCAATTTCGAAAAGTGGCTGTACGAAGACGAGTCGGTGTCCCTAAGCCAACTCAATCGAACTGCAGGGGTTGGCAGCGTTTGAGCACAAGGGTCAGATTTAGCCAGCGAAATGATCCGACGTGCGGGTGTTTCGATGGGTCGGGACGCAACTTGGCGCGGTTCTCGTTCGGCGAGCAAGGCGTTTGGATTGTCTGAATTCAACTCCACCAGAGAAGTTAGCTGCTCCTGGTTGTCTGGGCGGGCCCGAAGCGTGGACCAAGACCGGGAGGGCGAGGCTCCCGACGAGCCCAAACTAGCGGTGGGTCGCTTCGTATTTGAGATACAACTGTCTGAAATGGAATATGATGCGTCGTTCGTACTGTGAATAGAACTTCATGCTTCGTTGCCTCTAACGTTCTTCGAAACGAAGCGTCTTGCCGAGGTTGGGGCTCGTCGGGAGCCTCGCCCTCCCGGACTTGGGTGGCCTTATTTATCCGCCTGGACCGACGACGATCACTGTGGTTTTCAGAGGCAGCGGCCCCTTACATCCGACGCGTTAGGAGTATGTGGGGGCCTCGGAATCGCCCGCACCCGATACCAGCGGCACATATTGTGCTCGACCACGAAAACGTTGGTTCGAGCTCGCGCAATTTCGCCTCCGCGTCTGCCCTTTCCCTGGATTGGTTGCGTGCTGGGGACAGGGACGATCCTGTCGTTGTTGCTGTGCTTCGCCATCCGGGGCTGGGAAAAACGGGAACTGGGGCAACGGGCAGAAGACGTTACCCGCGAGCAGGTGGAAAAGCTTCAGGTCAGCATGCTCCGATCTCTGGAGGTGCTCCATTCCATCGCTTCCCTCCATGCAGCGGACGGTAAGATCGAGCGTGGCCAGTTCCATGATTTTGTCCGCCAAGCACTCGACCGCCAGCCGGAGATTCAGGCGCTTTCGTGGAATCCCTTAGTGCCGGCCAGCCGTCGGGGAGAAATGGAAGCCGCCGCTGTCGCCGCAGGTTTTCGTGGATTTCAATTCCGGGAACGGGAGGGCGACGGCCGGTTCGTCCCGGCCAAGCCACGGGAAGAATACGTTCCGGTTTATCTTATTGAGCCTCTGGAGCGCAATACCCTCGCGCTCGGCTATGACCTGGATTCCGACCCCCATCGCCGGGGCTCCTTGGAAACGGCGCGGGACACGGGCTTGCCAGCCGCCACCGCTCCATTGCGGTTGGCCCAGGAATCGGGGAGCCAGGCGGGCTTGCTCGTGCTGTTGCCGGTATACCGTGGGCAGGGAGATAGGCCGGAGACTTTGGCTGCCCGGCGTGAACGGTTGGCGGGGTTCGCAGTGGCAGTATTCCGGGTAGCCGATCTCGTGGGCAACGCATTCCAGGAGCTACGGGCGAAAGGCATCGAGGCCCGGCTTTACGATCAGTCGTCCTCCGGAGACCTAATCTATGACGGAGCCGAAAATGCCATTGCCTCGGCTTTTTCCGGGGCCGAAACTTCGCTGGAGTTTGCTGGGCGGCGGTGGACCGTCGTGTTCACCCCGACCCCGGCGTTTGTCGGGGGCCAATCGCACGTGCAGTCGTGGTTGGTGGCCTTGGGCGGATTGGCGTTCACGTTGCTCGCCAGCGCTTATCTGTTTGGTAGCTGGCGCCGGACTCGGGACGTGGCGGCGGCCAATGCCGCCTTGCAGGAGGAGGTACGGGTGCGTCAGCAGGCGGAAGGCGCGGCGGCGGCCGCCAATGCCGCGAAGTCGGACTTTCTGGCCAGCATGAGCCACGAGATTCGCACGCCGCTCAACGCGATCCTGGGCTATACCCAGTTGGTCCAGCGCGATTCCCGTCTCCTGCCGGAACAGCGGGATTCGATTCGAGGTATCAGTTCCAGCGGCTACCATTTGCTGGGCCTGATCAATGATATACTGGACCTATCGAAAATCGAAGCCGGGCGCATGGAGTTGTGTCCCGTGGATTTCGACCTGGCGGCCCTGGCCCGGGATCTAACCGCCACCTTCCAACCGCTCTGCGCCCAAAAAGGAATCACTTTCCGGGTGGAAATGGACGCCAACCATCGCCTGCCGATGCGGGGCGACGAAGGCAAGTTGCGTCAGGTCTTGATCAACCTGTTGGGCAACGCGGTGAAGTTTACCCGGATGGGCGAAGTCTATATGAGGTTTTGCCCCCAAACGGATGGACGGTGGCTTTTCGAAGTTATTGATACCGGCCTGGGTATTCCCGAGTCGGAGCAGGTGGATATCTTCAAACCTTTTCATCAAGGCAGTGGCGCCCGCGATTCCGGCGGGACCGGGCTCGGATTGGCGATTGCCCAACGGCAGGTCGAGCTGCTGGGCGGAAAACTGGAATTACAATCGTCGCGCGGGGTGGGTTCCAGGTTTCATTTCACTATACCTTTGGTTCGCACCTCGACGGTGGAAGAAACGGTGACGCCGCAAATCGAACGACTGGCGGCGGGCTGCCATATCACGACGTTAGTGGTCGATGATCGGCGAGAAAATCGCGAAGTGCTGGGCGGGCTATTATCTTCGGTGGGCTGTGAAGTTTGGTACGCCACGACGGGGGACGAGGCACTTGCCATGGTACGTGCGCAGGGTGTGGATATGGTTTTCCTGGATCTGCTGTTGCCCGGTCTAAGCGGCGTGGATACCGCCCGGCTGATGCTGGCGGACGCCAGCCTCGGGAACCCCAAGATTGTGGCGCACACTGCGTCGGCGTTGACCCGTCATCGGGACGAAGCCTTGGCGGCGGGATGTGTGGATTTTCTCGCCAAGCCCTTTCGTTGCGAACGCATCTATGACTGTTTGAAAGTCCACCTGGGCGCTGAGTTTGAGTTTGCGCCCCTTTTGCCGAGTCTACCGCCGCCCGCATCGCCGGAAACCTTGCGGGTTTCGCTTTCAGACGAACTTTGTGCCCGCTTGAACTTGGCGGCGGAATTACACAGCACGACGGCCCTGAAGGGATGCCTGGAGGAACTGCGGCGGTTGGGTCCCGACGCCGAGGCGCTGGCGGAACATATCCGGCTGCTCATGCGAAGCTACGACATGGACGAAATTCTGCGTTTGCTGGCCAAGGTCACGGCGCCACGCGTCACGGGAGCGTCGGTGCACTTATGACGACCCCGGTAGCGGTCGCACGTCAACCGCGCGAAAAGATATTGCTCGTCGATGATGTGCCCGAAAACCTCGCGGTTTTGACGGCCGCGCTCGAGCCGGAAGGATATGAGATCCTCGCGGTATCCAGTGGCGCCACGGCTTTGAAGGTCGCGGCCAAAGCCCGGCCGTCCTTGATATTGATGGACGTCTTGATGCCCGAGATGGACGGGCTGGAAACGTGCCGATTCCTCAAGTTGGACGAATCGCTGCGGGAAATACCAGTGATCTTTATTACCGCCCGGAATGAGATGGCCAGCATGGTCGAGGGCTTCCGTGCGGGTGGCGTGGATTATATCATCAAGCCGTTCCAAACGGATGAAGTCCTCAGCCGGGTGGCGACGCATCTGCGCTTGAGCCGGTTGACTCTGGAGTTGCGGGAAAAGAACCGCGCCCTGGAAGCGCGCACGACCGAGCTAACCGAGGAAATGGAGCGCCGTCGGGAAGCGGAAACCGCGTTGAAACACGCCGACGAAAAACTGGCGGTGATCTCTGGGCTGGAAGCGGAACGTTGGAACCTGGCGGGCCTTGTCGGTGGCAGCCGACTTATACGCAAGATCACCGACGACATCCGGCGGTTGCACCAGTTTGCCCATACGAGTGTGCTCATTCTGGGCGAGAGCGGCACGGGCAAGGAATTGGTGGCCCGGGCCGTCCACTTTGACAGCGTGCGGGCCAAGGGACCCTTCATCCCGGTGAATTGTGTCGCGATCCCGGCAGATCTCGCGGAATCGATGTTGTTTGGGCATGTCAAAGGCGCCTTCACCGGGGCTACGGCAGATCGCAAGGGCTATTTCGAATTGGCCCATGGCGGCACACTTTTCCTGGATGAAATCGGGGATATGCCCGCGTCGTTGCAGGTGAAGCTATTGCGCGTGATCGAGGATGGCTGTGTCACCCCGGTGGGCGCCTCACGACCAACGAAGGTTGACGTCCGAATCATTGCCGCGACCAACGCGGACCTAGATGCCCGCATCGCGGCGGGAATGTTCCGGCAGGACCTCTATTTTCGTTTGGCCCGTTATGTCGTGGCCACACCTCCCTTGAGGGAACGGCCCGAAGATATACCGGTGTTGGCCACTCATTTCCTGCGGCTCTTTGCGGCGGAGATGGGCTTGAAAGCACCTTCGTGCAGTTCGGAGGCCCTGGAAGCGCTCCAGGAACACGATTATCCGGGCAATGTCCGGGAACTGAAAAATGTGATCGAACGCGCCTTGATTGAAAGCGGCGGGGGAGCGATCCGCGCCGAGCATCTGGGCCTGCCGGTGAAGCTTGCGCCAGTTTCCGTCCGTCCTGCCAAAGTAGATCGCAAAGAGGCTGCTGCGACACTACCGTTGAACCTGGCCGAAGCAGAGGAGTTGTTAATTCAACGGGCGTTGCAGGAGACCGGCGGAAATATCGCGGACGCCGCCCGAATGTTGGGGGTCCATCGCACCCGCATCTACCGCAAATTGGCGCAATAGCGGCAGTACGTTTTCGGTCGCGTTGTTTCAAGTGTTTCACGGGCGACAGATGAAACAGTTTTCGGTTCGTTTTGGAAAAGGCAGGAAAGTGATCAAACCCTTGTAAACAAAGGAGAAAACACACTTCGAAGAGGCTGGCACAACGATTGCGTAAGGAGGGTTGTCTGTAGCGGCGTTTCGCTTCAACCCAAAGAAACCAAGCAACCATGACGGCATCGAAAGCTCTTACCCTTCGGATCACTGAACCCATTCGTACCGGCGCCGGCGCGTTCTCTGTGGCCGCCTTGGCGTCCGTCCTGTCGCCCGCGATTTCCACCGTGCATGCCGAGGACGCTCCCTCGAAGATCCACGCGCTGGTCAACGTGGAGTTTGCCAACGAATATGTCACGCCCCGCGGCATGTTGGTGCGCGACAAGGGCCTCACCGTACAGCCGCTGTTCCTGGCCTTCGTCAGCCTCTATCACGGTGAATCGTTTATCAACGACGTGACGTTTGTCGGCGGCGTTTGGAATGATCTGGGCACCAGCCCGGTTTCCGTGCATGGCCCGTATGGCAGCGAGCCCAAGACGCCCTGGACGGAAATCGACCCGATCGCTGGCCTTTCCTTCGGACTGCCAAAGGGTTTCAAGCTCGACATTACTTATACCGCGTTTGCCGAGCAGATCCTGGACATCGGCACGTCGCACCACCTCGAAACGAAGTTGAGTTTCGACGACACGCCGTACCTGAAGGCCTTTGCGCTGCATCCCTATGTCAGTTTCTGGCAGGAACTCGATGGCAAGGCGACCGACGCGGCCCTGCCCGGTGGGATCATCAAGCTGACCCCGGTCAACACCTCGGC
>DATJII010000020.1:0-3503 GCA_035493435.1 Candidatus Limnocylindria bacterium | reverse complement strand
GCACCTGAAGTCGCTGCTCAATCTCGACATCCGCGGCTTCGTCCCGCGCGTGACCGCCGCTCACCGCGACGCCATTCACGGCCCCATCCCGACCACCGAGCAGGAGCAGGAGCTGAAGGAATTCAGCGCCGTGATGAAGCTGGAGCCCTTCCAACGTGGCATGAAGGAGCTGGCCCCCACCGTCTGGATCACGGCGTTGCGCAAGGTCCAGAATCCAAATCGCGCTGGTTTGGACATCGTTTCCGAAGACGCGAATTTTGGGGCGCTCAAGGTCAGCCCGTTCTTCTATGCCTCCGATGCCGAGATGGAAGACTATCTCAAGAAGCATCATTTGCCGAACGAGTGGGATTATTTTGACCCGGCCAAGGCCGACGAAAAACGGGAATGCGGCCTGCATGCCGCGTGGGGTCGGAAAGCCGTCGCAGCGACCGCCTGATTCGTAAATCGCGGCGTCCGGTGGCAGCGTGCCATCGCCGCCGCGAATTCTTATTTGTCCAGCAAGCGAGCCCGGCGAGGGACCGGGAAGAATATTCGATGAGCAGTTATCATTTGGATCATTTGCAGTACCTCGAGACCGAGGGCATCCACATCATGCGCGAGGTCGCCGCCGAGTTTGAGCGGCCGGCCATCATGTTCTCGGGTGGCAAAGACTCGATCTGTCTCCTGCGGTTGGCCGAGAAGGCGTTTCGCCCGTCGGACATCCCGATGCCGTTCCTGAATGTGGACACCGGGCACCATTTCCCGGAACTCAACGATTTTCGCGACCGGCGCGCCCAGCAACTCGGCGGCAAGTTGATTATCCGCAAGGTGGAAGACGCCATTGCGAAGGGTATAGCCATTCCGAATCCCGGGGAAATCAGCCGCAATCGGCTGCAGATTCCCACGTTGCTCTCGGCTATTGAGGAGTTCCGATTCGATTGCTGCATCGGTGGCGCCCGGCGTGACGAGGAAAAAGCCCGCGCCAAGGAACGATTCTTTAGCTTTCGCGACGGGTTCGGCCAATGGGACCCCAAGAACCAGAGGCCGGAGATTTGGAATCTCTATAATGCGCGCGTGAATGCCGGTGAACACATGCGGGTGTTTCCGCTCAGCAATTGGACTGAGATGGACGTCTGGGAATACATCCGGCAGGAAAAGCTGGAGGTGCCCACGATCTATTTCAGCCACCAGCGCAAGTGTGTACGTCGTGGCGGCCAGTGGTTGCCGGTCACGGACATCCTCCCGCCGAAGCCGAAGGAAGAGGTACGGGAGATGGTGGTTCGCGTCCGGACCATTGGCGATATCATCAGCACCGGCATGGTTGAAAGTCGTGCCGACACCGTGGATGACATCATTGCCGAAATTGCGGCTGCTCGGGTGACCGAACGTGGTTCCCGTGCGGACGACAAGGCCTCCGAAGCCGCGATGGAAGACCGGAAGAAACAGGGGTATTTCTGAACTTCACCCCACCCAGCATCGAAACGCCACTCTTAGATCGACCCGACATGTCCTCGACCACCGAGCATCCGATAGAAATTCTCCGCTTCAACACCTGCGGATCCGTAGACGACGGCAAATCCACGCTGATTGGCCGGTTGCTTTATGATTCGAAGTCCTTGATGGAGGATCAGATTGAAGCCTTGGAACGTTCCGCCGATATCACCGGCGGGGGCCAGATCAACCTGGCGAACCTGACCGACGGCCTGCGCGCCGAACGCGAGCAAGGCATCACCATCGATGTCGCGTATCGTTATTTCGCGACACCCCGGCGCCGCTTCATCGTGGCCGATACCCCGGGCCATATCCAGTACACGCGTAACATGGTCACCGGCGCCTCGACCGCCAACCTGTCGATCGTGCTGGTGGACGCCCGCCACGGCGTGAGCGAACAAAGCCGCCGCCATAGTTATATTTCGTCGATGTTGCGGATTCCCCACCTGGTGATCGCCATCAACAAGATGGACTTGGTCGATTGGAGTGAGCAGCGCTTCCTGGAAATACGGGATGAGTTTGAGGGATTCCTGCCGATCCTCGATATCAAGGACGTGAAGTTTGTGCCGCTCAGCGCACTGAACGGCGATAACGTGGTCGATCCTTCGAAGCACACTCCCTGGTATTGCGGACCGACGTTGTTGCGGCACCTGGAAACCGTTCACATCGCCAGCGACTGGAACCTGCACGGCTTCCGCTTGCCGGTGCAGTGGGTGAATCGTCCGAATAACCCGCAAAACAAGGAGCTGCACGATTTCCGCGGGCTCAGTGGACAGATTGCGTCCGGTATTGTCCGACCGGGCCAGAAAGTCATGGTTTTGCCGAGTGGCTTGAAGACCACGGTGAAGGAGATCCACACCTACGACGGCATTGTGCCCGAAGCGTTTTGTCCACAATCAGTCACCATCGTCCTGGCTGACGATGTGGACATCAGCCGGGGTGACATGATCGTCGGCCTCGACGCACTGCCGGGCCTGAGTTCGGAATTACGCGCCAAGGTTTGCTGGATGCACCAACGCCCGCTGCAAGCCGGACGGAAGTACTTCCTGAAGCACTCCACCCAGACCGTTCAAGCGGTGGTGACGGCCTTGGAAAGCCGGATTGACATCGCCACTTACGATCCAGAGCCCGAGCCGAAGGAGCTAACACTGAATGATATCGGCGAAGTGCGGATCAAGACCTCCCGGCCACTCATTTTCGACGGCTACAACAATAACCGGCTGACCGGTGCGTTCATCCTGATCGAACAAGGGACGAATTCAACCGTCGCAGCGGGGATGCTCTATCCACCCGTGGAACCGGTTCGTCCGGAATACAACGACTTCGCCATTTGAGTGAGGGCACCATCCCTGCGGCCAATCATCGTTGGCCGCAGGGAGTGGCGTGAATTCGATTCAAATCCGCCCGGGAATGGTTTAGGATGAAGTCGAGGTAAACCCACAATCTGAAAAGGCCATCGGACCAGGTATCCGATCCTGAACTCAGGCGAATGGCTGCCTCATTTTGAAACATGAGTGCTCCACTTCCCTTGATGATCGTCGATGATCACCCGATTTTTCGGAAAGGCCTGTGTGAGGTTATCGAGGGGGATCCTTCGCTGCGCTTGGTAGGGCAGGCGGGCAATGGCGAAGACGCCTTGCGCTTGATGGAAGAGCTTCGTCCCGCGATCGTCATCCTGGATATCAACATGCCCAAGCTGAGCGGCCTGCAGGTGGCGCGGGCCATAGCCGAACGGAAGCTTCCCATCCTGCCGATCCTGCTGACGATGCACGAAGACGAAGACCTCTTTGGTGAAGCCATGCAGTTGGGGGTCCGGGGCTACGTTTTGAAAGAAAGCGCCGTTGAAGAATTGCTGGCCGCCATTCGGGCGGTCATGGAAGGGCGGACGTTCATCAGCGCGTCGCTGGCGGGGTTGCTGGTCAAGCGCCGCGAAGAGGCATCGGAGCTGCGCCGTGAAAAGCCAGGCCTCGATTTATTAACCCCTACGGAGCGCAAGATCCTACGACTTGTCGCCGAGGACCGAACCAGCAAGG
>DATJII010000019.1:0-43745 GCA_035493435.1 Candidatus Limnocylindria bacterium | reverse complement strand
ATTTTTTGGAATCGAAAAGCCCGTTTCCGCAGTCGATGCGGAGGAATTGTCGAATATATTTAAATGGGGCAATGAGGCGACAAGGCTCGTGACATATCGGATCAAACAGGGTACGACATTTTACAGGGGAAGGATAGCCGGTGGTGCGGGAAATCAAATATATATCAATAATCCAAAAGGAGCAGGGGTTGAGTTGTTGAGTTCAGAGCCACTTCCTATAAGTATCGTAAATCCTGCAGAATTACCTGCCGGAAGTCTTCTATATTAAAATATGGAAAAAATTGCCTCAGCTCGATTGATCGAACGCGCCTTACAGGTCTCAGGTCCGTCTTCTTTGGGGTTGAGTGCGGAAGACATCGCTCGCGTTGCTGTGGACGATGCGCTGATTGCAGATATTGAGGAATGTTTGTCAAGTGAAGACGTTTCGGAATTAAAATGGGGGCTTTGGTTTGCTTACGGCATCCTATCACCCGAGATTTCGAGTTCCTTTTTGAAACATCTTCTACCGCGCGTGCCTATATGGCTGACACACAGGGATGATGATGTAAGGGATAGAAGCCAGTTGATATATATTCGTTTACGAAATAATTATAATAATTATTCATCTACGATGCAGAAGCTATTGAATGATCCGGCTGCGTCGGTTCGGAGGCAAGCGCTCGATGCCTATGAGACATTTTTAAAAATTGAGAATATTCCCGCGTTATTTCCACTCGAGAAGGATATGTTTGCTTCCGAAACAAGCATGTATAGTCCACTTTCCTTTATTATCCGAAATCAGGCGTTGAAAACGATCGAGTTGCTAGGTGGGACCGTTTTCCAGAAGATCGAGGGCGTCGAAATTGTTGAAGGCGATCCGGTATACTTCTGGGAGTGGGCTCCGATGTATGAGTGGTGGAACAAAAGAAACTCCCGATGGGTTTTTTGGAAAAAGAATAGTTGAACTCTACAAGCCAACCAAGGCACGCGGGATGCCAAGAAAATAGACGCTGAGGCAGCTTCTCCGTTACGAACGCTTCTCGAGTGAAGGAAAGCTCACGTACTCTCACTGAACACCCCGCCAGCTTGCCCACCTCGTACTGGAGCTTGTCGGGCCGTAGCCTTCGTGAAGGCCGATTCCGGTTAACTCAAGGGCGTTGTGGGAGGTTCTTTCACTCTCAACACCCGGTTCGAACTTCGGTAAGGGATGCGACTGCCCCAACTATGTGGCTTCCAGACTCGCATAAGTGGGTTTTCCCGTCAATGGAACCGGAATGCGACGCAGGTGGGCAATTGCGGACGAGTGCGGAGAAAAATGGGTCGACGGTGGTGCGGAGCACATTCCAGTTGTACGATGCGGTGGGACGGTTGAGGATGAGGGCGGTGCCGGAAGGAACGCTCCAGTACTTGTACACCAACCAGCGTAATCTGCTGGTGACGACCCGTGCATACGGTCAGGCCTACACCGGGTTGACCGCAGCAAATTTGGCGACCACCGCCGCCCCCACCGGGACGAAGGCCGTGGATAACCTCTACGCTTGGGACTTTGCGGGTCGCTTGATAAACGTGATCAACAATATCGGGACCACCGCGACCACCACCTACAGTTATACCTCGGGCCGCTTGTCCAGCGTGGCGTACCCGACCACGTCGAGCTTCAGCGAGAGCTATGGGTACGACGCCCGGGGAGCGTTGAGCACCCTCACGGTGAATTGGCCGGGCAGTCCGACGGCGCGGGCCTTCAAGTCCGGCGCTTACACGCGCACTCCCAGTGGGATGCGTTCGCTCACGCGGGAACTGTACACGGGCTCGACGGACCCGGAACGGGACTTCCAACACGTGTACGATAGTCAGGACCGGTTGATCTCTGAGAACTTCTCCACCTCGACCACCTACGGCTCGGACGGGGTGGTGTACCAGTACGACGACGCGCACAACCGGAAGTCCAAGGCGGTGAGCGGAAGCACGAGCACGTTCAATAGCCTGCGCGGTTCGGCCCAGAACGTTACGGTGGACGCCCGTGACGAATGGAGCACCTTCACCGATGGCGGTTCAAGCGGCACAGGCGTCTGGGATAACCGGGGCAACCTGACGAGTTGGACAGTGGGTGGCACGGCCACCACCTACACCTACGACCGGCGCAACCGGTTGGTGGCTAAGCCCAGCGGCACCGCCGTGACCCAGGTCTACGACGCCGAAGGCAACCGGGTCAGCAAGACCGTCGGCGGTACCACGACGTGGTACCTGATCGATCCTCAAGCTCTGAATGGATACCCACAGGTGGTGGTGGAATATCCGGGAAGTTCTACGACGCCAAGGACTTACCTGCACGGTCTCCGGCTTATCGCCGAAAAATCCTCCGCAGGTACCGTCGCTTACTACGTCCACGACGTGCTTGGTAACATCCGTGGCAAACTGGATACCACCGGAGCACCGGTCACCGGCAGCAGCTTGACCTACGATGCCTACGGCAACGTGGAAGGAGCGATCCCCGGTGGCACCAGCTACGGCTACACCGGCGAAGTCTGGGACAACGACCTCGGCGCGCTTAACCTCCGCGCCCGGTGGTACTTGCCGCGCTATGGCATCTTTTCGCAGAAGGATTCGCTTGAGGGGTACTTAGAAAATCCGATAAGTCAGAACCATATTCAATACGCCAACTCCGACCCGATAAACGGGGTCGACCCGAGCGGAAACGTAGTAGGCGGCATGAGTGAACAAAATGCAGTTCAAGGAATTCAGCAAACTTTTCTGAACGGTCAGAATTCATTAGTCGTAAACAGGGTCTGGGTTACTGCTGTCAGGGAGATCGCCCGAGCCGAGGTCAAGGAAGCGATTAAAATAAATATTGGGCAAAGAGCCCTGGATACGGCAGGTGGCATTGCCATGTCCATTTTGGGAGTAGAAGTGATGCTCTCGCCGGTGCTTCTGGACGACGAAGACGGTACACAAAGGATTTTGTATCGAGGTATGAGTGGCAGCGGATCCCCTGATTTGCTTCCAGATGGAGAGGTGCTGAAAGGAACGTATCTTGGAATTAGGCCAAAGGATATCCCGGATATCGTTGATGGCTTGGTGAAGCCGACATTCCAAGGGTTATCAGTAACGCCAAATAATCCTTCAAAACTACCTCCATTTGCCCTAAAAAAACTCGCAAAAGGTGAAATAAAAGTGTGGGCAATTACCGAGCAGATGTTTGATGTCAAACTTGGATACGTGCCTGATCCGACGGATCCAGAGGGACATGGATACGTACGCCCCAAGATTCTCTTGCCAGTCGGAGAGTATAAGCGACTTATTAAAGAGAGTCAAATGCGGTGGGTCTCACTCCAACCTTGATTGTTTATGGCTTATCTCTACGGAATTTCTATCGATTGCGGGGGCAATCAATCAGTAGCTTTCGACATTGCCCGTTCATTCGTGGGCAAAATCTGGTGCCTCTCAAACGGGGTGACGGTGGAAGGCCCGCCTAGCGCGCAATCATCTATAGCGACGTCAAACGGGACATGGCGATGTAATATAATCCCAGACGGAGTGAGCGCAGTCGGAATTGTAAGGGTTAAGGGAACCGCTGCGCGAGTTGAGTTAACTCGATTGCTCTATAGCCAGCTGAAGGAGAGTGGCGGCTATCGTTTCGCTTGTGCTGGTTGGGAAGTGTTTGGTGACTTAAGCGCTGAAGACATCGTTGATTCCAAGAACGATTTGTCGCGTTTGCCTCCGGGATTGGTAGTGAATAGAGACTTGTGGCTGCAACTGGGTGCTCCTTCAACATTTGTCCAATTCGGTCAGGATACGTTTTGGAATAATCCGGATGAAAATGGATTCGACGAAATTGCTCGGTACAGTAGTACAATAGATGGGCGTCCAGACTATTAGTTGAACTCTGCACGCCAACCATCGCGGGGTGCGAAGAAAATAGACGCTGGGGCAGCTTCTCCGTTACGAACGCTTCTCAAGCGAAGGAAAGCTCACGTACTCTAACTGAACACCCCACCAGCTTGCCCGCCACGTACTGGATTCCCGGTTAACTCAGGGGCGTTGTGGGAGGCTCTTTCACTCTCAACGCCCGGTTCGAACTTCGGTAAGGGATGCGACTGCCCCAACTATGTGGCTCCCAGATTGGCACAGGTGGGTTTTCCCGTCAATAGAACCGGAATACGGGCAGGTGGGTTCGTTGCGGACCATCGCGGAGAAGAATGGGTCGACGGTGGTGCGGAGCACATTCCAGTTGTACGACGCGGTGGGACGGCTAAGGATGAGGGCGGTGACCGAAGGGGCACTCCAGTACTTATAAACCAGTCGATTGCTCCCGACTCGGTCGCACGCGTCGCCCGCAAAGGCGTGGAAGAGGTTGCATTCCGCCTTGCAAGGCGTCTCGTAGTAATAGCGTCTAGTCTGTGAAAATCTGCGTAATCTGTGGATAAAACAAATCCCACTATTCCGCGGTTTGGAATGATCGATTCATCGCCCGTCTCTTTTTCGCTTTCAAAGATCGGTTTCCGGGATTAATTTTTTGGAAACGGGGGGGATTTGATTCACAGATTACGCAGATATTCACAGACTGGGGAAGGAAGCGGCGGAATCGAATACTTCCACTCTATCCGACAATGAATGGCAGGTTCAATGTTACAATGGTAATGAATCGGCTTCTGGCCATCGTGGGAGCGATTTGCGTTTGTAAATCAACTGTCGCTGGGGAAACGAATGCTTCGCTGGCGACCGTGGCGATGCTCCAGCGGGCGGTTCAGGTGGTTCCCGCGCCCCGCCAACTCGCCTGGCAACAGCGGGAGGTGGAGGTCTTTTTCCACTTCGGGTTGAACACCATGACCCAACAGGAATGGGGCAGCGGTAAGGAGTCAGCGGCGCTATTCAACCCCAAAAAACTGGATGCCGGACAATGGTGTTCCGCCGCAAAACTGATTGGCGCCCAAGGGGTCGTGCTGGTGTGCAAGCATCACGACGGTTTTTGTCTGTGGCCAAGTGCAACCACCGACTATTCGGTTCGCAATTCACCTTGGCGTGAGGGAAAAGGCGATCTGGTACGCGAGCTGAGCGAAGCCTGCCGCGCGGCGGGAATGAAGTTTGGCGTTTACCTGTCCCCGGCTGATCGGCATCAGCCGTCTTTTGGAACGCCAGCCTATAACGACGTCTATCGGGCCCAATTACGCGAACTGCTCACGGGCTACGGCGAGATCTCCGAGGTGTGGATGGACGGCGCCTTTCCGGACGGCAAGGCCGAGACGGTGGATTTCCCGAGCTTCTATCGCTTGGTGCGCGAGCTGCAACCCAACGCTGTGATAGTGTCCAAAGGTCCCGATGTGCGGTGGGTTGGCAATGAGGGAGGTTCCGCGCGGGAGGCTGAGTGGAACGTGGTACCCTTGGCCACCGATCCCGAGCATTTCTCATGGCCCAACATGCAGGGCCGTAACTTAGGCGGACGGGACGTCATCCAGAATGCCACCCATCTGTATTGGTATCCGGCGGTGGCCAATCTGCCTTTGGATTTCGATTGGTTTTGGGACCCGCAATCCGAGAAGAGGGTCAAGAGTCTCCATGATCTCCAGAAGATTTATGAGCTTTCAGTCGGTCGAAACGCGGGCCTCTTGCTGAATTTGGCCCCCAATCGGGAAGGCTTGATTCCAGGGTCAGATGTAAGCGCCTTGCAGTCTTTTGGACGCTGGATAACCGACTCGTTCGGCACCAATTTGGTGGAGGGAGTAGTGGCCGAGCGTTCCACGGATTCAACAGGAAATACCGAAATCGTTTATCGGCTGCCGCGACCGCGGTACGTAACCACGCTCATGGTCGGCGAAGACATCACGCAAGGCCAGCGCGTGGAGTCATTCAAGGTGGATCTGCTCGACGCGGACAAGTGGCACCAATGCGGCCAGGGCTCCACGATTGGCTGGAAGCGCCTGGTCCGCTGGCAGCCGCAACGCGCGGAAGCGGTGCGTATCAGAATCACCGGCACCCGGGCCGATCCCAGGTTGCGTTTCGCCGGATTATACGCCGCGAAATGGTAGCCGTCTTAAGAATTAATTAAAGAACTCCGGCCTCCAACTGCTCCAGGTAGATAAAATCGGGCGCCTTTACTCCGGCTTCCTGGCGGATTTTCACCAGGCGAGGAGATTCGAAGAAGGCCTTGGCGTCGGTGATGGAGGTCCAGGCGGAGAAATGGACGATTTTGTTGGGGTCATGCTCGTATTTCAGCACTTAGCTGAACTCTGCTCGCTAGCCATCGCACGCGGGACGCCAAGAAAATAGACGCTGGCGCAGCTTCTCCGTTAAAAAAAGCTTCTCCGGCGAAGGAAAGCTTACGTACCCTGACTTAATACCCCGCCTGCTTGCCCGCCTCATACTGGTTCTTGTCGGGCCGTAGCCTTTGCGAAGGCCGATTCCGGTTAACTCAGGGATGTTGTAGGAGACGCTTTCACTCTAAACCCGGTTGGGACTTCGGTAGGGGATGCGACTGTCCCAACTATGTGGCTCCCAGACTGGCACAGGTGGTTTTTCCCATCAGTTGAACCGGAATACGATACAGGCGGGCTCGCTGCGGACCGTCGCCGAGAAGAATGGGTTGACGGTGGTGTGGAGCACGTTCCGGTTGTACGATGCGGCAGGAAGGATGAGGATGAGGGCGGTACTGGCAGGCAAAGCAGGCGGGCTCCCGGACTATTGAAATATATTGATTTATGACCGGTTCATCACTCATTGATTCATGGCAGATGATCAAAGCCGGAAACCCGGCGACTTTGGCGCGTCAGAATGACTGGCACATTTACTTGTTTTATTCCGGCGTTATCAACGCTTATCGGGAAATGGAAGTCGAGGAGGAGGCGAGGTGGCAGCTCGCCCTTGATTTTGCACGATTTCTTGGTGATCGGTATCCAAATGCAGGGGGCTCGGCTTGCGCCGTTTATCTTTCCACAAGTAGTGACCTGGAATCTTATGAAAAATTCCTTCAACTCTGGTTGGAGTTTGAAGCTCGGACGCCGTCGGAAGCGTGGCTAGAAAGCGATAAAAGACCCGTTTTCCGGACCGAAATGGGAATGAAAATGCTGGGGTTTATTCGAAAACGTCCGGGCATGTACGGCGGCAAGTCGTTGGATAGCCTTTATAGTTTCATGAATGGATTTCTCATGGCTGTGGAAGCGCGGGTCCCCGGGAGCCGCATGGCTCCAGATTTCGGAGAATTCCAAAGTTGGCTGATGAGCCAAGCGGAATGGACGAGCCACTGCGGATGGCGTCACTATATAATGCGTTACTCTGACCACAATGATGAGAGGAGTTTCGATATGTTCTTCGAATTGTTGGACGAGTTCATGGGCAAAACCAAAGTTTAAGGTTTGCTCATTGACCCAATGGCGTCTCCTCTCCTGAGCTCCTTTCAACGAAGTGGAATGGCCCGCGTCGTAATGGGCGCATCTTCTTTTCGTGGGCGGCAGCCGGTCGGAACCCCCGGAATGCCTATCCTCTAATCCGCCCTGCGGACACTTTCTCCCGTTAGGGGGCGGAGGAAGGCGTTTCGTTTCGTTGGAAACCTCGCTCCCGAGATTTTTCAAGGGGTAAGAGAAAAAAAGGGTATTTCAAGATTTCCTGGCTTCACGTGCCGGAGTCATTCCCATCACCAGAAAAACGAGGTGAATTCCCAACAAAACTGCCAACAGCCAGCAGGTTTCGGATCCGTAGGCGCGCAGTCCCCGGCGGGTGTCCCACAGGTTGCTCCCAAACCAGGCGAGAGTGACGACCGTGCTTCCGCCGATGCCGAGCAGCATTACCGCCCGGTCACGTAACCTGGCATACCGTGGCATCACCACCAAGGCAACGAGCCAAGTGGACGCGCATAAACCACCGATTTCCTTGGGGTCCCAGCCCCAATACCGGCCCAAGTTTTGCCGGCTCCAGAGCATGCCCAGGAGCAATCCGGTGATCACCAGACTCGCAGCGAGCGGTCCAAACCGATGGACGGCGCGGTTCAACGATTGCTGGCGGGCCAACGACAACCGGCCAGACCGTCCCCAAACGACATATAGAATTCCAAAACCTCCCAGCAGCATCGCCCCGGTGTACCCGGCGGTGACACTCAGGATATGCGCGCCCAACACGAAATCCAGCCTCCCTGCCAGCAAACCCGGCGTCAGCCCGCCTGCGAGCAGCAGGATGGCAGCGAGCCAAAGGGTCCACCCGATTTTCACTGGCCAGATATGGACGACGCGGATCTTGTTGAACTCCGTGGACACCGAGTGCGGGCTGCCCAGGCGGGCGATGGCCTGCTCAAAGGCCACGGCATCCGATGCTCCGGCCGACTTCAGTGCGCTGATTTCCTCCCGCAGATGATTTTCCAATTCATCCAAACGCCTACCGGCTTTGAGACCTGCGGCCCGCATCTGTCGTCGCCATTCCGTGATGGAGGGTTCGAGGTCAAACATGTTGGCCTTTCCAAAGCCCGCCAAGTACCGAGGAAATCACGGTCCATTGTTCGCGCTTTTTCTTTAGAGCCTGATGGCCGTCCTCCTTGATGGAATAGTATTTGCGCTTGCGGCCATTCTCCATCTCGACCCAGCGCGCTGTGATCCAGCCGGAATCCTCCATCCGGTGCAGCACCGGATACAGCATCCCGTCCGTCCACTGGATTTCCTCGCCGGAGAGGCGTTTGACTTCTTGGATCAGTTCGTAACCGTAGCTTTCGCCCTTCGCCAACAGGGACAAGATCAAAGGCTCGGTCGAAGCCGCCACCAATTCCTTTTCGATCATGGCCGCATTATACATTGCTGTGCTATGTACGTCAAATGGAAAGACTGTGCACGAGCAGGCGGGCGCATCTTGACCCTGCTCCGCACCGGCATATCACGCCAGAATTGGCCTTCTAGCCGTGACCCTGCAGGGGGCAAAGATGATAGCCGGGGTTGAGTTGCACGAAACCGACGGGTGACGAGCGGGGATATGGCGCGGGCACGGAGGCCTAAATTGCCTCGGGACGCAAGGCGCGCGGACCAGGGACGGTCAAGCATACCCCGCAGAGCAATGGCGCTGTTTGGCTCTCTTCTTGAGTGGATCGCAAAGGCGGGCTGCGGACTGCGCCCGTTTGCTTGCTCGCGCTTCCACCTGGCTGCTGTTGCCCCCTTGGCGCCCGCCCTTTCGGTGGGCTCTATGCCGGTGGTATCGCTGCGCTCAACCGACCGGCCACTAATCGCCATGATCCCTCCGGGATCGCTCCCGTGTGAAACCTAGCCCCGGGGGCGATATCGTTTCCGCCTCAGTGCCCGGCTTCGTGGTCCCGGATATATTCCTGTTTCAAGCCCAGTTGTTCCGGCGCGTGGAGCACTAGCATTTTCATCCGGATATCCGCCGGCACTGCGGTGCGGGTCAGTTTGGAGACGAGGACCATCAGGCCAATGGCCAGCGGTACCGCCCAGATAGCCGGTTGTTCCCCGAGGATTCGAAGCAGCGGATGTTCCGCCCAAAAATCGGTGAGCGAGTAGGCCTTGATGGCGACAAACCACGCGGGTTCCGCTTTTTCGAGCAGCTTGAACTTGGCCGCCTGGGTGGAAATAAACGTCGTCCAGCTGGTAAGGGAAATGGCACCCATCGCCGAAAGGCCTCCGATCAACATGCCGGTGGCGGCGCCTTTGACGGTCATACCCCGCCACCAGACGCTCATGAAAAGCAACGGGAAGTAACTGGCGGCGGCGATGGCAAAGGCCTGGCCGACCATGAAGTTGATCTCAAAATTCTCAACCATGGTACCCAGGAGAACCGAGACCAGGCCGATCAACACCGCGCTATATTTGAACATCCGCATGCGGTCCGCGGGCGTGCTGGAAGGCCGGAGGATTCGGCCATAGACATCGTGGGCGAGGGCGCCGGTCATCGAAACCAGCAAGCCACTAAAGGTGCTCATGAAGGCGGCAAACGCGCCGGCGCAGGTGATTCCACTGAGAATCGAGCCCAGCGTGCCGTACTTTTCCCGTAGCACCGTTGGCAGTTTCAGGACGAGGCCATCGGTTCCATTCACCCCGATTCCGGAATAGAGCGCGGGCATCCAGTTGCGGCCCAGGGCTCCAAAGACCGGTGGGAAAACATAGAAGATCCCGATGAGGATCATGACCCACATGGTGGTCCGCTTGGCCGCCACGCCGTCGGGATTGGTATAGAAACGGACCAGGATATGCGGCAGGCCCGCCGTGCCGCAGATCAGGGCGATGATCAACGAATAGGTGTAGAGCAACGCGTAGCCCCTTTCGTGTTCCCCCAGCCAGGCCTTCTGGGCCGCCGGATCAGCCACGGTATTCGTGCCCGCGATCACCGAACTAGGTTGGGCCAGGCGCGGTGCCGCCGCCTTGGCGGCCTTGGTGGTCAGGGGTCCAAAGGGATTCAGCCAGGCATTGTCCGCCGGGGCTTTGGCAGGAAGAGCGAGGCGATTGGTTTCGACGATCGCCGCAGGAGGAGACTGCCCTTGGACCTCCAGTTGCTTGCCATAGCCGCCGTACACGGACATCAAAACGAAAACCGGCAGCGAAATGGCAAACATCTTGGCCCAATACTGAAACGCCTGGACCAACGTGATGCCCTTCATGCCCCCGAGGGCGACATTCAAGGTGATGACCGCGCCCACCAACACCACCCCCGCCCAATAGGGCAGGCCGGGAAAGATATAGTGCAGGGTGGTCCCCGCGCCCTTCATCTGGGGCATGGTATAGAAGAAGCCGATGAAGAGGACGAACACGACCGCGATCTTGCGGAAGCCGGGGGAATCGTAGCGGCCCTCGGCAAAGTCGGGAATGGTGTAGGCCCCAAAGCGCCGCAGGGGGCCTGCTATGAATAAGAGCAGGAACAAGTAACCGCAGGCGTAACAGACCGGGTACCACAGGGCATCGTAGCCACTGGACATCACCATGCCTGCCACGCCCATGAATGACGCTGCGCTCAGGTACTCACCCGAGATGGCGGAGGCGTTCCAACCCACCGAAACGCTCCGTCCAGCCACGAAGAAATCGGCAGCGGACCGGGAACGGCGCGCGGACCAAAAGCCCATGCCAATGGTGCCGGCTACCGTGATGAAGGAAAACGCAAGGATCCAGGGGTCAATGTGCATAGGGGATTCGAAGGCGCTGCGGACCTAGTTCGACGAGGGCTTGCTCGCTGCCCGGGAATTCACATCGGCGACCTCGGCCTTTTCCAGAGCGATCGAGCGGCGGATAAAGATCCAGGCGATGCACCACACAAACGGAAAGAAAAGCACGCCCAGGATCAACCAGGAGAGAGTGAACCCGCCAACTCGCGCGGCCATGAATTCGGGCGCGAAGTAATTGGCCAGGGGCAATCCCAAAACCACCAGAAGAAAAGCCATCGCGCAGCCCAACGAAAGCCGGAGCTGCCGTTGCTGGAGGGTTCGCAGGAAAGTTTCCGAATGAATCCAGTTTGGATCGGAAGGCTCGGGCTTGGTCACGCGACGATGAAAGCCGACCTTGCCACAGGGCTCAAGAGCCATCTTCCCGCCGGGATATATAAATAACAGGGTGTCGAAAAAGGATCCACTGCCTCCCAATCAGAGCGGGTCACGGACGATGGGCACCATTCGACATCGCCGATAAACTAGAGTGATCGTCGTCGGTCTAGGCAAGCCGCAAGGCCGCCAAAATCCGGGAGGGCGAGACTCCGTCGAGCCCTGCTATCGGTGTGAGGCTTCGCTGTGGGGAAGAGCAGGTAAATCGAGGTCAAGATGTCCGGGACTGACACATGATGTTCCGTTGGAGGATGTTATGACCTGACCCAAAACCTCTCACCATAAGGATGGGCTCGACGGAGTCTCGCCCTCCAGGCTTTGGCGGACGCAGGTGGCGGGCTCGGACAACCTGGAGGGGCCAAGCACCGCGGCGGATGCCGAACTCGGGAAAATCGCGTGCGAGCCAGATCCAATTTAAGCGGGAGCAGTGTCAATCCGCGCACGCGCCCGATTCTCAAGCCCCTTTCCCCGATGCCCTGGTGGCGCTATCCTGCGTGGGTGGAGAACATCGGCAAAACGATGGTGGTGGCGGGACTCTGTCTGGCGGGGTTGGGGTTGCTCGTCTGGCTGCTGGGGCCGCGAATGAGTGGTCAGGGCGGATTGCTTCCCGGGGATATCCATATTCACAAAGGCCAGACCTCGTTCTACTTTCCCATCGTTACCTGCCTGGTGGTCAGTGTGGTTTTGAGTCTTTTAATGCGTCTTTTCAATCGATGAGTGCCGCAGAGGAAATGATCGTGAAGTGCCCGCGCTGCAAGGCGAAGGGGAAATGGCTGGCTGCCAAATGGGGGCCGTTTTGTTCGGAACGGTGCCGTTTGATTGACCTCGGGCAGTGGTTTTCGGAGGAGCACAAAATCTCGCGGGAATTGCAGCCCAAGGATTTTGAAGGGTTTGACGAACTGCCACCCGGCATGAATCCCGACGGGAGCGCCTGATAGACCCAACGCCGGTCGAAGTTGTGCTGGCGCAATTGCGGGTTCGACATTTGAAGGTGGCCGGGGGATGGTTTTCGCATGCTGCTTTCTCCCGCGGAGTTGGACTCTTTGGTCCAACTTGTGCACCAGTCGCCGCATTCCTTGCTCGGGATGCATCCTCTGGGCGATGGTTCGGGCTTGGTTGTCCGGGCGATGATCCCCGGCGCAGCGAGTGTGGAGGTCATCCCCGTTCACGAGCCCGCCAAGCCCCGTTTCGCCTTGGAACGCGTGGGCGACTGCGTTTTCGAAGGTGTCACCCTGGACGCTACCCGGATCTACGCCTACGACCTGGAGATTACCGATGGCGGGGGAAACAAGTGGCGGACGCGGGACCCCTATTCCTTCTGGCCGACCGTGGGAGAGACAGATCTTCACCTGTTCAATGAAGGAAGCCATCGGCAACTTCATGACGCGCTGGGTGGAAGATTGGCGATCATTGACGGCGTCACCGGAACGGCGTTTGCGGTGTGGGCGCCCAACGCGCGGCGCGTATCGGTGATTGGTGACTTCAACCAATGGGACGGGCGCAGGCATTCCATGCGGGTATTGGGTACGTCTGGGGTCTGGGAGATCTTCGTCCCGGGAGTTGGCATCGGAGCCCTATACAAATACGAGATTCTCGACTGCCACAGCCAATTGGTGGTGAAAACCGATCCCTACGGGCTGTTTTTCGAGAACGCCCCGAAGAATGCGGCCATTGTCTGGGACACGCAGAAATTCGAGTGGACGGACCAGGCTTGGATCAAGAAACGCCGCGAGACCAATTGGCTGCGGGCGCCGATGAGCATCTATGAGGTTCATTTGGGTTCGTGGAAACGCAAGTCGGTCCATGAATCGCTGGGTTACCGAGAGATTGCCGCGCCTCTCATTGAGCATGTCCTCAAGTTGGGTTTTACCCACGTCGAGTTTCTACCGCTTGCGGAACACGCTTTCTACCCGAGCTGGGGTTATCAGGTGACGGGATTCTTTGCCCCCACCAGCCGTTATGGCACCCCTGATGACCTGCAATACCTGATCAACGCCCTGCACGAAGCAGGGATAGGTGTCATCGTGGATTGGGTTCCCGCCCATTTCCCGCGGGACACCTGGGCGCTCGCGCAATTCGATGGCACGGCGTTGTACGAACACGCGGATCCGCGCCAGGGCTCCCATCAGGATTGGGGAACCTTGATCTTCAATTTTGGCCGCCATGAGGTCCGAAATTTCCTGGCCAGCAACGCCCTCTATTGGTGCGAGCGATTCCACATCGACGGTCTACGCGTCGACGCGGTGGCCTCCATGCTGTATTTGGACTATTCACGGCGTGAAGGAGAATGGGTGCCGAACAAACATGGCGGGCGGGAAAATCTGGAGGCAGTCGAGTTCCTGCGCTCGGTGAACCATTTGGTTCACACGGAACACCCGGGAATTGTCACTATCGCGGAAGAAAGCACTGCGTGGCCGATGGTCTCGCGTCCGCCGTGGCTGGGTGGCCTGGGTTTCACGCTCAAGTGGAACATGGGCTGGATGCACGATACGCTGGGCTATTTCAAGCGGCCGCCAGTCTATAGGAAGTATCATCAGAACGACCTCACGTTCGCGATGCTCTACCACTTTAACGAGAACTTCGTCCTGCCTCTCTCGCATGACGAGGTGGTCCATGGCAAAGGTTCGTTGCGTAAGCGCATGCCAGGCGACGATTGGCAGGCTTCGGCGAATCTGAGAATTCTGCTGGGCTACCAGTGGCTTTTTCCGGGCAAGAAACTGCTCTTCATGGGTGGTGAATTCGGGCAGGTGAGTGAGTGGAATGACAACGGCCAATTGGATTGGTGGCTGTTGGAAGCGGGGCCGTATCACCTTGGGGTCATGCGTTGGCTGGGGGATCTCAATCAACTCTACCGCGCCGAACCCGCGCTCTGGCGCGGCGACTACGATCACGACGGATTCTGGTGGATCGATTGCTCGGACCACGACCGCAGTATCCTCAGTTTCTGCCGTTATGATCGGGAAACGAATCACCACGTGCTGGTCATTCTCAACCTGACGCCCGTTCCGCAGCAGGCTTACCGCATTGGTTTGCCCAAGGAAGGCAAATGGCAGGAGGTACTGAACAGCGATGCCGGGGTCTATGGCGGCAGCAACACCGGTAACGCCGGTGGCGTCACCGCCGAGGCCGTTCCCCAGCACCAGCAGCAATGGTCCGCCTTGTTTACCTTGGCCCCGTTGAGTGTAACGGTTTTATCGGCACGGGGGTAAGAGGGCCCGATTCGCCTGGTCTTGGCGGGCGTTCCGGGCGGGCAACGATGGCCCGAAATGAGAGGTGTGGCTCGTGAGCCGTCCTCCCGGAAAAAAGTGAACCTCCCACGCCCTTTTATTTGGGCGAGGGAGGTTATAGGGATCCGGACCTCTCGGTGCAGCCGATCAGACCACCCAGCCTTTGCGATACTCGCGCTTCAGGGCGTGGTTGATCTCACGGTCATTGGTCACCTTTAAGTTGGGACCGTCCCATTCCAGGATCTTACCCGCGCGGATGGCCACGTTGCCCAGCAACACCGTTTCGGCGAGGAGTGAGGCGTATTCGAAATTCGCAAAGGGTTTTGGCCCGCCCTTGATGCCTTCGACCCATTCGTTTTTCTGCCCTTGGTCTTCCTTGCCGTTGCGCGCCAAGGTGCGGGGAGGATCCTGGAAACCCTCATATTGCTTCTCAGGGAGGAGCATCCACTTCCCACCGTAGTCATGCGGGGAGTACATCGTGCCTTTGTCGCCAATGATAAGGGATCCACTGTCGGATGGTTTCTGTCCCAGGAAGAGATCGAGCGGCGGCAAATTCTTATGGCCATCGGCGAAATGGCCTTCGTACCAAACCATGCGGACTGCAGGTTGATCACCCTGCGGCTGGAAGAGATATTCCACCGTGGCCCAAGCTGGATAAGTCTCTTCGTTCCGTTTCTCGTTCCGGGCGTTGATGACCGTCGGGTATTTCAAGTTAAGCGCCATGAAGGGCAAATTGACCGTATGGCATCCCATGTCACCGATCGCGCCGGTGCCGAAGTCCTGCCATCCGCGCCAACTGAAGGGGTGATAGGCGCTGGTATAAGGACGGAAGGGCGCGGGTCCGAGGAATTGGTCCCAATGCAGGGTGGCTGGCACCGGCGCAGGTGCCGGCCGGGAAGTCACCTTGGGCGATTGCGGCCACACCGGACGATTCGTCCAGACATGGACTTCATAGACCTTTCCCAGAGCGCCGGACCGAATGACTTCCACCCCTCGGCGCAACTCGTCCGAAGCAGTGCCTTGGTTTCCCATCTGGGTGACCACCTTGTGCTTGCGGGACAAATCCAGCAGCCAGCGGCATTCGGCGACGTCGTGGGCCAGCGGCTTCTGCACATAGACGTGCATCTTGCGCTTGATCGCCGCCGCCGCGATGACCGCATGGGTGTTGTCGGGGGTGCTGACCGTCACCCCGTCGATCTTGCCTTCCATCTGGTCGAACATTTCGCGGAAGTCGAAGAACTTCCGGGCTTGGGGGAACTTCTTGGCCTTCTCGTTCAGCGAATTCTCGTCGCAATCACAGATGGCGACCACGTCACCGAGGTTGCCGGCTTGATCGATGTCACCCGAACCTTTGCCACCGACGCCTACGCCAGCGAAACGAAGCCGTTCATTGGCACCGAACACCCGCGACGGCAGGAACATGAACCCAAAGGCCGCCGAGGAACTGGCTCCCAGGAAAACGCGGCGACTGTAAGTCTTGGAAAATGTGGGACGCATGGAGATCAACAAGTAGTATTTAACGGACACCAGCCACGACCACGCATGGCAGGCAATCCGGTTTCATCAGGGATGGACTAACGATCACCACCCCATCTTCAGAGTCAATGCAAAGTCTTTGGCTTGTGGCACGTGGGAGGTGGTTCCGTTTACCCAAAATCGAATGGGCAGGCAGGCCGAAGGACGTTTCTGAGGTATTTTGTGAGGGCGACATACGCCGGAATGGACGTACGTTTCGTTTGACGTACGTCCCGACGGGAGGCCAAGGATCGACTTTCTGAACCGCACGAAACTTCGTTGACCCATCATACATTCATGCGACGTGCCCTGGCCCTTGCGCATTGTCACAGGGAGGCGATTGTGTTGGGTCTGGGTAGCGACTAGACTCCTGAGATTCCTCATCCCTCCATGAATGTCCTAGCATCTTCCTTCGCCCGAAGGGGTCGTCGTCTATTCTCACCCGTCGTCAGCAATGTCCTGGCTTGGGCAACCGTCTTGATCGTGGCAATTCTGGCGGAGCCCAAGGGTGCGGCGGCGCCCTCTTTGGTCCGGGTTCCGAACACCACCCTCAAGCTTCCCCCGAATCCACCCGTGTTCGGCTACACCACCACCAATACCTTTCCCGCGCTCACTTTCGGGTCACCGGTTGCCATCGTCACGCCCCCGGGTGAAACGAACCGGCTGTTTGTCGTCAACAAGGCTGGGTTCATCTACGTCGTCACCAATCTGGCCCAGCCCACCAAGACCACCTTCCTGGATCTCACCAGCAAGCTCTTTGTGAGCGGTGAATCGGGCCTCCTTGGCCTGGCCTTCCATCCCGGCTATGCGACCAACGGATACTTTTACGTGTTCTACTCCCTGGTGACGACCACCTCCCAGGCGGCGAATCACCTCCACCAGCGGGTGTCGCGGTTCAAAGTTTCGGCGGATCCCAACCGGGCGCAGTTCGATAGTGAGTTGGTGTATCTCACGCAGAGCGATCCAGCGGACAATCACAACGGGGGAGACCTGCATTTTGGGCGCGATGGATATCTTTATATCTCCCTGGGTGATGGCGGTGTCCAATACGACGGCAGCGGCAACAGCCAGCATATCGATCTCAACTATTTCTCGAGCATCCTCCGCATCGACGTCGACAAGCGTCCCGGAAACCTGTTGCCGAATCCCCATCCGGCCAACACCACCAACTATTTTGTGCCTGCGGACAATCCGTTCATCGGATTCACCTCCTTCAATGGCACAGCGGTGAATCCCGCCAATGTCCGAACCGAAATATTCGCCCTCGGTTTCCGCAATCCCTGGCGCTTTTCCTTCGATCCCTTCACGGGCTGGCTCTATTGCGGTGATGTGGGACAGGACGCCTACGAAGAAGTGGATATCGTCCCCAAAGGCGCGAATTGCGGCTGGGCCTATCGCGAAGGTCTGCATGCAGGTCCAAAGGCGGGCACCCCGGTGGGACTCTCGTTCACGAATCCCATCGTGGAATATGCCCATGGCAATGGCGCCACCCAGGGGAATGCGGTCGTTGGCGGGGTGGTTTATCACGGCAACCGGGTTTCCCAATTGAACGGCGCCTACGTCTATGGCGACAACGTATCCGGCAACATCTGGGCTATAAGGTACGACGGGAAAACCACGACAACACCCCGGCAACTCACCGCGCGAGCCGGGATCTCGGCTTTCGGCACGGATCCGTCCAACGGGGATATACTGATTGCCCAGGTCTATGACGGGCGTATTTATCGACTGGCGTATAATGGAGTTTCCACCGGCACGCCGCTTCCCCCAACGCTGGCGGACACCGGAGCCATGACCGATCCCGCCTCGTTGACCCCGGCGGCGGGAATTGTGCCTTACGAGATCAACACGCCTTTTTGGTCCGACAACGCCCGCAAGCGCCGTTGGTTCTCGCTTCCCGATACCAATCTCACGGTCGTCTTTGCGGGTGACACCAATTGGTCGTTTCCCGCCGGCACGGTGTGGATGAAACACTTCGAACTGGAGCTGACCAACGGCGTGCCCGGCTCCGCGAAACGGCTCGAAACACGGTTCATTGTGCGAAATTCCAGCGGAGTCTATGGCGTCACTTATCGCTGGGGCAACTCTTCCACGAATGCCACCTTGGTTGCCGAAGAAGGCTTGGACGAGGCTTTTGCCATCAACGACGGCGGTATCATCCGAACCCAAATCTGGCATTATCCGGTCCGGACGGAATGCGTCATTTGCTACACTCCGGTGGGAGGTTTTGGTTTGGGGTTCAACACAGTGCAATTGAATCGTGATATGGACTATGGCGCAGGACAGGAAAGCCAGATTGCGGCCCTGGCCCACGCCGGGTATTTCTATAACGCTCCTTCCAACACCGTCGCGCTCCCGGCCTTGGCAGCCGCTGCTGACACTTCCTCGAGTGTTGAGTGGCGGGTACGGTCCTACTTGTCGGCCAATTGTTCCCAATGTCACCAACCTGGCGGTACCGGCGGAGGCACGTGGGACGCCCGTTGGCAGACGCCGCTGATCAATGCTGGCATAGTGGACGGCCTGCTCCGCAACAACTTTGGCGACACCAATAACCGGGTCATCGCACCCGGCGACCTCGCCCATTCGATCCTGTTCTCGCGCATCTCCGTGCGGGGCGCGCGACAAATGCCCCCGCTGGCGTCCTCCGAGATCGACCAAAACGACCGGGCGTTGCTCGCCGAGTGGGTGACCAACGCGCTTCCCGCAGAGGAGTCCTTCGCTGCATGGCAGACGCGGTATTTCGCCAGCACTAATACACCGAATGCTCTGGCGGACGCCGATCCCGATGGCGATGGGGCGCCCAATTATGTGGAATATCTAACCCACACGGATCCCACAAAAGGCACGGACGTTTGGGTGCCAGCCCTCGAGGTGAATGGTAGTGTCGTCACCGTCGATTTCCTGCGCGTCGCCAGCCGGGGTTTCCAGATTGAAAGCACGTCGGATCTTTCCAATCCGGGATCGTGGACGTTGATCGATTCCGCCGACAACCGGCTGTGGTTTCCGGCGACCGACCAGCCGGGCAGCCTCTCCTTCGCTGCCGGGGCATCGGGGGCGCAGTTTTATCGGTTCCGAATTGTTGAGCCGTAGAAGGTTAATAATTATAATTGCGCGCCTATCGGGACATCGCGTGATACCAAAGCGGCAGCTTCGAAGACTCCGCAGCCGCGCTCCAGGTGCTGACGCGAGTCCCTCTCCCGCCCTCGGAGATCCCGTCAAAAAAAGATCCCCCGGCCGGGGAACCGGCGCGGGGGATCGTGTCTAGCCTGGAATATCCAACGATAGACCCAGGCGGGATGGCTTGGAGCCAGGCTTACATGTCGTAAGGATTGCTCACCACGGTGCCCGTGGTGTGCTGGAAGCGATAGTACTTCTGGGCCGCGGTGGCGGGCACCGAGTAGGGCGAGGTCGCGCCGGCGACGTCGGTATAAGGTCCGGTCACGACGTCCGCCGATTGCAGGGTGTCGCCGCTGAGCATCCAATTGACGCTGATGCCCGCGACGGGCTCCGCGTCGAAGTTCAGGCGCACTTGCAGCGAGGTGGAATCCACCAGCGCGTCACCCGCCACCACGAGGGCCAGTTCCACGTCGGAAAGCTGGCGATCGTAGATGCGGACGTCGTCCAGCAAGCCGTCATAAGAACGCCAGTAGGCGTCATGGGACGAACCAAGCTCGATTTCCTGTCCGGCAGGCCAGGACCACGCCGAAGAATTGGCGTTGGAGTTGTCCAGGACGCCGTCGATATAGATCGCAACGCCACCAACGTCGGACACGTCGTAAACGACTGCCACGTGATGCCAGCGATTATCAGCCACGGACTTGGCCGAGGTCACAGAGTTTCCCGAGCCGTTCGGTTGCGCAAGAATGGTGCCGTCGTCTTCCTTGGCAATGATCATCCCGGATCCAGTGCGATGATCAAACAGGATGGCCCCTTCGTTGCCGGTGCCGACATTGGTCGTGCCCGTGCGAACCCAGAAGGCGATGGTGCCTGAGGCGGGCGCCAAGGCATCCGATGCCGGCAGCGTGATCTGGCTCTTGGCAGCGGCGGAGAAGCTCATGACTCCCGGCCGGGTGACGTTCGCTCCGTCCTTGCTCGACGCGAGCCAGGTGGCTCCGAAATCGGCGCCGTCGATGGCTGTGCCCAAGGGCTTGGAATCGACGACAAACGGACGCGGAACGATGGTCAAGTGATCGACAGAAACGACCGAAGGCTTGCTGGTGGCGGAACCATATAGGTTGGTCGCCACCAGGTCATAGGTGCCATCGTCGGTCCCGACAATGCTCGAGATCTGGTAGGTGGCGTTCGTGGCATCCTGGATGGGGACACCGCCCTTGCGCCACTGGAGAGCCAATGGAGGCACGCCAATCGCAATGGCTCGCAGGGTGAGCGAGTCACCCTTGCCAACTGTCACCGATTGGGGCGGCATCGTAACCACCGGCTTGTCGGTGATGATGAAGCCGGCGATCGTGCTGGCGTGGTTATAGGCCGGAGGGCCCTCGGAGTGCGAGGCACGGTCGCCCACAATCTGGATATGGTCCGCGTCGACGGATCCACTGCCGGTGCTCAATCCACCGCCAACGCCGCGAGTCCAGGGGGTATCTCCGGAATTGTTCACCGGCGCGATGTTCGGGTACGAAACCGTTTGGGTGCTCGACTTGGCAGCGTCGATGATGAAAGCGTCAGCCAGGGTGTCCAAGGAATCGCTGGCAGCAATCAACTGGATCACAAAAGGATTCGTCGGGAAGACGCTCTTCAGGCCGGTGATGTCGATACTGTAACCGGGCTGGTTATTGTCGCCGCCGGAGGATCCGGGGCCGAAATTCACACCGTCACGAATAAAGCCCCAGTAAACCTCTTCTTCACCGGGATGGTGTCCATTGCCACCATAAGTATAATGGGGTCCGCTGCGGCTGTAGCCACCGAATCCACTGACATTGGCCACATAGCCCGTCCACGAGAGATTCAACGACCCGGCAGGAAGGGGGTTCAATCCGTCAGTGGACGTCGTGGTGTCGATGGTCTCGTTCACGGTGAACGGACCAATCTCGCAGCCGTTGTAGCCCGTGTCCATGGGAGTCAAACTCTCCCAACTATTGGTGCCAATACCAAAGGCGGGGGCTGTCACCCCGGCGCCGGAATAGGAATCCGCACCGCAGTAATGGGTTTGGAAGTTAAAACCGATGGTGGCCGCCTGGCTAACGCCAAGCATCAAGGCCGCCGCCGATACCGTGCCTGCCGCCTTGAGGAGGGCAGGTGAGTTGGAGCATCGCTGTTTCATTCGTATTAGTAGTAGTTGGAGACATCTCGCGGTCGCTTGGGGCGGGCCGCAAAGCAGGGTCAGGTTGGATCAAATTTGGAAAAGGGAAAACCTCGAGGCGAGGGGGGTTGCCCTGGCCTATAACAAGATGAAGCGCCGTTCTTTTCGTTTCATGCAGCCGTGCCGCTCGAACGAAATCTTGCCGAGGGTCATAAGCCCACAGCCCGCCGTGATAGTGGACCGAGTGGGAAAACTCACGTTCGGAAAACGCTGTCCTACTACTCCCCTTAAGTCTGTGCCTGCGAGTCAATTCAGGCAATTCAATTCTTCGCGCGTGCATCCCCCACGAACGACTGCCATCTTTCTCCCGCACCGAATGAATCCTCCCGACTTCCAGCGTCGTTTGGGCGAGGCCCGTAAAGCGCTGTTGTCCAGACAGTTCGAGCTGGCCTTTCCGCAGTACGAACAATTGACACGACAGTTTCCTCAGGCGCCTGTCCTCTGGTTCGAGTTTGGCAATGCCGCCCTGGGTTTGCGAAAAACGGACTTGGCGGATCGCGCGTGGATTCGGGCCGCGACGCTCGCGCCCCGCAATATCGAGCTGATTAGCCTCATCGGCCACCAATACCAAGGGCAGCGTCAGCCGGAGAAAGCGAGGGCCTATTTTGCCCAAGCGGCAGCGGCAGATCCGCGCAGCATCAATCCCCGTATTAGTCACGCCGTACTACTGGAACAATGTCATCAACTAGCGGAAGCCCGGATTGCTGTTGAGGAATGTCTAGCCATTGATCCGCGAGATGATCAGGCACGGTATTTTGCCGCAGTTCTGGACCGGCGTGAAAACAAATTAGAGGAGGCAGAACGCGGCCTTCGCGACCTGCTGGGTTCGGATCCTCAACATCCTTACGTACGCTATGCCGCCCGCTATGAGTTGGCCCAAGTGATGGACCGGACCGACCGTTTTGACGAGGCGATCCGGTGGCTGGCCGAGGCGAAAGACATCGTGCGAGGCCTGACGGACACTTCGCTGCTCATCGAATCCTATGACCGGGGAGCCGAGGGGGCCCGCCGATTCACCGAGGGATTGCCCAAGGATATTCTCAAGGTGTGGAACGGATTTTATCCACCTGAGAAGCGCAACGCCATCCCCCGTCTGGCGTTCCTGGGTGGGCATCCCCGTAGCGGAACGACCCTGCTGGAGCAATTGCTCGACGCCCATCCCGACGTCGCAGCGCTTGATGAACCACCGGCCTTTCTCGAGGTGTTGCAACCGATGTTCCTCGGTTCACCGAAGATTCCCAGCCCCCGGGTCAACGAGCTGCGGACGGAATATGTCCAAGCCTTGCTCAAGGAGTTGGGCTCCGCCGCCGCGGGCAAATATCTGGTCGACAAGAATCCGTCGCCGACCACCCGGTTGGCGCTTTGGTTGCGGGTCTTCCCGGAATTGCGGGTGTTGATTGCCTTGCGCGATCCCCGCGACGTGGTTCTCAGTTGCTACTTCCAGAACATTCCGTTGAACGCCACCAACGTGAACTTCCTCAGTTTCGAGCGGCTCGCCCGGCACTATGCGGACTTGATGGACATCTGGCTGGCCGTGCGCGAATGGGAGGGGTTTGCGTGGATCGAAACGAAGTACGAGGATATGGTTAGTGAGACTGCAACGGAAGGGCGGCGGGTGACTGAATTCCTGGGACTTCCCTGGCATGAAAGCCAGACCCGCTTTTACGAGAAGAGCCGCCAGAAACAGCTCTATTCACCCACCTATCAGGATGTCACCCGTCCCGTTTATTCGCGTTCGGTGGGCCGGTGGCACGCCTATGAAAAGCACCTGGCCCCCGTTCAGGGCGCCTTGGAGCCTTATTGTCGGAGGTTTGGATATAACTAGTATGCTGACCGCCTACTCGCGCCGCACCCGAAAGAACCTTGCAGGCTGGTCCGCTGGAACGGTTACTTCCGCGGAACCGAAGTCGTTCGGTTGACGAGAGACTAGCGACCAGTCCGAAAGGTTTGGGGAACCTTCAAACACCCAATCTCCCCCCGAGGACGCCGTGGCCCGCAAGGTATAGCCCGTTCCCGGGTCCCATTGTCCGGTGAGCAGGGGCACTTCAATCGGAACCACTCGCACCGGAATGAGGGCCGACCACGCGGTTGCATCGTCGGAACTCGCCCGAACCCAATAGAGGCCAGCGTCAGCCGCGGTGGCAAAGGCGACCTGATAGGAAGCGGCCCTGGCGCCAGGGACATTTTCGCCGTTTTGCTGCCATTGATATTTCAGGCTAGATTCGGCACCCGCCTCCACCACCAGTGTGAAGGTATCGCCCTCGTGCACTGAAATCCCCTGGGTCACTTGTTTGATTCGAACGGGATGTCGCGGAGGGTGCATTCCTGCAGAGGGACCCTGTCGCCAGATAAAGGATTGCGGACTGTCGATGGTCACGGCTTGTCCCACTTCGAGTCGGGGTTCAACGGGCAACCATTGGGCTCCATCGCAGGTCGCCAACAGTATTTCCGTCCCTGTTGAATTTACCGACAACAACTTTACGCCGGGCAGCGGGGGGAAGCCCAAAGCTTGGCTGATCGGCCCGCCAATCGGAAGATAACACCCCCGCAGAGAACGCCCGGCGGGAACATAGACCTGCCCGGGTGCTGGAATAGGATAGCCTGCCATCGTAACCGTGACGGCATCCGTCGCGGGATTGACCATCATCAAGCCCCCGCCCGGTGGAAAGGGCAGGGACGGATTGCTCCAGCCCGGATTCGAGTAGACGCTCGATTGGGCCGTCGGGCCGGAACCTGAAATCGCCTCAAATCCGTCGGGCAGCCCCCCAGGCAGGGCGCTGGCCAGCGAATCGTCGGCAGGATTGGAAAACGGCGCGGAAACCAGTGAATAACCCGCAGGGATCGTCAACTTGATATAAGCGAGGATGTTTGAGCCCGCCACGTCCGCCCGTGCTGTCAGGTGAATTATATTCGAGATCAAAAGCAGTAAAGCCGCCCATAATGGCGATTTGCTTGAGATTGAAGACATTCTCATGGCTGACAGAAAATGGAGCTTCAGAACTTGAAGCAACCCAGATGCCATTCTTGCAACTGCGTTTCATAGGACGGACGCTCTGAAAGAATTCACTGCTGTAGTTAAATCGCGAAGCGTCGTGCAGTGCGGTGGCAAGCAACGCGCGACGCCGCTTTGGCGAGGCGTGCCATTCTCAAGTACCGGAATGACAATCGAAGCTGGCAATGCTTCTGGGTGTCGTCACCCGCCCGAAAGTGCCGGTTGTACTCATCGAAGACGGCCACGAGGACTGCATTTTAACCTCTTGGGTTACGACTATGTCGCTCATCCGCTTGGATCAAGTGGCTATCCAAAGCGGTGTCGCGCTACGCTTGCCGCCGCACTCCAAGACGCTTCACATGGCTTTGTTGCCCTTAATTTCTGTATTGACTGAAATTTCAGATTTAGCCAATATCACCGTGGAATGAGCACCTTCCAAACCGGGGAAACGCTTTCACGGATACGCTCCCTCCTTGCGGGGCGCGGGACCGTTGACCGCACGGGATATTTTATCTGGGGTGCAGGCCTGGCGGCTTTGAAGTTCAACCTGGACCTGCTGCTGACGGTGCTCGGTGGGAGACCGGTTGGAGAACTTCCGGGCGAGTTTCTTGGGTTTTACCTATGGCAGCATATTCCCGGTGAATGGATGCATACTTCCTGGCTACTGCCGGCCAGCCTGGAAACCCTGCCCTTCGCCTATCTGGGAATTGTGCTCACCCTCGCGCGTTTGCGCTCCGCTGGCATGAAGCCGTGGTGGGTGTTCCTGTTTTTTGTTCCGGCAGTGAAATTGGTGTTTTTCGGACTGCTATGCGTCGTGGCAGAGAAGCCGAGAGGGGCCGAGGACACCGCCGGACAACAAACCTCGCTGGAGAAGTGGGTGCCCAGAACTCCTTTGGGCGCAGCCATTGTCGCCGTGGTGTTCACCGGCACCCTTGCCGCGGGGCTGGTTGGGACCAGTACTTTCATACTGGGCGACTATGGATGGTCTCTTTTCCTGGCCATTCCCTTCATCGCGGGGTTCATATCCTCGCTCATATATAATGCGCGGGGCGTGCAGACGCTCCGAAACAGTATGGGTGTATCCTTGTTAACCATGGGCGTAACCGGCCTAGTGCTGGTGGCTTTTGCCTGGGAAGGCATTATTTGCATTGCCATGGCGGCCCCGCTGGGAATCGGCCTAAGCGTCCTGGGCAGCGTTATGGCCCACGGTGTGCTCGCGGCTGCCCGTCGAAAAAGTGAGGCCCAACCTACGCTTTGCGCGGCCTTGCTTCTGTTGCCATTAACCATGGCCACGGAGCATGCCTCGGAACTCCCGCCACCCTTGCTGCGTGTCACCTCAGCGTTGGAAATTGATGCTCCACCGGCCGTCGTCTGGCGGCACGTCGTCAGTTTTGCTGAATTGCCGGCGCCGTCGGAGTGGCTGTTTCGCACCGGCGTTGCCTATCCCGTCAGGGCCACTATTGAGGGGCGCGGGGTGGGCGCCATACGCTACTGCGAATTCTCGACGGGCTCCTTTGTCGAGCCGATACAAGTCTGGGAGGAGCCCCGGCTCCTCCGGTTTGGTGTCACCCACAATCCCGAGCCGATGGAGGAATGGACCCCCTATAAGCAAGTGCATCCGCCGCACCTGAAAGGATATTTGGAATCCCAACAGGGCCAGTTCCTGCTCGAGGGACTACCAGGCGGCCGGACCCGCCTCGAAGGCACGACGTGGTACCGGCATCACCTGTGGCCCGTGGACTACTGGCAGGGGTGGTCGGATTATATCATCCACACCATTCACCTCCGGGTATTGAACCACGTGAAGAACCTCGCCGAGCACGAGGCAAATCAAAGGGAACCGGTTAACTAATTAATAGCCGGCGTCAAGGCAGGAGTTTCCCGACGATCCCGCTCACGGTCCTTCCATCGGCGCGCCCGCCTGACCGGGCCTGGACGGCCTTGACCACGGCACCCATCTCTTTCTTGGAGGTGGCTCCGATTTCGGCAATGACAGTTTTGACCAGGGCTTCCAGTTCCTCCGCGGAAAGCGCCTTGGGCAGGAAGTCCTCGATCACCTTGAGCTCCACCCGTTCCTTTTCTGCCAGATCCGGGCGTCCGCCTTTATCGAATTGATCGATGGAATCGCGGCGTTTCTTGGCTTCGCGCTGGAGCACGGCCATCGTGTCTTCGTCGGAAAGCAGGTCCACTTTCTTTTCCACTTGCAGATAGCCGATGGCGGATTTGATGAGGCGCAACGTGCCGGTGCGATCGGCGTCACGTGCCATCATGGAGGCCTTCAGTTCGGCCACGATCTTTTCGTTCAGGGTCATGATTCGGATGCTTGGAGCTTGCGGAGTTGGTCGCGGACGGCAGCGGCTTTTTCGTAGTCTTCCAGGCGGATGGCTTCGGCGAGCGCAGATTTCAGTTTTTCCAACTGGTTGATTCCGGCGGCGGCCTGTGAGGCGGTTGCCGCAGCATCAGCCTCCGGAGGCAAATCCGACGATTCGCCAGTCGCCGTCTCTCCGCCTGGATTCTTGACCTTGATTTCCTCCAGCCAATGCCGGAGTGAGCCAATTTCTCCACTGTCCTCGACCAGGTTTTCGCGCCCGCTGCTGCGGTAGAATTCTTCCAGTACGTCGATGCCTTCCTCGATCAATCCCACCGCCTGCTCGGGCTCTTTATCGCGCAAGGCGGCCATTCCACGACCGCGGGTGCGCATCATGAGCAGTTGCGGGGTAAACTGGAGAATGGTCCACGCCAAGTCATCGGACTGGGCGTATTCGTCCACAAACTCGAACACCTCCAGGTTGCGGGAGGTGTCCCGTTCCACGGCGACGAAATCCTCGAGTTGAAAGAAGCAAATGTACCGGTGGTGAAATTGGATGGCCTCTTGCTGGAGCTTGGAACACTCAGTAGCCCCGAGCGAGAAGGTCTCGTCGTCACCCTCATTCTCGGTCTTGATCTGCTCCAGCCGGGATTTGAAGAAGTCGAACCACGTGTCGTGGCCCATGGGACGGCGCCCGTCAGGACGGCCTTCCGCGTTCATCTGCAGCACACCCAGATCCACCCGCAATTGCAGCTTTTCCTTGCCGTCCTTGCCAGTGAATCGCCGTGCCACGACCTGCCCAGGAGTGAAATCCCATTCCTGGAGCAGTTCAGTGATGTCGAACTTCATGTGGCGTCAATATGGGAACTGGGAAAGCCATCGTCAACGAGACTGGCGAATCACTTGTTCACCAAGGGACATTTCTCACTGCGTTTTGAAGCTCCTTGGCGTTACTCTTGACCCATGGTTCACGTCGGCATTGGTTACGATGTTCATCAATTGGTGGTGGGGCGCAAATTGGTCCTGGGAGGGGTGGAGATCCCGCATTCCGTTGGGCTGGAAGGACATTCAGATGCCGATGCCTTGATGCACGCTATTACGGACGCAGTTTTGGGCGCTATTGGCGAAGTCGATATCGGCCACCTTTTTCCCAATAACGACCCCACCTGGAAAAATGCACCCAGCCGGATTTTTCTGGAGGAGGCCGCCCGCCGGGTGAAAGCCAAAGGCGGTCGTATCGTCAACGTGGACGCCACTCTCGCGGCCGAACAGCCGAAGATCTACCCCCATATCCAACCCATGAAGGTGAACATCGCGGCCGCGTTGGGGATTTCCGTCACCAAGGTGGGCGTGAAGGCCACGACCAACGAAACCATGGGATTCATCGGGCGCCAGGAAGGCATCGCCGCCATGGCGGTAGCCTCGGTCGATCTGCCCGAATGAGCCACCCATGAAACATAACGATCGTCCGCCGGAAGACCCCGAGCTCCGCCGCCGGGTGGAAGAACTCATTGCTTATAAGGGCGGCGGGTATAATCGGGAGTTGGTGGCCGACATCGTCGAAAATGCGCTCAAGCTGCTGCGCGACGTCGAGCACCGGGGAGACGTCCGCATCATCCAGACGGCCATCCGCGAATTGCGTTATTCCTTCCGGCTTTTCGCTCCCTATAGTGGAACGCGCAAGGTGACCATCTTCGGCTCCGCCCGGTTGAAATCGGACAGCGAAGAATACCAGCTTGCCGTGGAGCTGGGACGCCGGATTGCGGAAATCGGCTGGATGGTGATCACCGGCGCGGGGCCGGGAATCATGCAGGCGGGAAATGAAGGTGCGGGGCCGGACAAGAGTTTCGGCGCCAACATCCGCCTGCCGTGGGAGCAAAATCCCAATCCAGTGGTCGAAAATAATCGGCGACTGATCACGTTCCGGTACTTCTTCACGCGTAAGCTCGTCTTCATCCGCCACTCGGATGCCGTTGTTCTCTTTCCCGGCGGGTTTGGCACCCTGGATGAGGGGTATGAAGCCCTGACACTGATGCAGACCGGCAAGTCGAAGTTGTTGCCGTTGATCCTCCTGGACAAGCCGGGCGGGAATTATTGGAGGACCTGGGACGAGCAGATCCGAAGTCATTTGCTGGAGAAGAATCTAATTTCTCCGGACGACATCAAACTGTACCGGATCACCGACAAGCCGGAGGAAGCCGTTCGCTGGATACGCCGGTTTTACCGGAATTACCATTCCATGCGCTTTGTGGAGGAGCTCTTGGTGATCCGGCTTCACAACCTTCCGTCACCAACGGCCATTAGCGCGCTGAACGAGGATTTTGCGGATATGATTAACGGCCCGGGATTTCAGGTGGTGGAGCCCACTGCCGAGGAGATCGAGGACGACGACGCCCCCAAGCTCCACCGGCTCGCCTTCGGCTTCGATCGTCGCAGCTACGGTCGCCTGCGCCAGATGATCGACGTGCTCAACGGATTGTGAAGGAAAGGGGCCGTCATGGGCACACCCGTCAGAGAAATGCCGCAGCCGTCCTGAATCCAACAAAATTCGTGGCCCGCAAGTCCGCCCTCAAGATTCGTAACACCGAACCCGTCCGGGCAAACCCGAGGCGAAGACCTGGATGCCTTGGGTGCCCGCCTTGGGCATTGACCGGCGCATTCAAGGGGATAACGTGGTCCACATGCATCTCCCTCTTTCGTGGTCGGCACTCGTCATTGGACTCGGCGTCGTGCAGGTCCACGCCGCGCAAATGAAAGTGGCCTGCGTCGGAGACAGCATCACTGAAGGTACTTTTCTAAGTAATCCGGCAAGCGAAAGCTACCCTGGCAAATTACAGCAGCTGCTCGGCACCAACTACCTGGTGAAGAATTTCGGCGTCAGTGGGCGCACCCTTCTGAAGCAGGGTGATTTCCCGTATTGGAAGGAGGCAGCCTTCAAGCAAAGCCACGATTTCGCCCCGGATATCGTCACCATCATGCTGGGCACCAACGATTCCAAACCCCAGAACTGGCGCTATGGCACGAATTTTCTCACCGATTATACCGGACTCATCGCTTCTTACCAGGAGCTTGCAAGCCATCCCCGGATCCTGCTCTTCACTCCGTGTCCGGTGTTCGGCGCAGGCGCTTATGACATCAAGCCGGGGGTGGTCGCCACCAATATACTTCCCTTGGTCCGCCAATTAGGGCTCGACCTGGGGCTGGAGATTATTGATATCAATGGCCCCATGTCGGGCCATAAGGAATGGTTTCCCGATACCGTCCATCCGAATTCCAAGGGGACCAGCATCCTTGCGGCCCTGGGCCGCAAGGCCCTGCTCGGGGATGCCACCCAAGGCCTCGCACCCGCGGCGGAAATACGCCCTGCCGCCAATGGCCGCGTGATTGTGTCGTGGCCGGTGGAATGGGCGGGCTGGGTGGCTCAATCCGCGTCCACGCCCGTCGCCGCCCCGGCAGCATGGTCCGTGGTGGAGGCGATCGCCACCAACTCCGGTTCCGCGCTCAGACTTGGCAGTAGCACGGCAGGAACCGCAAAGTATTTCCGCCTCTGGAACCCGGCACCATAGCCTGGTTCATTTTCGGCCCTGCCGGGTGCCGATCAGCGGGATTTCTTATCCTTAATAATACGCAGGCTGCCGTCGACCGCAAGCTGGCTGGTATCCCATGCCAAGCCTGGCTCCAAGGCTGGGAGATCGTACCGGCTGAACTTGCCCTTGTAGCCCGCAGCTTGGAAAATCTTATGGGAATCGCCCAGTGCCGGCTTCTCCCCGGCCAGGGCTACGGACAGGGTGCCACGGAAGTATAAGTCCCGCTCGCTGGCGAACCGTCCTTCTGGGCGCGGGAGGCCATCCTTGACCAGGGTCACTTTCACCTGGCCGTTCAAGCCGGCGCCACCAGTGGCATGGAAAAGAACTGCCGGATTGTCCAGGTCCAAGATACTATCGCGACCGAGGATCACAGGTCCGTCGACCGCGCCGCCTCCCCGGATCGTGCCTCCGGTGGCGAGCAAGCGGCCAGTCACCCGGCCCTGCAATTCCAGTGTCCCGTGTCCCAGGACTATATTTCCCTCGTAAGTGGCTCCTTCAACGAGGGTGACGGTTCCGTTTCCCTCCGGGTAGCGGAGCTCGGTGTTCCGCATCGCCGCGTCCCTCCAGGAAGTTTTGAGCCGGCCGGCACTATTGACCTGCAACGTGGCAATGTTTTCCAGCTGATTGGAGAGGGCCACTTTTCCGGTGGTGTTGATATGAAGAATATTGACTGCATTGGAGGATGGCGCGATGCGCCCGACGATCCGCGAATCGTCAAACCAATAGAGGTTGAAAACGTTCGATATCCCTGGCTCGGCGTGCGCCAGCGATTCCGCCGCCCACGTGGCCGTGTTTGCCGGATAAATGGCGGCGTTCGCATAATCGCGCAACGAACGCCCAAACTGGTCGCGATAGGATTCGGACCGGGCCAGGGCGATCCCGTTGGCCACGGCGGCAAAGAAACCCAGTGGGGCGCCAATGACATTGGCATCGCGGTTGGTCGAGGGGTAAGGGGCGCCGGATTTCGCGTCGTCCCACCAGATCCGGCCCCTCATATAATCCGCCCAGCAGAATTCGACGAAATGAATCTCCTCGCCGTTATCCGCCCGTTTATTGAACCCCACGAGCTTGTGTCCGGAACTGTCGGTGGCCGAATGGACGATGCCATCGGCCATGCCCCACGCCAGGCTTCGGTAGGGATCGGAGCCCATTGGGATCAACCCGGCAACCGAGATTGCCGACGGGGTGGTGGGCATGGCTTGGGCACTGGGGGCCACCGGAGCCAGGAAGGAGGACTCACCGGGAGCTGGAACCGCCAGTTGATTGCCGTTGGTGCCGTAAAAATAGGCGTTATTTTCATCCCGTCGGGCGTTCCACCAGGCGTCATCCGGGGGCTTGGGACCAGCGGTTGGATCGTATGAATTGGTGACGATATGCCCCAGGAGGATGCGCTTTTGGCCCGGCACGATTTCGCGCACCGGACTCGACGGTGAGAGATAGCCGGCGGTGGTGTGGTGGCCATCCGCAATATAGGGAAGTCCGTCGGGACCAATCAGGATGGGCACGTCCTTTGCGGCGAGGTATCCCACCAGGTTGGACACCCCAGCCTGTGCCGAATAGTCGTACACCGTGTTTGAACCGTTGGTCGCGGGAGTCACGGGTTGGAAAGGCAATGAGGCAAAGACCCGCGCTTTATATTCCACCTCCCGGTAGCCCAAGGCTCGTTGCATCGCGTGCACTGGTGTTCCACCTTCCGGTGAGGCGTCCAAGAAGACTTTTTCACCCGCCCGCGACGTCTTGTCGAAAGGCACAAACAGATTGGTGCCTACTTGAAGTTGGGTCGTCGCTATCGCTGCCGGGCCTGTTAAGTAACACAGTATCAGGAGGGCAGGCAACGCACGCAATTCGACTGTTTTCATCGGCAAGACCCGCCCACGGTAGGCGAGGCGCCAAGGGTAGGCCAAAACCCGGCGGGAACAAGTCCGGCGACCGCGGAATGGAGCCAATTCCAGTTTCGGTGAAACCGGATGAATCAAGCCAAGAAAAAAGGGCACGGCTGGTGCCGTGCCCTTTTTCCGATCAAAAACCATTATTCAGCCGCCCGCAGCCGATAGAACATGCTGCGTGAGGTGGGAATATTGGTGATGGTTATGCTGCTGGCGTTGGTGACTATCCCAGTGCTTACCTTGGACCACGAAGCCACTGGGGCAATGACCTCGGATTGCTCGAGGTTGTATCCCTTGGCCTCCACCGGCCAGGAAAGGACCACCCGTCCCGCAACCTTTGCGACACTGAGGTCATACTTGGTGGAAGTATCAACCTTCACCCGAGTCACCAGCCGAATGGCTTCGTTCTTGCGGTCGGCAACGTAAAGGTTGCCTGTTTTGTCGACCGCCACGCTCGCCGGGCTGCTAAACAGGGCCTCGGCATAGGTTCCGTCCAAATACCCAAAAAACTGGGTTGCGCCCGTGACCTTGGAAACCACGCCTTCCGGGGTTATCTGCCGAATCGATTGATTGCCCGTGTCCGCAACAAACACCAAACCATTGGCGTCTACCGTCACACCCAACGGCGCATTAAACTGTGCCCCAGTACCGGTGGCATCGGTGCTTCCGGGGTGCGTCGCGTTGCCTGCGAAAGTCGTCACTTCCCAGGTTGTGGTGTCGATTTTGCGAATCGCGTGGTTGCCCGAATCGGCCACGTACAAATTATGGGAAGCATCGACTGCCAAACCCGCCGGATAGAGGAACAAGGCGTTCGTGCCTACACCATTGGCCGAGCCGCTCTTGCCCGCCACACCCGCCACGGTGGTGACCATGCCGTCGGAGTTTATGCGCCGGATGGTGTGGTTGAAGGTGTCCGCGACGTACAGAATCCCGCCGGAATCGGCAGCCACTCCCTGCGGATAATTAAGCCGGGCCCTGCTGCCCTGTCCATCAACGCTGCCCACGTTGCCGGAAAGGCCGGCCACGGTCGTGACAAAGCCCTCGCGGTCAATCTTGCGGACCATATGGTTGCCGGTATCCGCGACATAGACCACGCCTGAGGCGTCCACTGCCACGCCCTTGGGGTAGGTAAAACGCGATTCCGAACTAAGGCCGTTGGTGCTGCCAGGCTGGCCGGTGGTGCCGGCAAAGACGCTGACCACCCCCGCCGCCGTGATCTTTCGAATGGTGAAATTATAGGTGTCGGCCACGTAGGAGTCACCGTTGGCCGCTATTGCGATGCCATAGGGCTCGTTGAAACGGACGTTGCTGGCGGCGCCATCGACTGCACCCGCTGAACCGCCCTTGCCCGCGAGGGTAGATACGTCGTTCGAAATCACCGTGAGTTTGACCACGGACGAAGTGCTCATGCCACCGTCGCCGTCCAGGACACATCGGAACTTGTCACCCGTCATCGCCAATCGCGACGGATAGATTCGCAAGGCCGGGGTCGCGGCGCCGGTATAGACCGGTGTCGATTGGACCGTCGCCCAAGTCGACGATCCGGCGGGTAGCCGCTGCCAGGAGTAGGTGTTGGGGGCGGGCGATCCAGCCGTTACCGTGAATTCCGCAGTCTTGCCTTCGGACACGATCGCATCAGCCGACTGGTTTACCACCTTCGGCGGCTCGCCGGGCAGGGTAATTTTGACGTCCAGATACGGGCCGGTGTCGTCGGTTCCCTTCGCCACCGTGGAGATCGTAAGGCTGTATTTCGAGTCGGTGAGCGTCTTCCCGATCAACAAGCCGGCGTCGGACAGGTCCGCGGTGGTCGGCACCATGTCGATGAGGTCGCTCTGCTGGTTGAAATTATAACCCCAGGTCACATAGAGGCCGCCAACCAGGGAGGGAATCTCCTTGAACTCGGTGCGGTATCCCAGCCAGTAATTTATATCGGAATTGCGGACCAGCTTGATCCCCAGGGGGCCGGCGGGCACCTTGTTGTCGAAACGATAGATGCGATAGATTCCCGCATGGGCGACGTCCAGCACCTGGTTGTCCGGTATCCAGCCCAGCAGGTTTTTCTTCCATACGCCAAAGTCGACCTCATGGCTGTCGGCGTAGTTGGCTCCCATCGTGTCAAAATCGTCGCCATACTCCACCGAGACGCCGGACGGGCTGATCGGATTGGATCCGCTAACCGTCCACAAATTGGCGTGATAGAGGCCCCAGGTGTGGCCCAGCTCGTGATTGACCACCCGGAAATCGTATTCGCCGTTGACCCAGACCCGGCGTCCGCCGATCTGGGCCAGGCCGCCGTAACCCAGGAAGGGGCTGAAATTAAATAGTACGATGATCCGGTCGTAGATCGAAAGGTTATAATCCTTCGAGGCGGCGGCCTCCGCGTCACTATGCAGGCCGGTGTTGTCAAAGCTGAGCCCGTAGTCGAGGAAGGTGCGGGGCATGCGATAGACGGCGGTGACCACATTGCTGATGCTGGTCAGACCGTAGGAGCTCTTGCGGTAATTCGGGTCCACGTTCTGGTCGGTGAAGGAATGGACATAGTCCGCGGTATAGGTGGCTCCATCGAAGGCGCCCACGGGATCGCCCGGGCTGTCCGAGAAATCCACGCGGATAATAATTATCTGCTTGGCGCCAACGGTCCACGAAGTGGTGGGATCGGGGGAAACCGGAGGAGCATCGTCGATGCCGGCGCCCAGCGCAGCCAGGATCTCAGCAGTCTTCCGGACGGGGTAGGGCCCCATTCCAGCCTCGGCCGTTTCCAAGCGTGATTCCACTTCCGCAACCTGTTCCGCCGACGCTGTGAGATAGACCTTGCCGCCAATCTCAAGGTGGATGGCGGTGTTGCGTTCGTTGGAATTCCGCAAGTCTGCGGCAATCCGGCTGGCCGGTACCGCCTCGGATGCCTCCACCTCGCGGACGGAACCCTCATGCAACGCCAATTGGTTGCCCAAAGCCACGCCGTGCAGGGCGATGCCATACTTCGTGCCCTGGGTTGCGCGGCGACCATAGACATAGGCGTCGTACCGTTTCCCGTTGACCGTGACCTCGCGAACCGTCTTGCTGGGTCCTTCCCCATTGCGGCGAGGATCGAACGCCAATACCGAAAGTTCGCCAATCCCGGAGACTCGCGTCTCGACCTGCTCGGCTATTTCAGCCGGTAACTGTTCCCGAATGTGCGCGGGAATGGCGGATGCGAGCGCTTTTTCGGGATTTAACTGAATCAAACGGGTGAAGGCCGCACGGCGAGCCTTGGCCAAATCCAGACCTTCGCTTTGCAGCCCATTTTTCGCGGTGGCATCGCTGGAGCTGACATACTTCGCCGCCCAAGCCTCGAATTGGGCCATTTCCTGGCCGGAGGATCCCTGTCCCCACGCGGTGGCATAGGCCAAGTGTTTTGCCGGAGACGAAAGTTCGCCATGGGCCGCTCCTGCCACGGCGATTAGTGCCGAAACGGCCAGAATCAGCCGACGCAGGCTTAAAAATGGGACAGTTCTTGTTTTCACAGGTCGCGTGTCTATGCCAGTGGCTCCGCGCATCAGCAAGCAATTTGGGAATGGGTTGTGGTCCGGCCAACAAACCGGAGCGCGCAAAGGATCGTAAAGGACGTCGGGCGCTGAGCTTGGAACTTCATGAAGACCGGCAAAGCTATCGCCATTCGTGAACGGATTGCAACACCAACTGTCCGGAGCGCCATTCCCACTTGAATACCCTTTGGCTCCGGCCGTCTGTTTCGCCGCTGGTCACTCCATTTCGCGCTTTCGAACCCACGCGAATCCGGTAGGCTCCACCACATCTTTCATGCGCCGCGCCATATTATTCATCGCACTGATCGTCGGTTGCCTGGCTCAAGCCAAGGCGGAAAGTCCGGCCAAACTCGAACTCAAAGCGGGCGATCACGTCGCCTTGGTCGGTAACACTTTTGCCGACCGTTTACAGTTCTCCGGCTATTTTGAGACGCTCATTGTCGCCAAGTACCCGAATCACAATCTCGTCTTTCGGAATCTGGCGGCAGCCGGTGATGAGGTCGTCATCCGGCACCGTTCCGAAAACTTCGGTTCGCCTGACGACTGGCTGAAACGTGTCCAGGCGGACGTCATTTTTGGCTTTTTCGGGTTTAACGAATCCTTCAAAGGTCCGGACGGCCTCCCCAAGTTCAAGACGGACTTGGATACCTACCTGAAACATCTGGCTGAAGGAAACTACTCTGGCAAGGGTGCCCCCCGCGTCGTCTTGTTCTCTCCCATCGCCAATGAACGCCATCGCGATCCCAATTTCCCCGATCCCACCGCGAATAACGTCAATATCGAGTTGTACGCCAAAGCCATGGGCGAGGTTGCTGCCGCCAACCACGTTCAGTTTGTGGAGCTTTTCAGCGTCTCCAAACAGTTGTTTGCGGCCATGGGGCAGCGGAACGAATCCCTGACCATCAACGGGGTTCACCTCAGCGAATACGGCGACCAGATGTTCGCGGCCCCGATGTTCCAAGGCGTTTTTGGCGAAGCTCCCCCCACGGGCAACACGGAAACCTTGCGTCTGGCCATCAATGACAAGAACTGGGAATGGCATTCCCGATACCGCACCGTGGACGGCTACAACGTTTACGGCGGCCGCTCCCAGATGGTCTACAACGGCATCAGCAACTATAAGGTGATGCAGGAGGAAATGGCCGTTCGTGACGCCATGACGGCGAACCGCGATAAGCGCATCTGGGCAATTGCCAAGGGTGGCGATGCGAAGGTGGACGACAGTGAGCTCCCGGCGGTCACCAGCGTTCCCACCAACAAACGCGGACAGAATCCTGACGGCACCTTCCAATTCCTCGGCGGTGAAGAGGCCATCGCGAAGATGAAGATTCACTCGAACACCAAGATTCAACTGTTCGCGAGCGAAGAGAAGTTTCCGGAACTCGCCAAGCCCTTGCAGATGGCTTGGGACACCAAAGGCCGCTTGTGGGTTTCCGTCTGGCCGAATTACCCCGAACGGACTCCGGAAAGCAAAGTGGGCGACAGCCTGCTGATCTTTGAAGATACCGATGGCGACGGCAAAGCGGATAAGGTCACTCATTTCCTTGATGACCTGAACTGCCCCACCGGCTTCCAGTTTTACAAAGACGGCGTCCTCGTCATGCAAGCGCCTGATCTCTGGTTCGTCCGCGACACGGACGGCGACGGCAAGGCCGACTGGAAGCAACGCGTGCTGATGGGCATGGACTCGGCCGATTCCCACCATACGGCCAACGCCATCTGCCTCGACCCCGGTGGTTCCATCTACCTGTCGGACGGCGTGTTCCACCGCACCCAAGTGGAAACGGCCCACGGCCCGGTACGCAACGAAGACGCTGCCATCTACCGGTTTGAGCCACGAACGGGTGAGTTTGACCGCTATATCGCCTACGGGTTCGCTAATCCTCACGGTCGAGTATTCGATTACTGGGGCAACGACATCGTCACTGATGCCACGGGAAACGAATCGTTCTTTGGGCCCGCCTTCAGCGGATACATTGACTATCCCGCCAAACACCCAGGCATGCGGCAATTCTGGGAACGCCCGTCACGCCCCTGTCCCGGCACCACCATTGTCACCAGCCGTCATTTCCCTGACGACTGGCAAGGCAACTTCCTGAACATCAACGTTATCGGATTCCAGGGCATTTCCCGCGTCAAGGTCACGGAAGAGGGTTCCGGCCTGAAGGGTACTTCCTTGGAAAACCTGGTGGAATCGAGCGATCCGAATTTCCGCCCGATTGCCGTCGACGTCGGACCGGATGGGGCCATTTACTTCCTCGACTGGCACAACCCCATCATTGGACATCTCCAACATCACTTGCGCGATCCCAACCGCGATAAGATTCACGGGCGTATCTACAAGATGACCTACGAGGGCCGTCCCCTCATGAAGCCTGCGAAGATTGAGGGCCAGCCCGTGGCCGCTTTGTTGAACTTGCTGAAGGAACCCGAGAATCAAACCCGGGAACTTGCCAAGGTCGAACTAGGCAAGCATGAGACTTCTGAAGTCATTCCGGCGGTGAAAGCTTGGATTGCCACCCTCGATCCCAAGGATCCGGCCTATCAACATCACTTGGCTGAAGCCCTGTGGGTGCACCAATGGCACAACGTGGTCAACGTGGATCTGTTGAAGCAAATGCTGCGTTCTCCGGAACCTCGCGCCCGGGCCGCCGCCACGCGCGTTCTCGGCTATTGGCGTGATCGCGTCCCGGACGCCTTGGCGTTGTTGAAGCCGCAAGCTGATGACGAAAATCCTCGTGTCCGCCTGGAAGGGGTGCGGGTCGCGAGCTTTTTCCGCGATGCTCAAGCTGCCGAAACCGCACTTCTGTCGCTGAAACATCCGACGGATTATTATCTCGATTACACCCTCAAGGAAACCTTGCGCCAATTGGAACCGCTGTGGCGCAAGGCGATCGCCGCTGGCAAACCCTTTGCCGCCGATAACCCGGTGGGCCTCAGCCGCCTGATCGACTCGGTTAGTACCGCCGAGTTGCTTAACATGCCAAAGACCATCGACGTGCTTGAAGCTATCTTGAAGCGTGCTGACGCTGCCGATGCGGACCGGGCCATCGCCCTCAACCAACTTGCGAAGAAGCGCAAGACGGACAAGATGACCGAGCTGTTGGGCCTGCTTGATAGTGATGCTGCGAAAAACCCGGCCATCGCGGGTCGTTTGGGACGACTTTTGCCGATCCAGTCGGCCGCCGACCTCAAGGCGGCTCGGAGTCGCATCGACTTGCTGACCAAGTCCCAGTCGTCCGACGTTCGCCAATCCGCTTGGGCGGCTCTCGCCTTGGCCGACAATTCTTTCGACACGATCTGGGCGACGGCATCGAAGTCCACCTATGGATTGCTCGATATCCTCGGAGGTATTCCCCTCTTGCCCGATGCGGATTTTCGCGCCAAAGCGTATGCCAAGGTTTTGCCGCTACTCTCCGGATTGCCCCCCGAACTCGCCGCCAGCGCGAAGGGTAAAGGCGGCGGATTGGGCCGGGTCGTGCGGGTCGAACTCCCGCGCAAGGGAACGTTGACCCTCGCCGAAGTGGAAGTTTTCAGCGACGGCAAGAACATCGCCCGAATTGGCAAAGCCAAGCAGTCCAGCACCTCCAACGGTGGCACCGCCAGCCATGCCATTGATGGCCGTACCGATGGCAGCTTTAACAGCGGGACCCAAACCCACTCGGTGGAAAATGAAAACAATCCGTGGTGGGAAGTCGACCTTGGGGGAGATTTCCCGGTTGAGGCCGTGACCGTATGGAACCGGCGCGATGACGGCTTGGGCAAACGCCTGGATGGCTTCACTCTGTCGGTCATCGACAGCACCGGAAATGTGGTCTTCAAAAAGACCGACATCCCCGCCCCGGACGCCAGTGTACAGATCTCCCTCGATGCCGATCCTGCGGGTCAGATTCGCCGGGCTGCGATCCAAGCCATCGTGGGCATGAACCAAAGCCAGGACGTGGTATTTACCGCTCTAGGCGGCTTGATCGCCAAGAACCTCGATGTCACCACGGCAGCCCGCGGTATCCGCACCCTGCCTCGTGCGAGCTGGCCGAAAACTGAAGTCGCACCGGTCGCCCAGGCTTTGGTCGCGTGGGCCAAGAGTGTTCCGGTCGAAGGCCGGACGAGCCAAACCTATGTTGAAACGGTGCAATTCGCTGGTGACTTGGCTGGCACCCTGCCCAGCGAGCAGGCCACCGCACTGCGCAAGGAATTGCGTGAGTTCCGGGTGCCGATGTTCGTGATCCGCACGGTGCGTGAACAGATGCGCTATGACACCACCCGTTTGGTGGTCGAGCCGGGCAAAGCCGTCCAGGTGATCGTGGAAAACGGGGACTTCATGCCCCATAACCTCGTTGTCGTCTATCCGGGCGCACGCGAGGAAATCGGGACCATCACCGCCGCGATGAAGCCGGACGAACTCGACAGCCGCGGACGCGCCTTTGTGCCACGCAACACGAAGATCGTGACCGCCACCAAGCTTATTGAACCCGGCATGAAGGAGACCCTGCAATTCACGGTGCCCGAAGCCGAAGGCACTTATGAATATGTTTGCACCTACCCGGGCCACTGGATGCTTATGTGGGGCACGCTCATCGTGACCAAGGACGTGGACGGCTACCTGGCCGCCCATCCCGACGCCCCGGAAGCTGGCGCAGCCGCCGGCGGGGAACACGAGCATCACGAGCATAAATAGCCAATTCGGCTGAAAGCACCGGCCCGGTCGTGAGGACTATCTCTTCGCCGCCGGGCCGTTTTTGTTTCAGGCAGGAACCTTGCCTTTGCTTCTCCCCTCCTGGCCGCTGCGGTAAATCAGGTCGGCGATATTGCGTATAAACTGCTCGTCGGCGAGGCCATCCGTCGCTTCGCTGGGGAACTCCACTTTGCCGCGAAAATGGGTGGCGAGGTCCGCAAAAAGTTCCAGGCGGGCCACGGGTTCAAATTCATCGCGGCGCAGTATGGCCTGGAGGGCGACTGAAGCTTCGCCTGGCGACGTGCGCTGGCGCAGTCGGGCGGCCAGGTGGGGATAACGACGGAATGAATTGAACTTCCCGGCCAGCAATTGCTCCAGGTCGGGCTCGGCGATACGCGGGATGCGAATCACCACGGTGTTTCCCGCAATGTCTCCCAGCCGCTGGCCGCGCTGATTCAGCCAACTCGTGAGGCCGCCCACAAAATAGAACGCGGGCAGGTTATCGACAAAGCGCAGCAGGTTCCGCGTCACCACCTGGTGGAATTGCAGGCGCATGCCTTCGGCATCCACCACGCGCAGTCCCAGCAGGCGCTTGCCCAGTGTTTGCCCGCGCCACAGCCATTCCAAGGTCATACCGTAGCCGATGCTGATGACGAAGTAACCGAGGACACCCAGGGCGGTGGCTATATTGGGGCTGAGAAACCCAACCACCGTCATGAACGAGCTGAGGATGGAAACCGCGACGGCGACGCAGGCCGCGTCCACGGCCCAGGCCAGGAAGCGGCTTACGGGGCCCGCCAACGGCTGGGAGAAGACAATGCCTTCGGGCGTCCGGATGGAGAGGGCGGCAACTCTCATGTGTCCGGGGCGTCTGGGGATGAAGGTTTGCTGGAGCCTGATTTGGCCAGGTAAAAGACCAGCAGGCAAAGTTCCACCACGCCCAAGGCGATCTTGGCTTCGTAGCGAATCACCGGCTCGTGATATTGGGATAGAAACGCCTCGATGATTCCCGCCCAGACCAGGAGCAAAGCCACCCCAAAGATCAACGTGGCCAGGTCGCGGGAGACCGCTCGAAGCCGCGTGGCGAGGGTGGCCCGCTTGCCCCAGCCGATCAGGGCCAGGGCCAGGATCAAGCCAGCCTGTCCGGCAATCACGATGGCCGGGATTTCGATCACTCCATGCGGCATCAGCCAGCCCATCAGGAATTTCGCCTGCCCCGCGCGGACATAATCAACGCAGACGGCGCCCAGCATGACTCCATTATAGAACAGCATAATGATGGTGCCTAAGCCCCAGGTCATTCCCAACGCGAGAGTGAGGATGGAGACCTTGGTGTTGTGCGTCATGAGTTCCGCGGAGAACGCGGTCTTGTGTCCGTCCATCCGGTCCTTCTTGGCGCTTTCCTCTTCGGCCACGCGTTGGGCCGGATCCTTCATGAGATGCGAGAACGGCATCAGCACCGGCTTGGCGGAGGGGTCCAGGGCGATGGCAAAGCCGCCGAAGAGGGAGCCTGCCAAGGTGATGGCCACCGAAAGGTAAAAGGCGGAAAGGTGTCGCCGGAAGGTGCGCGGCAAGGTGCCAAAAAACCATTCCAGCGGACGGATACGACCGCGCTTCTCGCGTGTTTCGTGGATTTCCCCGTAGGCGCGGCTGACGAGATGTTCCAAATAACGCCGGGTTTCCGGTTCGGCCGAAAAAGTGGCGATCTTGGCGAGGTCGGCGGCCGCGCGCTGGTATAAATAATGGAATCGCAGGCTCTGTTCGAGTGTCAGCCGCCGGTCCGGATTGGCCTCCAGGCGATCGAGCATGGCTTCCAGTTCCTGCCAGGCCGGCCGGGCTCCCGCCGCGAATCGTTGCAGGTTGACGATCACAAAAGCTGCCTTTGCTTGATGTTGATATATTGCGAAACGAGCTCCGCGCTGAGGCGCTCGTTTTTGAACTGGGTGAATTGGATCCCGCGGCGGCGCAGGATGATTTCCACCTCGCGCAGGCCTTGCCATTGCAGGTGCCCGCCCAGCCGCTCGTATAATTCATTGGCCGAGCCGACGTCCGGGTCCGAGAACAGCGGGGTGGCACCCTGGGGCTGTCGCATGTTGACCAGGACCACGTGCTGGCGGCGGATCAGTTCCACGTCGCGGACAAAGCTTTCCGCCAGGGCGGGATCGTCCAGGGCGGTGAGAAAAATGAGCAGCGCCCGGCGGCGCAGGCGCTGGCGGACGAAGGAGCAGACCTCCTCGAAATCCGGCGCCACGATCTTGGATTCCAGGGTATAAAGAGCATCCCGGCAGGACGAAAAATGGGATCGGCCGCTCTTGGCCCGGACAAACTTCTCTATCTTGTCCGTGAAGGCCACCAGCCCAAAGAAGTCGCCCTGTTTTTCGGCCGCCAGTCCGAGCACCAACGCGGCGGTGACAAACCGTTCCAGGTCGGATTCGAGAGCGCCGGATTCCGCCGTCCCGGACGAAAGGGGGGATTGGCGGGCCGAGAGCCGCGAGGCATCGATCACGACATAGATCTCCTGGGCGCGTTCCACCTGGAACACCTTGGTAATGGGGCGTCCGCGGCGGGCCGACGCCTTCCAGTGGATCTCGTCGAAGCCGTCGCCGGGAACATATTCCCGCAGTTTCTCAAAATCCCGGCCCTTGCCCATCTGGCGTTGGGCGTGGAGGCCCAGGGCGCCCCGATTGAGGAACAAGGCTGCCAGGTCGTGGCGATCACGCAGCAGGTTGGGGTAGACGCGAATCTCCGAGCTGACCGGCCGGCGCTGGCGTGTCACCCAAAAACCAAGGGGAGACGCCGTTTCCAGCCATACCGATTCCAATTTATAATTACCTCGCTTCGAGGGCGTGCAGGGGCAGGGCAGCGCGGACCATTCGGCGCCGGCGGCCAGGACCGTGTCCATTTCCTCGCGCTCCGGCCGGATCTCCACGGGCCAGCCGGGAGCCAGCCGCAGCCGTCGGGAGACTTTGGATTCATTTTTTATACGAAGTTCGAATCCCCCTTCCCGTTCCTTGGATAGACGGATGATGGGCGGCAGGTGAACCGAGACTCCCGCCAGGCGCCGGGGCGCAAGGAGGGCGTCCACGAATGCCGCCAAGGCAAAACCGCCGATGCACGCGAGCGACACCGGGGCGGTAACGGGCTCAACCATGCCCATCAACGCGAAGGGTAGCACGATCGCCGCGACCCAAAACAGCAGCCTGGAGGCCGGTACAATCATCGGGGGACG
>DATJII010000018.1:0-26976 GCA_035493435.1 Candidatus Limnocylindria bacterium | reverse complement strand
TCGTGTATTTCCTCATGAACCACCTGACTCGTGAAAGTGCGATGTATCTGACACTTTACACTCTGATGATTCTGTTCTTCTCGTATTTCTGGGTGGCTACCCAATTCAACGAGTTACAGATCGCTGACGATATCAAACGTCAGGGAGGATACATCCCAGGTGTGCGTCCCGGAGCGGCAACCAGTGATTTCCTGCATCGTTCGATGACACGCATCACGTTGGCTGGTGCGGTGTTCTTGGCGATCATTGCGGTGATTCCCATTATCTTGGGAAGCGCGTTGAACCTGGATTCGAACGTGGCCCAGTTTTTTGGGGGTACTTCCATTCTGATTACGGTCGGTGTCTTGTTGGACACGATGCGCCAGATGGAGTCGTACCTTCACATGCGAAACTACGATGGCTTCCTGAAAAAGGGGAAGGTCAAGGGTCGTTTCTGAAGGACGGATCAGTTTTGTGTTCTTTGTCAGAATTCTGGTCTATGGAGAAGGTGGCTTGAGCAAAGGCGTAAGTCTTTGGCATCTTAAATAACCAACTCCATGGGAAAACCGGTAATCAAAACGGCGGAAGAGATTGAGGGGATGCGGGCGGCTGGAAGGCTGGCGGCGCGGACCCTGCGCCATGCGGCCAGGATGGTAACCCCAGGGATTACGACCTTGGAGATTGACCAGGCCATTGGAAATTTCATTCGGAAGCATGAAGGTGTCAGTGCCTTCTTGGGCTACCGAGGTTTTCCCGCGAATGCCTGCATTTCGGTTAACGAGGCAGTCATTCACGGGATAGGAAATCAGAATCGGCTGCAGTTCGGAGACATTGTAAAACTCGACATTGGAGTCCGGTATCGCGGGTTCATTGGGGACGTTGCGATGACCGTGCCCGTGGGAGGATGTTCTCCGTTGGCGCAAAAATTGATGGACGTTACGGTTGATTCCCTCTATAAGGGAATTTCCGCCGCGTGTGGTAACGCCGCTGTGTCCAACATCGGTCGCAAAGTGCAGGCCTGTGTGGAGGGTGCCGGTTTTGGAGTGGTCCGTGAATATTGCGGGCATGGAGTAGGGCGATCGCTGCATGAAGATCCGCAGGTGCCCAACTACGTGGACGGCAAGAGTAACGACCGGTTGCGACCAGGAGTGACAATAGCAATCGAGCCAATGGTGACCGTGGGATCGCCGCTGGTGGATGTTTTGAGTGATAAGTGGACGGTGGTAACGCGGGACCGGCAGTTGTCGGCCCATTTTGAACATACGGTTCTGGTGACCGAAGGGGAGCCGGAGATTCTGACAAGAGACGAAGAAGGGCCTCTTTACTGAGGAAAGATAGGATTTTGAACAATGAAAGTTCGAGCGTCAGTTAAAAAACTTTGCGAGCACTGCAAGATTGTGCGCCGAAAAGGCAAGATCCGAGTGATCTGCGAAAACGCGCGCCATAAACAGCGCCAAGGCTAAACGAAGATTTGTAAGATATGCCACGCATTCTGGGTGTTGACATTCCAGGGGACAAGCGGGTGGACATCGCCCTCCGCTACATTTACGGCATCGGTCCAGTGAACTCACGGGAGGTCCTGTCTCGAGCCAATATTGACCCCGCTATCCGCGCGAAAAACCTGAACGAGACGCAGCTCTCCCAGATCGTGAACGCGATCCAGGAAGGCAAGTACGTCATCGAAGGCGACCTGCGCCGAGAGATCGGTATGAACTTGAAGCGCCTACAGGCGATCAAGTCGTACCGCGGCAACCGACATCTTCGTGGCTTGCCAGTGCGTGGACAACGCACTTCCACGAATGCGCGCTCCCGCAAGGGGCCGCGTAAGACGGTGGGCGTGCAACGCAATCCGAACGCAAAGACTGGCATCCATTAATTCGATTTAAACCCCGTTATGGCGGAAGAAACCAAGGTAAAGAAGACCGCACCCAAGAAAGAGGGCGGCGAAGCGGCTCCGGCGGAGAAAGCTCCGAAAGCCAAGAAGACGGCACCGGAAGGTGCTCCCGCTGCTGCAGCGGCGGCTCCGGCTGGTCCTGCTGCTGCCCCTGCGGCGTCGCCGGTTCCCGGTGCCCCCGCCCCTGCGGCGGCCCCTACGGCAGCCGAACTGCTTGGCGAAGATCCCAAGGCCACGAAAATCATTCGTGCCAAGGGTGCCAAGAACATCACTGCGGGCGTGGCCCACGTGGTGGCTACTTTCAACAACACCCAGGTGACCATCACCGACATGCAAGGCAACACCATCGGGTGGAGCAGCGCCGGCCGGGTTGGTTTCAAGGGTTCCCGTAAGAGCACCGCTTTTGCCGCCCAACAGGCCGCGCAAGATGCAGCTCGTCAGGCGATGGCCCACGGGATGCGTGAGGTTGAAGTTCATGTCAACGGACCTGGTTCCGGACGTGAGTCGGCCATCCGCGCCCTGCAGGCGATCGGCATGGAAATCACGGTGATTCGGGATGTCACCCCGGTTCCGCACAACGGATGCCGCCCCCGTAAGAAGCGCCGCGTGTAGGCCATCCAACGGAAACAACTTAATTTCAAGCGATCATGGCTCGTTATACAGGTCCCCGCGTTCGTATCAGCCGCCGTTTGGGCGTGCCTATCTTCGGTAACTCCAAGTATTTGGAGCGCCGCAACTATCCTCCTGGAGTGCATGGCCCGAAGGCCAGCCGCCGGAAGACTAGCGACTACGGCATCGGATTGCTGGAGAAGCAGAAGCTACGCTATTACTACGGTTTGATGGAGCGCCAGTTCCGCAATGTGTACGAAAAGGCGTTGCGGATGCGCGGTGTGACCGGCGAGAAGATGCTCCAGATTCTGGAGACTCGTCTCGACAACGTGGTCTATCACGCTGGATTCGGTCTGACTCGTCCGGCTGCCCGCCAGTTGATCGGACACGGACACGTCAAGGTCAATGGCCGCAAAGTTGATATTGCGAGCTACGCCGTCAAGGTGAATGACGTGATCGAAATCCGTGACAACGGCAAGTCCAAGACGATTGTCCAGAAGAGCTTGGAAGGATCCACGAGCCGCGTCGTTCCCGACTGGCTGGCGTTGGATCGCGAGCACCTCAAAGCGACACTCCTGCGGGTGCCGACTCGTGAAGAGATCAATCCGATTGCCAACGAGCAGGCAATTGTCGAATTTTATTCCCGGTAAAACGGCTCCGCCGCCCAGCGGCGGGCCATCGCAATTATATGGGGCGCGGCTTGCCGGGGATAAAAACCTGGCCGCGTCCAGTTTACAATTGCATCTACTAATACTATGCCAGTTCGTTTAGGACGTTTTGAGTTGCCCAAGCGCCTCGTCAAGGACGAGACGGTCGCGACAGAAAATTACGCCAAGTTCATCGCCGAACCCTTTGAAACGGGTTACGGTCATACTATTGGCAATTCGTTGCGGCGCGTGTTGTTGTCCTCCTTGGAAGGGGCGGCGATCACCTCCATCAAGATCGATGGAGCCATGCATGAGTTCACCACGGTGGAAGGTGTCGTTGAAGACGTCACCGACATCGTTTTGAACCTCAAGCGGGTCAAGTTCAAAGCCCATAGCCGTGAACCGCAGATGCTCCTGTTGTCCGTCAACAAGGAAGGCAACGTCACTGCGGGTGATATCCAGGTCAACCAGAACATCGAAGTTGTCAACCCGGGGCAGCATATCTGCACGCTCGACAAGAAAAAGAAGTTCGAGATGGAGCTGGAGGTCAAGGTGGGACGCGGTTTCTGCCCGGGCGACGAGAACAAGAAGCCTGACCAGGCGATTGGGGTCATTGCGATCGATGCGATTTTCTCGCCAGTTACCCGTGTCCGGTACATCGTTGAACAAGCCCGCGTTGGACAACGTACCGACTACGACAAGCTGAACTTGGAAGTGTGGACGGACGGACGAATTTCGCCTGACGACGCGCTGACCCAGGCTTCTGCAATTCTTCAGCATCACTTGGACGTATTTGTCGGTTACGACAAGAACGCCGTGGAGTTCGAAGAGGAGCAGAAACCTCAGGACGACGAGAAGGCCAAGCTACGCAAGTTGCTGAACATGAGCGTCAATGAAATTGAGCTCAGTGTCCGCGCGGCGAACTGCTTGAACAATGCCAACATTACGACGGTCGGCCAGTTGGCAATGAAGAGTGAGCAGGAAATGCTCAAGTACCGTAATTTCGGTAAGAAGTCGCTCAACGAGATCAAGGAGAAGCTTTCGACCTTGGGCCTGACCCTCGGAATGACCATCGACCCGGTGTTGCTTGAGCCGCAGCCGGAAGCTAAGAAAATCGTAATCTAACTTTCTATGCGTCACCTTAAGCGCAATAAAAAATTTGGGCGTCATGGCGATCATCGCAACGCCATGCTCACCAATTTGGTGAGCAGCCTCATCAAGCATAAGCGTATCACGACGACCTTGGCGAAAGCCAAGGCGACCCGGCCGGTGGCCGAAAAGCTGGTCACGTTGGGCAAGCGGGCGCAAGCCGCCGTTGCCGCAGCGGCGATCGCTACGGATGATAAAGCCAAGGCCAAGGCCGTGGCGGAAAACATCCACTGCCGCCGCTTGGCCGCCGCCCGTTTGCGTCAACATTCCCGCTCCTTGTTCGCCGGTACGCCGAAGACCAAGGGCAAGGAATTGCGCGACGAATGGCGTGAGCATGAAGATCTGGTGCATATCCTGTTCGACAGCATTGCCCCGGTCTTCAAGGAACGCGCTGGCGGGTACACCCGTATTGTCAGGCTCGGACTCCGCCAAGGTGATGCTTCACCCGAAGCGATCCTAGAGTGGGTGGAGACTCCGGTTACGACCGCAGTTGCAACACCGGCTGCTTCCTAAGCGGTTTAGGTGATTGATATGAGACGGCCCGCCTTCGTGCGGGCCGTTTTGTTTGTACTTCCTCGCAAGGGACGTTGACAGCGTCCCATCCCACTTCGGTACTGTGGTGAAGTCTTCCGCGCAATTCGTGCACGGGTTCGACCGTCGAGTTTATCTGGTTTGTCCACCGTATGTCCGGTACTCACAAAATGACCTGCTCTATCTGCCAGACCAGCAATGTTGCAGTTCTTGACAGTCTGGAACCTCAGCAAATCGAGCAGGCGTGGGCCCAACTCGGCGTGAAACTGTCGCCAGCAGCACTGGCGTTGTTCACCGGCATTGAGCATCTGGATTTGTGCCAGTGCCGTGGTTGCGGTTTTCGTTTTTTCGATCCCGTTTTGCCGGGAAATTCCGCGTTTTACGAAGACCTGCAACGCCAGATACCCACCTATTATCCCGTCACTTGTCCAGGTTTCGAGCGGATATTGGCCCTGGCCAAGAAGGAGGGCATCAAGGAGGTCATGGACCTGGGTTGCGGCAGTGGGGCGTTCCTGGATGCCGCGAAGGAGGCGGGAATACAAACCCACGGACTGGATTTGAACTCTGCCGCCGTGGCGAATTGCCGAAAGCGGGGACATGACGTCCAGAATTGCACCGCCGAAGCATATGCTGCCTCCCGTCCTGATCGCCGTTTTGCCTTGGTGACGGCTTTCGAAGTAATGGAGCACGTGCCCGATCCAGCCGCTTTTTTCCGTGAAGGGGCCTTACTGCTGGCTCCTGGTGGGTACTTGGGCATAGCGGTACCCAACGGCTGCGGGGTTCACGCAATCTGGAACCTTTCGCCCTACGAATGGCCTCCCCACCACTTGAGCAGGTGGTATCGGGACAATCTACGGCAGCTTGGGGAGCAGTCAGGACTGGAAGTGGTAAGCATTTCTGGTGATCCACTGCGCTCCGGGCAATTACGGGAATTCATGCAACGACAAGAGCAGATGGAAGTCCTGCTGGGACGTCGGTCCAAGTCGAACGGTGCCCTCCGTGAAGCAGTGGTGTGGGGATACCGACTTCTGTTTGGACGGCACTATTTCGAATTTGGCAACAGCCTCCACGCGCTTTATCGCCGCCGTTAAGGCGAAACGTTTAAGCCGACAGGAAGAACGGCGACACAGCGTCTGGATTATTTCCAGACGTGAAAGATCCGGGCGTTAAGTCGTCGCGGGCGCAGGAGGAGAGGTGACGCCGCTCGGCACGGCATCATCGGTTGCCTTGGGAGCAATCAAGGGAGCGGTGGCTTTACTGCCCAGAATCTTGAACATGACCGCTCCACAGGTAGGGCACTTTCCCTTCACGGCTTTGCGACCGTTCTTCATGGTCTCCTCGACCCCATCGGCGATGGGCTTCTTCGCTTTGCACTTGACGCAATATCCTTCGACCATGACGTAGCCAGTGGTTGCGGCGGTTAACCCGGCGCATTCTTTTGGCACGCCCAAGGTAGGCTGTCGAGGCGAGGGGTGTCAACCGCCGGGCTGTTAATTAATAATCTTAATGGGCGGTTTCAATATCACTTAAATGATTGCTGTCAAATGATTTGCAAAAATCAAGAGACACCCTTGGCAAGGGCTTCGCGGAGCGCAGGTTTAGCGATTTTTCCAGTGCCGTTCTTGGGGAGGGAAGGTAACTGAATGATTCGCCTAGGTAGCTTGTAATCAGCAAGATGCACCTTTAAATAAGCCTGCAGCGCGGGTTCGTCGAGCGCCAGGCCTTCATCCAGCGCCACAAACGCCACTGCACGTTCGCCGCGGCGTTCGCAGGGTTCCCCAACGACCGCAGCCTCCTTGATCCCCTGAAAACGGTAGATGACCTCCTCAATTTCGCGGGGATACACGTTGATTCCGTTGGGTTTCAGCATGTCCTTTTTGCGATCGGTGACCACAAACCAACCGTCGGGACGACGATGGCCTATGTCTCCGGTGAGCAACCATCCGTTGCGCAGGGCTTCTGCGGTCTTCGCGGCGTCGTTCCAATAGCCCACCATGACGTTGCCACCCCGGACGCAGATTTCCCCGTCCACGCCGATCTCCAGATGGTTTCCGTGTTCGTCTTGAATACTAACCTCCACTCCGGGGATCGGGATCCCGATCGTCCCGGCATGCCACGGACCTTTGACTGGGTTCACGGATACTACCGGGCTCGCTTCGCTCAGCCCGTAGCCCTCAATGAGAGGGATGCGAGGATGCCGGGCGTTAAAGGCGCGCAGGATTTCTGCAGGCAACGGTCCGGCGCCGCTGATGCACAGCCGCAGCGAAGAAAGTTCCAGCCCGGCCGGCAAATGGGCGAGGGCCCGAAAGATGGACGCCATGGCCGGCAGGATGGTTCCTTGGCGGGTAATGATCTCCTCCACGATTTGTCGCGGGGATTGCAAACCCTTAACACAGATCAACGAAGCCCCGGTTAGCAGCGGCAGGAGGATTCCGACCGTCAGCATGAAGCTATGGAACATCGGCAAGAGGACGACGAATCGATCAGGCGAATCCACCTCCAGCATCACGCGGCAGGAGGCAATATTGTGCAGGAGATTGCCGTGGGTCAGCATGGCACCCTTCGGCTTGCCGGTGGTTCCGCTGGTATAGATCAAGACCGCCAAATCGGATTCGCCCCGTTGCGGAAGCGAATCACCGATAGGTGCCTTGATGGCGGCAAAGGAGTCCGGCGTTAGGATCGCAACTCGGTCACCAAGTCCAGCGTCGATCAAGTCAGCCTTTTGATCGAGTTCGGCGATTACGATCTTGGCGCCGGAATCTTGGACGACGTGGTCCACTTCCGTGGGGCGTAGGAAGCAGTTGACCGGCACTGCGACACCGTCTGCAGCGAGGATGCCCATAAGGGCATAGACAAACTCCGGGCTATTGCGCAGCCAGAGTGCCACACGATCTCCCGGATGAACCCCAGCGGCCCGGAGCGCTTGGGCTGCCCGTTGTGATTCGTGAAGGATCTCGTGATAGCTGATTTCGCGGTCAGCGGAATAGAGGCCAGTCGTGGTGTCGAAGGCGGCGGCAGTTGCCTGGAAGGCCAAGAAAAGGTTCTGCATGATCGGTGCGACAGGGAAAGGTGAATAACAAAGCCGGGTAGGTGGGCAGGGTCAAGGCGATGTCGGGAGAAAGGTGGAGTATTAGGGATCAGTATCGCGGATGAGTATGGTGATATCGACCTTTCGACCGTGGACGAGATTCAAACCCGTCACGCGGTTCGAATGCCAGGTGGGTGGTATGGTGCCAAAAACCTGGCCCACATCCTTGGTAGGCAGGACACACAGGCGAGGGCCTGGCTCTGCCATGAACTGCTTCAGGGCTGGTGCGGGCATGGAACGGTGAAAACCCTGGGTCTTTTTGCGAAAATACCAGACCAAGCTGGGTTCGTCATATTCGTTGGATCCGATTTCCGTTTGCGGACGAACCCACGGTTCGACGGCCTGGGCCAATCGGGGAGTTGGAAAAAAGGCCGAGAGGATCATGAATCCCGGCACCGTTATTAATAGGGCGGCCACCGTCATGCCGCGTGCCATCGATCGCAGGCGGGATTCCTCCCGGCCGAGCTGGAACCAACTCGCGGCGCTCCAAAGGGCCAAGGCGGGCATGGCTGGCAGGATATAGTGAGGGAGTTTGGTGGCTACGAGCGAGAAAGGAACAACGATGGCTGCCACCATTGAGAGCAGCCACTTCTCACGGGTACCCAGCAATCGCCGTCGCCACGCTGCGAGGATTATACCGGGCAGCAGGAAGACCCACGGGCAGAAACTTAGAAACACCGTGACCAGATACAGCGGCAGGGTTGCCACGTATCCGATCACGCCGCCGAAACCGTGCCCCTCCAAGGGTTGGATGGAGCGGCCGACTACGTGACGCCCCAGTCCTACCTTGGCGAAGGCACCTTGCGTCTGGACCAGGGCGGGTATTCCCCATAAGGCGATGATCCCCAGGCAAACGAGGATTCCCGCTGCCCAAGACGCGGACGTCATGGGAGAAGCGGAACCATTCCAACGTAGAAAGATTATCAATCCGAGAATCGGCAGGAAAGCCACGGGCCCCTTCGCCAGGAAGCCGAGCCCGAGGGACACCCATAGGATCCACCACCATCCGAGACTGGGGCGGTGGGGTTGTTGGTCCCGGGCGGCAATCAATTCCCAACTCGCCCACGTGGCCGCCGTTACGAAGACCACCATGAGCATATCGGCTACGGCGAGGCGGCCGTGGATCAGCGTTTGCAGCGAGGTGGCGAACATGATGGCCGCCCACGAACCTTCGTGACCGCCATAGAGTCTTCGACCGAAAAGGAATATCAATACGGTCGTAGCCGCGGTGGCTACGACACTGGGGAGTCGCGCGGCAAATTCGTTCTGGCCCAGAACTTGGAAGCAAGCCACTTGGCACCAATAGATGAGCGGAGGTTTATCGAACCGGTAATCCCCGTTGAAATGGGGAACAATCCAGTCATGCCGTTCGATCATTTCCCGCGAGGCTTCGGCGAAGCGGGGTTCATCCCGGTCGACAAGAGGCAGGATCCAATTCCCAGCGCTGGTGAGCGCCAGGGCGAACAGGAAAAGGAAAACGGCACATTTCCACGGTGAGCGGCTGGAAGATGGCATGCGCAGTCCAGAAGTGGCCGCTATTCCGCCTCCGCAATCAAGTCAGTTGCTTGAATTGACGTCGATTTCGTCATTTTACTGATTGCATTTGGCGGCCATTGATTCTTTGTACGCGTCGTGCAATCGAAGTGGAATTCCATCGACGGCTCCATCGTCGCGCCGCAGGGCTTTCTGGCCAGCGGTGTTTTCTGTGACATCAAGCGTTTGGGTACGGGAAAAGGCTCGGACAAGGGACAAAAACGCGATCTCGCGCTAATCGTTTCCGAAGTTCCAGCAACGGTGGCAGGGATGTTCACCACCAACCAAGTCTGCGCCGCTCCCGTCAAAGTGTGTGTGGCGCGCGTGGCCAAGGGATTGGCCCAAGCGGTGGTCGTTAATTCCGGAAATGCCAACGCCTGCACTGGACGCCAAGGGATGGCGGACGCGCTGGAAATGACTGACATGACCGAGGCGGCCCTGGGATTGACCACGGGACGCGCCTTGGTTGGTTCCACCGGGCGAATCGGCGTCGTGTTGCCGATGGAAAATGTCATCAAGGGAATCACCGCAGCTGCTGAAGTATTGGGAAGTACCGAAGAACATGCGAATCAGGCGGCGGAAGCCATCATGACGAGCGATTCCCGGCCGAAGACCATCGGGATTGAGTTCAAATTGGGGGGCAAGGTTGTACGCATCGGTGGAATCTGCAAGGGGGCGGGCATGATCCAACCGGGCATGTCTGCCACTGGGGCACGTCCGGCGGCTCTGCCGCAGGGGCTCCACGCGACGATGTTGTGCTTTGTCACCACGGACGCCGCCATTGATGCAAAATTGCTCCGCGTGGCTCTGAAGGAAGCGGTCGCCAATAGCTTCAACCGAATCACGGTGGATGGCGACATGAGCACCAACGACACCGTTCTGGTCCTGGCCAACGGGCTGGCGGGCAACAAGAAGATCGCGTCGGCAAAGGATGCCGGATTTCTCCAATTTAGTGCGGCGCTCCAACACGTCTGTCTGGAACTCGCAAAGAAAATCGTCCGCGACGGCGAAGGTGTGCACCGGGTGGTGACGGTCCGTTTGAAGGGGGCCAAGAGCGATCTCGAGGCGGATTCCGCCGCCCGCGCGGTTGCCAATAGCGCCCTGGTCAAGACCAGTTGGCATGGGGGCGATCCCAATTGGGGGCGAATCATCGATGCCCTGGGCTATAGCCCGGCGACGGTCAAGGAAGACCAAGTCGATATCGGCTACAGCGAGCCTGGAAGCAAAAAGGTGATTTGGAGCCTCAAGAAGGGGCAGCCCACCAAGGTGGATTACGCCGCCCTTTGGAAATTGGTTCAACCGGACGAATTCGACCTGCACATCCACCTGCATCTCGGCGAGGGTTCGGCGATCATCTACGCGGCTGACCTCACGGAGGAATACGTCGACTTCAACAAGGGCACGGTGGCCGACCCGACCAAAGCCGGAGCCTTGGGTGGATAGCCACCGGCACGCAATCGGAAGTCGGACATTGCGAAACAGGCCTCATTGGCAGTAAGACTTCCGCATGTCCAGCGTCGGTGATCAATTGCGCGCGGAACGCGAGCGGCGAAAGCTGACCATCCAGCAGGTGGCTGACGCCACCAACATCAAGAACGACCACATCCGGGCTCTCGAACAAGGGCTCTGGGATGCGTTCGGGGCGGTGGCCTATGTCCGTGGCTTCCTGCGCTCCTATGCCCGCCATCTACGACTGGATGCGGATGCCTTGGTGGCGCAATTGAACACTGAGTTGGGGGACGGCGACGGGCGCAAGGGGGATTCTGCCAGCGGGATTCGTCGCGGGGTGGTCGATTTCCTGATGCTCCATCTGTCCCGGATACGCTGGAGCTGGCTATTTCCGTTGTTGTTGGCGCTCGCCATTTGCGGGGCGATGGTCTGGGGATGGCGCACGTGGCGGACCGATTCGGTCAATGACGTCAAATCCGCAGGGCCGGTCCTGGGTGGCGGGCTCATTCACGCTCCGGCGACGAAGCATTCGGATACGTTGCCAATCCCGAATCCAACCAACGCGCCGACGCGCCGATAGGCCAACGTCTCAGGACGAAAATCGCACGCGGAGACGAGGAGAGGATTGACCACGAAACACACCCAAAACACGAAAAGGGAACAGAGAAGCCGGGAGCCCTCGGGAGAGAATACTTTCGTGTTTTGGGTGTGTTTCGTGGTCCCAATTTCCTTTCTTCCCGGCGCCTCCGAGTGAGTCATTTCCCGGGTGGTATCGCTTGTTTCGACCGTCGACGGAATTCTCGCGAGGCGCGTCCTGCGCGAAAAGCAATTTATAATATAATCCCCTCCGCTGCCCCTACCGGAATATCTCGGCGAGGAAGTTTTCCATTTCCTTCCAGGAGCGGAGGTCGGCTTTCTTATTATAGGCGGCTCCCTTGGAATTGTCGTCGCCGGCGCCCCATTGGGTGAAGGCGTGTACCGCACCGCTATAGGCGACAAATTGCCAGTCGCATTGGGCTTCCTTCATTTCCTTCTGGAAGCGGGCGACCTCTTCGGCGGGGACGAAGGGGTCGTCAGCGCCGTGCAAGGCCAGAATCTGTGCGTGGACCGTCTTGGCCTGGGCGGGCTGGCTCGTGCCCAGCGCTCCATGAAAACTCACCACCCCGGCGAGGTCCGCACCACTGCGGGCCAGTTCCAAGACGGTAGTACCTCCGAAACAATAACCGATCGCGGCAGTTTTGGCAGCGTCGCAACCCTTGGAGCCTTTCAAGACAGACAAGGCGAGATTGACCCGACGGCGGAGCAGGGGCAGGTCGCCTTTGTATTTGCCGGCCAGCGGCCCGGCTTCACCAGGGCTGCCCGGGCGGATGCCCTTGCCATAGATATCGGCGGCGAAGGCCACATAGCCCATTTCCGCGAGCATTTCGCAGCGCTTCTTTTCATAGGCGGTGAGGCCCATCCACTGGTGGACGACCAAGACCCCGGGCTTGGCGGCAGTCTTGGAATCGTCATAGGCGAGGTAGCCTTCCAGTACCGTGTCACCGTCACGGTACTCGACAACCTCCGTCTTGATGGCCGCACCCAGCGGCAACGCGGCGGCCATAATGCCCAGGAAAAGTAGCCAGACTTTCATGTCCCGCAGTATATCTCTTCTCGCGTCCATTGCCAACTGCGCCACTACTCTTTCAGGCCAGCCTTCTTGAGTTTCGGCGCGATGACGTATTGGCAATACGGATTCCGGTTCTTGTTCAGCGAATAGTAATTCTGGTGATAGTTCTCCGCGGGATAAAATTCGGTCGCCTTCACGATTTCGGTGACAATGTCCTTGGTGAATTCCTTACCCGCCTCCCGTTTGGATTTCTCGGCGATCTCCCGTTGGGCGTCGGTTTGGTAATAGATGCCAGACCGATATTGGGTGCCCACATCGTTGCCTTGGCGATTCAGCGAAGTGGGGTCGTGCACATGCCAAAATTTCTGGAGCACCGTGTCGAGTGTGGTCTTCTTGGGATCAAAAACGACTTGGACTACTTCGGCGTGGCCTGTCGTGCCCGTGCATATCTGTTCGTAGGTGGGATTCTTGGTTTTACCGCCCATGTAGCCGGAGGTCACCGAGAGGACGCCGGGGATTTGTTGATACACCGCTTCTGTGCACCAGAAACAGCCGGCTCCGAGAGTGATCACTTCGGCACCTTCGGGGACTTTCGGCATCGGCGCCGGTTTGGCGGCGTCGCCGGATTGGTTCGATTCAGCCATACACAGAGCTAGGAACAAAAATGGCGCGAACGCCAGCATTAGGATGCGTTTCATTGGGATATCGGTGCAATTTCGCCATCCAGTGAGAAGCATGGACGGCACGAGGCATTCAATCGCAGGTCCTCGCGCCCTCTTCGCCGATTCACACCGGGCAGCAATCTCGCCCAAAAGGAGGTCGTGGCAAGGCGCGTCGCCTTACAAATTGTTCGGCAGGGTTCGTCCGCGGCAAAAATATCGATTGCGCAGTCCGGACCACAGTACGGGTTTGCGGTCCTGGGCGAGTCCACTTACCTTGCGGCCCGCTTTATGGAAAAGGTTGTGATTATTGGGACCGGATGCGCGGGGCTGACCGCGGCTGTTTACACTGCACGTGCCAATCTGGAGCCGCTGGTCTTGTCGGGCACGATGCCAGGCGGTCTGCTCACCACGACCAGCATTGTGGAGAATTTCCCTGGATTTCCGGAAGGTATCGACGGCTATGAGCTAATGACCCGGATGCAGCAGCAGGCAGAGAAATTCGGCGCCAAGGTGCGTTTTGCGACGGTCGATTCAGTCGACCTCTCGGCCCGCCCCATCAAATTGGTGATCGACGGCGAGCCCGTGGAAACCGAATCCCTGATCGTCGCCACGGGCGCGGGACACCGGCATCTGGGGGTGCCAGGTGAAGAGATTCTCGAAAAGAAGGGGGTCACCTACTGCGCGACCTGCGATGGCGCCTTGCCCATGTTCCGGAACCAACCGCTGGTGGTGGTCGGCGGTGGCGATTCGGCGTGCGAAGAAGCGATGTACCTGACTCGGTTTGCCTCCACCGTTTATCTCATTCATCGCCGCGACAGTTTGCGGGCCTCGCGGATCATGGCGGAGCGCACGCTGGCCAATCCAAAGATCAAGCCCGTGTGGAACACTGTGGTCACCGAAGTGCTCGACCCGGCGCTCGGTAAAGTCACCGGAGTGCGGTTGAAGAATCTGCAGACCTCAACGGAAGAATTGCTCCCGTGTGCGGGCGTATTTGTGGCTGTTGGTCACTTGCCCAATACCCAGTTGTTCAAGGATGTGCTGCCTTTGGATGAAAACGGGTATTTCCTCACCACCCAGGGATCGGCCACCAAGATTCCCGGGGTGTTCGTGGCAGGCGATTGTGCCGATCATGTTTATCGACAGGCGATTACGGCGGCTGGCATGGGTTGCATGGCAGCCATTGACGCTGAGCGATATCTCGCAGGTTTGAATCAATGAAAGCTATTTCCCCCCGCCAAGCGGACGAGAAGCTGAAGGCGGGTGTGCCGCTTCGTTTGCTCGATGTGCGAGAAACCGATGAGAACGCCTTCGTGACGTTGCCCCACGCGACGCTCATCCCACTGGGTGAGTTGGAAGATCGCGTGGCCGAATTGAGTTCGTGGGCGAACGAAGAAGTGGTGGTGTATTGCCATCACGGTATTCGAAGTGCGCACGGAGCCGCGATCCTGCTCGAGCACGGATTTAAGAACGTGGCGAACCTTACGGGTGGTATTGATCGGTGGAGTTTGGAAGTCGATCCTTCGTTGCCGAGGTATTGATGGGGGAGGTAACCCGCTTCCATTGGCCTCCATTCCCCGTTCTTTACCTTTCCCGAAAACCCGCTATTTGTTTTCGCTCGATGGCCTTGCCGATAGTGAAATACGGGGATCCGGTCTTGCGCCGCAAGGGCGAGCGGGTGGGTCCGGTTACTGACGAAATTCGCGATTTCGTCGCCCTAATGCTGGACACCATGGCGGATGCTCGGGGGGTGGGCTTGGCGGCGCAACAGGTGGGCAGGGCCATCCAGTTGGCGGTAGTTGATGTGCGCGGGGTGAAGGATCGGCCTTCCCAATTGTGGCTAGACGGCGCCGAAGCCAGTGTGGATGCCTTCATGCCCTTGGTGCTCATTGATCCAGTCATTCGACCCACCGGGGAGAAGGTCAAAGGTCCTGAGGGATGCCTCAGTTTTCCGGAGATTTACGGCGACGTTGAACGCCCCGGCGAGGTCGAAGTTTCGGCCCGGAACGAGCAAGGGGAGGAATACCGCTTCAAGGCAGGCGGCCTGCTGGCCCGGGCGATCCAGCATGAGGTGGACCACTTGAACGGCGTCCTTTTCATCGACCGCATGGATGCCGAGAGCCGTACGGAAGCGCAGCCGGACATCGAATTACTGATGGCTGCCACCAGAAAAGTCCTGCGGAAATAGCTCTTCATTCGAAGAGTTCGACCGCCAGGAAACCTGCCTGCCCCTCATGCCCAGCCTAACGCTATTGCAGGTTTTCGAATCGGTCCTTCCAGTATTTATATTGGCGGGCGTCGGCGTGATTCTGCGGAAGGTTGAGTGGCTCACGCAGGAGGCAGATGAAAGCCTGATTCGCGTGGTGGTCAATGTCCTGACTCCCTGCCTGATTTTTGACCGCGTTCTCAACAACGACGCACTCAAGCGGCCCGAGAATCTCCTGGTTCCTCCCGTGATGGGATTTTTGGGAATCGCCGTCGGGATTGGTCTTTGCTGGGTCTTTAGACGCCGGATCGGACTGAAATCCGATGCGGAACAACGCACGTTTGCGTTGGTGGCGGGATTGCAGAATTACGGCTATGTTCCGTTTCCACTGATTTTGCAGCTCTTTCCGGAGGAAACGACTGGGGTCCTTTTCGTCCACAACCTGGGTGTTGATATTGCGATGTGGAGCCTGGGTTTGATCACTCTGGGGCATGTAGGCGGATTCAAAGCGTGGCGTCGGCTGCTAAACGCCCCGATCCTTTCGATTTTGACCGCCTTGGCACTCAATGGGGTGCGTGCCCAAGAGGTTATGCCTCATTCGTTGCTGACCTCCATTTCGATGCTGGGCAAGTGTGCCTTCCCCTTGGGGCTGGTGCTGAGTGGGGCCACCATGGCCGATCAATCGCGCGAATTTCGGTCCAGCCAGACCATCAGGGTGGTGGCTTGGGCAAGCCTGCTTCGGCTGGGATTGATTCCCGTGGTCCTGTTGGCCATGGCCAAATGGCTCCCGGTATCCATTGAGTTACGCCGGGTCCTGGCGATCGAGGCGGCCATGCCCGCCGCTGTCTTTCCGGTGGTCATGGCACGCCAGTATGGCGGTCATCCGGCAACGGCGGTGCGAATCGTGATTGGCACCTCGTTTGTGGGATTGGTGACTATTCCGCTGTGGATCCGTGCGGCCATCGGCTGGCTCGGCCTGTCGTAAGCACGATCAGCGCTTGCGGGTGGTCTCCGCCTTTACCAAGGCCTGGATCAAGCCCGGAATATTATGTTCCTTGGCTTCCACGGTGGGGGTGAGCCCCAACGTCACCAGCGCCTTCGTGGTTTCGGGGCCGATGCTCACGGTTTTCATCTGGGGAAAACGTCCCAGTAACGCTGGCAAGTCGAAGCGGGCGTGGAAGTTCTCCACGGTGCTACTGCTGGTAAAGGTGATCCAGTCGGCCCCGGATTCCTCCAAGCGGGCACTACTGCCGTCGAGGTCTTCGGTCTCCTTTATGGTTCGGTAGCACGCGACATCGTCCACTATCGCGCCTTTTTCCTCCAACAGGCGGGGTAAATCGGCATTGGCGACTTCGGCCCTCACCAGCAGGCAGCGGAGGTTTTCAAGTGTTTCCGCAGCGGCGATGGCGCTGATGACTTCGGTCGCAACATAGCGCTGGGGAACGGCATCCACGGTCAAGTGGAATTCCTTGATCTTGGCGGCAGTCGTGGGGCCAACGGCTGCGATGCGGATGGGCCCGATCTCGCGGAGGTCGGTGTAGGCCTTGAAGAAGTAGTCGAAGAATGCGGTGACGCCGTTGGGGCTGGTGAAGATCAGCCAATCATATTCGCCCAAGCCGGTGATCGATTCCACCAACGGCATCAGGTTTTGGGGCGCAGTGATCTTGATGGTGGGAATTTCCAGAACGTCCGCGCCCAATTCAGAGAGTTGCTGGCTGAGTTGGCTGGCTTGCTCCCGAGTTCGGGTCACGACGATCCGGCGGCCAAAGAGCTTTCGTTTCTCAAACCAATTCAACTCCTCCCGCAGGCCGACGACGCCACCGATAATCGTCAGGGCAGGGGCGGCAAAATTCGCTTTCTCGGCTTCGTCCGCAATCGTCGCGATCGTGGCGACCAAAGTCTGCTGGCGGCCGGTGGTCGCCCAGCGAATCATCGCTGCCGGAGTCTTTGGATCGAGACCGTGCCGGACCAATTCCTGACTGATGATTCGAATCCGCTCCACGCCCATCAGGACCACTTTGGTTCCCGGCAATTTAGCGAGCAACTCATAGTCAAGGGCGGTCCCGGGCTTGGTCGGATCTTCATGGCCGGTAAGGACGGTAAAGCTGGAGCAAAAATCGCGATGGGTCAGGGGAATCCCCGCATAATTCGGACCCGCCACCACGGATGAGATGCCTGGAACCACCTCGAAAGGCACGCCCGCACTGGCGAGTTCCTGCGCTTCTTCTCCGCCGCGACCGAAGACGTAGGGGTCGCCGCCCTTGAGCCGGACCACGGTCTTGCCTGCTTGCGCTTTCTCAACCAACAGGAGGTTCAAGTCCGCTTGCGGAATTGCGTGCTGGGCGGCTCGTTTGCCCGCGTAAATGCGCTCGGCGCCAGCCGGTGCCAGGCGCATAATCTCCGGGCTCACCAAGGCGTCATAGACAACGACATCGGCTCGCCCCAACAATTCCGCCGCCCGCAAGGTCAAAAGACCTGCGTCGCCGGGGCCTGCGCCAACCAAGTACACCGTGCCGGGTGCGTTCTTCATGTCCGGTCGAGCCTACCCTTTGCGAGGCAAACCACCAAGCCTCTCGTGTGGTGGTGGGGCTTCCGGGGCGGAGCGTCTCTTCGTGAAGAAATTCGCACTTCCGAAGACCATGCTTGTCGAGCGCGGGGTTCGAACTACATTGGTGCGGACAGCATTGCCATGGAGTCACAGCGAAAAGCACTGAGAATGGTAACTTGCCCTACTTGTGGGGCAAAGCAGTTCATCCCGGGCGACCTTGGACCGCTCGAGACGACGGCCTGCACGAAGTGCAATCATCCGGTGATGATGCCGATGATGCTGCGGCAATTCGAATTGCGTTCGGAGATTGCCAGCGGGGGGATGGGCACCGTTTATCGCGCGTGGGACACAGCGCTCGGCCGCGAGGTGGCGATCAAGCTGATGAAGCAGGAACTCGCAGACAGCGAGGAGGCGGTCAATGCCTTTGCCGTGGAAGCCCGGGCCTGCGCCGCGCTTAACCACACCAACATCATCCATATCTATACCTTCGACGAGCACGAGGGTAAACGGTACCTGGCGATGGAACTCGCCGATTCCGGCAGTCTGGATTCCCGTATTGACGCCGAAGCCCAGCTTCCGGAACTGGACGTGCTCGACATCGGCATCAAGGTGGCGAGTGCCCTGCAGTGCGCGCTGAACCACGGTCTCCTGCATTTGGACATCAAGCCGGGCAACATCCTCTTCAATGCCGAAGGGGAACCGAAGGTGGTCGATTTTGGCCTCGCCCGCAAAGCCGATGCGGAGACGGACGCCTATGCCCCCATTTACGGCACCCCGTATTATATCGCACCGGAGCGCGTGCGGCAGGAGGGGGATACCTTCCATTGCGATCTTTATAGCCTCGCGGGCACGCTCTATCATGCATTGACCGGCCACGTTCCTTTCGAGGCGCCCACTGTTGAGGAAGTTGTGGCGGCACAAGTTCACACAGCCCTTCGTCCGGCAAATCAACTGCTCCCGTCCGTCACTGCTCCCACGAGCGATGCCCTCACCAAGGCCATGGCCAAGAATCCCAAGGAGCGCTTTGGCAGCTACGATGAGTTTATCATGGCCCTGACCGCCGCCCGGAGCCAGTTGTTGGTGCGTCAGTTCACCGGCAAGGGCCAGGTGCTGGCGGTGGCTGAGGCTCCGGCCTCCGCGCCCGGACGCGGCAAGAGCTGGTGGCGACGGTAGGAAAGAGGGGCTGGGCGATTTCAGCTTGGTATTTTAGAGAAGGCACAGACCATTTTGGATGCCAAAGCGGCAGCCTCGCGGACTTCACAGCCGCACTCCTTGCGCTTCGCGTGATGCCAGGCGAGGTTTCTAACCGAAAATTCCGGGACTTCCACGCGCCGACGGGCCAAAGCGGTGTCGCGCGTTGCTTGCCACCGCACTCCAAGACGGCAAGCGTTTGGTTGCGTCGCCGCGTGGTTTTAGTTTATTATATAATTGGAGTCATTTTTCGCCATGCACCGCCTCGGCCAGGCTGCGGACGAATTCGGCCACGTTTTTGACCAGATCGGGCGAGTTGCCGCCCTTGGCTATACGATCCACGATGGCGCTGCCGACAACGGCGGCATCCGCGGAAGCCGCCACCGCGCGCGCCTGGTCGGGGTTTGAAACACCAAAGCCCACCGCGATCGGAAGGTGGGTGTGCGCCCGGATCTTTGCGGTCATGGCACCGATGGTGTCGCTGACCTTCGATTGCATGCCGGTGACGCCTTCGCGGGAAACATAATAGATGAATCCACTGCCGCGTTTGACAATGAGCTCGACGCGTTCCTCGGGAGTGGTGGGGGCGACCAGCCAGATGGCGCACAGGCCGGCCTGCTTCATCCGGTCCTCATAAGTATCCGCTTCCTCCGGGGGCAGGTCGAGCACGAGCAATCCGTCCACACCAGCCGACACGCAACGGGCCAGGAAAGTGTCCATGCCGACGCGGTGGATTAGATTATAATATACGTAGAGGACAATCGGCACCTGCGAATCGGCGCGGATCGCCCGGATCGTATCCAGGACTTTCGGGGGGGTGGTGCCGCTGGCGAGTCCGCGTTGGGCGGCCAGTTGGTTGACCATACCATCCGCGAGTGGATCACTGAATGGAATGCCGAGTTCGACGACGTCCGCACCCGCGCGATCGAACTCTATGGTGAGCTGCCGGGTGGCCTCCAGATGAGGATCCCCCGCGCCGATGTACACCACCAAGCCCTTCTTCCCCGCGGCCGCGAGCGCGGCAAAACGTTCTTCAATGCGATTCACTGCGCTGACGTTGGCGCGGGGCGGTTCACCGTGGCAAGGGGAACTTTTCCTACGCGTCCACCCGGTATCGCAAAATCCTCTCGTACCAGGCCTGCAGGTGAGGCAACGGTGGCAGGGGATTCCAATTGTTATAGGCCAGATTGGCGAGCAGGCCGTAGAGCGCGAAGTCGGTGTAAACGGGTGTGGAACCCAGCAGGAACGGGCTGTTTTCGGCCATGCGATCATAGGGGCGCAGCAGGTCGATCGCCTGGGCCCAGAGTTGATCGCGGGAATTGCTCCAGACGGTGAGGCACCCGCGACCGAAACGCCGTTCTTTGTGCCGCACCACCAGGGTCCGTTCCACGATGTCGTTAATACCTGGAACGTAGTGGATGTCGGCCAGTTTGAAGGTCACGAGTTCCACTTCGTTTTCGAGGTGGTTGAGGAGGATTTCTTGGAGGCCTTCCAAGCGCGAAGGAAACAGGCGGCCTTGACCCCAAACCCGATCCACGTACCGGGGAACATCCTGTCCATCACGTCCGCCGCCGGAGCCATCGAAGACGATCTCTTCGCGATGCATCAGGACCGGGACCTGATAATAGCGGCCTCCGGTCAGGAGGATGATCTCTTCCCGGTCGGAATTGGGGATGTTCTTGACCTGATGCGCCACCCCGAACGCTTCAAGCGCCCGGGTTACCGGCAGGCAAAAAGGACTATGCGGAAGCTGGTAGACCGTCGGTGTGCTCATGCCCTCCGAACCTAAGCCAGACTCAGGCAGTTGAGAAGGACGACTGATTCGACTGCCTGAGTCCGGCTAAAAGTTGCGGAGAGCATGGCGAGCAAAGAATCAGCCTTTGAGGAACTCATCCAAGGCGCCGCGGGTGATCCGCCATTGGGTTCCGATGCGCTTGCCCTTGAGCGAACCGTCGGTAAGGGCGGCAATGATGTCCGACTCACCCACGTTCAACACCTTGGCCACGTCGGCCGGGGTCAAGAGTTCAGGTCCTGCCGTGGCGGGTGCGGAAGCCGGAAGTGGGGGCGGGGTGGCTGCAGCCGCAGGAGTTGCTTGGGAACCAAGAATGCCGCCCGCTTGATTGCTCAGCTGGTTGGCCATGGCGATCCCCATGGCGAATTGCGCCGCTTGGCCGGCAAATCCGCCACCTTCGCCTTTGCCGATGCCTTCGGCCATTTTGAGCTTCACATAGTCGTTTAGATTGCCAATCGCGGCCATGCTGGACCGTTTGTCGATGGCCTGCTCCACCTCGGGCGGAACGCTTACGTTTTCGACAATGAAGCTGCCCAATTGCAGGCCGTATTTCTCGGCCAGGATGGGATTCAGCACGGGCAACAAGGCTTCACCCAACTCGGTGTAACGCGTTGCCAGTTCCAGGACGGGCACCTTGGACTTCGCGAGAGCGTCGGTAAACGCGCTCACCAGGCGGGACCGCATCGTGTCCTGGAACTCGTCCAGCCGGAAATGGGCGTCCGTTCCGGCGACCTCACGCAGGAAGGTTTTGACGTCGGTGACCTTGAACTCGTAGGTGCCGAAGGCGCGAACGCGGACGATGCCGAAGTCCGGGTCCCGGAGCATCAAGGGATTCTGGGTTCCCCATTTGATGCCGGTGAAGAGGCGCGTATTGACGAAATAGACGTCGGCCTTGAAGGGCGATTCCAGGCCGTATTTCCATCCCTTCAGCGTACTTAGAACCGGGATGTTGTCCGTGACGAGGGTATGTTTGCCCGGGCCGAAGGTATCCCCGAATTGCCCGAGATACAGGAACTGGGCGGCTTGGGATTCGCGGACGATCAATTGGGCACCGTGCTTGATCTCCTTGTCCTGGTCGGGAAACCGCCAGCTAAGGGTGTCGCGTGAATCGTCCTCCCATTGGATGATCTCTAGAAACTGCGTCTTAAGGTAATCTATCAGTCCCATAACAATCCTGTTCTCGGTTACGGGCTTCACTGTGGCAGCAACTCGGCGGGCGTGAAGAGGAAAAGTCACCCACGGTTTCCAATCTCGCGCTCCCGGCGTTGCCCTTGGGGAGAGTCGATCGTGGCCCAAAGCAAAACACCCACCGGAGGGGTGGGCGTCTGCGAAAAAAAGGTAAAAGTGTGAACCCGCTTATTTGTCGGTCGATTACTTGGCGGGAGCTTCCGGCACAGGCTGGGCGGTCGGCACTACGGCGGGTTTCTTCGCCGGTTTTTTGGCAGCAGGCTTGACGCCGGTTGGCTTGACCCCAGTGGGTTTCGTTTCCGCAGAAGCTTTCTTGTCGCTGAAGTTGGCGTTGATGATCGTCTCGACGCCTTTGGCATTCTTGTGGACGTTGCCGACGACATGATCGCCGACCACGACCTGGCCGAGGGTCAAGGGCTTGTTCTTGCGAAAGAGATGGCTTTGGGAACCCATGGTGAGCACCCGGGGCGGGAAAGGCCCATCCAAGGAAATCGTCATCGCATTGGTGTTCACGGCGGCGACATTTCCAGAGAAGGCACCCGGCAACTTGGCGGGGGTCGGCTTGACTACCTTCTTGGCTTTGGCTTTCGCCGGAGCGGTAGTGGTCGTCGCGTTGGTGACGGCCGTGGCGGAGGTGATGGGCGGAGGCGCGGTAAGGCCGAGATCCGGAGGGACGTTGGTAAGGTCGGCGCGTGATCCAAGGGTCAATCCAGCCAGCGCGATGGCCAGCCAGAATGGGCGAACTGAGGTTGTCTTCATTAAACGAAACGTACTTGTCATCGTATCTTCGCCGCTGGGCGAAAATACAGATAACTTTCAACCTACCACGCCCCCAGAAACAGGGCAATGGAATCCGGTTTGACAACGAACCGGTCCTGGTGTTTGAGAAAAAATAATCCCCGCCTGTGCCAGTCCATCAAACACTTACAACGCCGTTGAGAGGTGGGCTTTGGTGAAGGGATGGGACCCCTCTTGCGCCGTCCCCCTTTATTTTTACTGGGGAGCATCTGGAGCCCGGGCACTAAAGAAGGCGGTCCCCCGGGTTTTTCCTGCTGCGACATCCAAACGATAGGTGGCGCCCGGTTTAAGCGGATGAGGGGCGGGCAGTCCTGCGACCGGCGCCAAGCCTTTGATGTCCTCACCATAATAAAATCCACGCACCACCTCGCCACTGCTCTTGCCGGTGATGGACCAAGTAGGTGTCCCCGGAGCGTTGGTGTCACCACCCGGCAATTCGCTGACCTTGATCTGTGTGAGTGCGTAGTCCTCATCCAAGCCGAAAACCATCGGTATGGTTTCCGCCACCATTCCGGGCGACGGAGGACGATAGGAAATACTCACGTGAATAGCCTTTCGGGCAAACCAGTCCGAGAACCCGAACGCGTAGGCGCCCCCGAGGACGCAGAGCAGAATTAAGAGTGACCAGCTTCGACGATCCATGCAGTTAAGAGGGGGGACGCCGCTCCGGGCAGGGTCATTCGAATAACGTCAGCAAAGATTTCGAAAAGGAAGCCGCATGAAATTGAAAACGATGTTTAAACGGGTGGAAATCCGGTCTGGATTCACGCTGATTGAGCTACTGGTGGTGATCGCGATCATCGCGATTCTCGCGGGAATGCTTCTTCCTAGTTTGGCGCGGGCCAAGGAGGCAGCCCGCCGCATCGGCTGTGTTAATAACATCCGGCAGTTGGGCCTGGCCGGGGTTATGTACGCGGGTGAGAGCTCTGGATTTTTTCCCGATCGGAGTCTGCAGAATCGGTGGCCGGAGCGATTGCGCGCGAGCTATCGTGACGTGAAATTGTTGGTCTGTCCGAGCGACATTGGACCGGACGGAAAGAACCACCCGGTGAGCGGGAGTTCCCCGACGAATTACCCGGGTGATTCCGCGAACCGAACCTACATCATCAATGGTTGGAACGACTATTTCCAGCAACAGATGGCGGCAGCAGGACAGACTTTCAGCATGGATGGAATCGTGGGAAAAGCCATGAACGAGGCCAACATTACCGAGCCATCCGAGACGATTCACTTCGGTGAGAAACTGTACGCGGTAAATCATTTTTACATGGACGTTTATGAGGGCACCCTCGGTAACGATACCGATATTTTGAACCACGCCGTTCATAACAGCATGGTCCGCACGGACAAAGGCGGTGGGCCCTCCGGTGGATCGGATTACGCCATGATCGATGGTAGTGCCCGTTATCTTCGCTATCGGAAGTCCTTGAGCCCGATCAATCTCTGGGCGACGACTCCGCAGTGGCGGACCAATTCGCTAAACTAGTGGGACCGTCGGGCCGAATTTCTCATCTTTGTTTGGCATGGATTATGCAGAAGTAACAATTGCTAACGCTGGGCTGCGTTAGCTCTGTTGGTTGGTTCTGGGTTGTGCCGCTCGCCTTGGCTTTCGCTGGGGCGGGCGGCTTGCTTTTTAGTGGGCGTATTCGAGAGAGAAACGCGCCGATCAAGGTGTTTCCGAGTTCTGCAGTAACGTTACCTGCATTGTGCACTGTGCCCTGAAGGGACGTGCAAGTCGCACTAACCGCGACAGCTATAACAGGCCTTGGCGCTCCTCAATAGAAGGTCATCAGAAAGCTCTCCCTTTGCGTCTTTCGTCAAGGTGTTACCTGGCTCGCTGGGATCACCCATTCAAAAAGTCCCTTTTCCTAGTGGCCCCAGTTGTGATTGACTCGTCTTTTCGATGAGCAAGACCGCGTTGTTATTCTCGGGACAAGGAGCGCAGAAAATCGGCATGGGCAAAGCCTTTGCCGAGGCTTCCCCCGTTGCCCGCCAGCTATTTGACGAAGCCGATCGTTTACTGGGGGTGAAGCTGTCGGAGTACTGTTTTTCGGGGCCGGAAGTGGAGCTGACCCGCACGGAGAACGCACAGCCGGCGATCTTCCTGACGAGCTGGGTGGCGTTTACCCTTTTGCGGGAACGCCTCCCCGGGCTGGAATTTCAGGCGACCGCCGGGTTGTCGTTGGGTGAATTCACAGCTCTCGCTGCGGCCGGTGCGATGAGTTTCGAGGACGGCTTGCGCTTGGTGCGCGCTCGTGGCCGGTTTATGCAGGAGGCTTGCGATTTGACTCGTGGTGGTATGGCGGCAGTCATCGGCCTCGATGAGTCTCCCACTCGCGAAGTATGCGAGGCCACCGGCGTCACGCTGGCCAACCTCAATTGCCCGGGCCAGATCGTTATCTCCGGCGAACTGGATCGCATCCCAGCCGCCGTCGAGGCTGCGAAAGCCAAGGGCGCCAAGAAGGCGATTCCTTTGGCGGTGGCGGGTGCCTACCATTCGCCCTTGATGGAAAGTGCCCAGCCTAAGCTGGCCGCCGAATTGGGACGGACCGCTCTTTCGTCTCCCCGGGTACCCGTTGTCGCCAATGTGACGGCGGCTCCTTACGCATCAGTGACGGAGATTCCCGCGACTTTGGTCCGGCAAGTGACCTCGTCGGTCCGCTGGGAAGAATCGATGCGCTATCTGTTGGCCCAGGGTTTCACCCGGTTTATCGAGTTGGGCCCGGACGCGGCGCTGGCGGGTTTCATGAAGCGAATCGATAAGACGGCCAAGGTTGTGAGCATCTCCGATCCCACGAGCCTGGAGGCCGCGGTGGCGGCGCTGGGGGTATAGGTAAGGCTGACCACTTAAAGAGTCGCGAAGCGCTTGGAGCGCGGTTGCGAAGGCTTGGCGGAGCTACCGCTGTGGGAGTGGTGTTGCCTCGCGCGCAAAATAGCTAAAAAGGGGCTGCGACTCGAACTGGAGTGTGTTCGATTGAAGTGTCTCCCATTAGTTGCATCGGACCGACCGTTATGGCGTTTTGTCGAGTTGATTCAGCCAGCAAGCTTTTTGCTGTGCGTGTGTGGTTTGCCTCATTCTAAAAACGCGACAAAGAAGCTGGAGCGAAAACCCCTTCAGGGATTGTCGGTTGGCGGGACGGTACCCCTCCCAAAGCGGCAGCTTCGCGGACTTCGCAGCCGCACTCCACGCGCTGTCGCGTTGTTTACGGCAACACGCTCCGGCCGGCCCTATAGGCCAATCAAGCCGAAAAATATCTCTATTCAATTGGCCCCGTATCCCACCACCGCCCGATAGAAACGCACGGAATTGGAATGGATATTGGGATCGTTGACGGTCTCGCTGCTATTCGTAAGGGTGACCGACGTCAGCGTGGTCCAGGTTGTGTCCGTGCCGTTGAGCTCGGTGGTGTACTGGATCGCATAGGTGCCGCCCACGACACCGGATAGGATGATGTTCGACGATGGGTCGATGGCGATCGTGGGCGGATAGACGGCGGTCCCGCTGAGCAGGCCGAAAACGACCAATCCGCCGCCGGTACCGACATAGACCTTACCGTTGGCCACGACTGGCACCGAGAATTTCATGCCCACGGGCAACCGGTCACGAGCCCCGGACATCGCGCTATTATAGATTTCCCGCGAGAGATCCGAGGCGTCCAATGCCCGAAGGATCGCGGGGCCGCCATAGTAAAAGGCATCGGTTTGGATGACCCAGACGATTCCGTCCGTGGTGCCATTGGCTGAAACCGTGGGTATCGCACCGGGGGATCCAATGGGGGTGAAGCTTTGGGAAGTGGGGGCGGCCGTCACCTTTGCGTTGGAAACCGCATAGGCCTTCACCGGCGCATTCAATCCGGAGTGGTAAAGCCGTCCGTTGAACAACGCCGGTGTGCTGAGCGAAGCCGCCACGCCAGGCAGGGTCTGGACGATCTGCGAGTCGTTGAAGGAATTATAGCCGCCCATGTTCTCCCGGTCGCACAGATATAATATCGCATCCTTGCCGATCAGCCCGAGGAGGTGGTGGTGGTTGGTGCTGCCGGCCCAGTCGGGAAACAGGACCACCCCGCCCGAACCGAGGTCGCCATCCACGCCGATCAGGATGTTCT
>DATJII010000017.1:0-8091 GCA_035493435.1 Candidatus Limnocylindria bacterium | reverse complement strand
TATTCGGGGCCGTCGGTCACGGGCGGCAGGGTGTTCGTCATGGATCGATTGGTGCCGACCGACGCGCCCAAGCCCAAGAGTCCGTTTGACGCCACCCGCATTCCGGGAAATGAACGTGTCCTGTGCTTTGATGAAGCCGACGGGCACCTGCTTTGGAAGCACGAATACGACTGTCCCTACGATGTCAGTTATTCGGCGGGTCCACGGGCCACCCCGTTGGTCTCTGGCGGACGGGTCTATGCGGTGGGCACGATGGGCAATCTCACCTGCCTCAACGCCACCAACGGACACGTCCTCTGGGCGCACGATTTCAAAACGGACTACGGATTGAAGATCCCGACCTGGGGCGTGTCGGCCAATCCGTTGATCGATGGCCAAAAGCTGATATGCCTGGTGGGCGGGGAGGGGACCGTGGCGGTGGCGTTCGACAAAGACACCGGGAAGGAGTTGTGGCGCGCCCTATCAGCACGGGAACCAGGGTATTGTCCGCCGACGATCTATGAATTCGGCGGCCGTCGGCAATTGATTCTCTGGCACGCCGAAGCGGTGAACGGCCTTGACCCGGAAACTGGCAAGGTATTGTGGACCGAGCCCTGGAAACTGAACTACGGCATGTCCATTGCCACACCCCGCAAGGTGGGCGACCAGCTTTTCCTGACCTGTTTTTACAACGGCTCGATGATGCTGCGCTTTGAGGCGGGCAAGGACGCTCCGGTCATGGATTGGCGCACGGAAAAAATGAGCGAGCGCAACACCACGCACCTCAACTGCACCATGAGCACGCCCTTCATCGAGGATGGATATATTTATGGATCGTGCAGCTATGGCCAGTACCGCTGCCTCCGGGCTGACACCGGGGAGCGGATGTGGGAAACGTACGCGCCGACCAGCGGAAAGTCCGAGCGCTGGGGCAATTGCTTCACGGTAAAAAACGGATCGCGGTTCTTTCTCTTCAGCGAAAAAGGCGACCTCATCATCGCCCATCTCTCGCCCAAGGGTTATGAGGAAATCAGCCGGGCGCACCTGGTGGATCCGGTAAATCAGGATCCGGGCCGCGGGGTCGTCTGGACCCATCCTGCCTTCGCCAATCGCCGCGTGTATGTGAGGAACGACAAGGAACTGGTGTGCGTGGATCTGGCCGATAAATAGCAAGGCAGGTTTTAACCTTGGCCAAGTATCCACTCCGCCGCTTCGGGAAGGGCATCCACGACCTTGGCCCGCGACAGTTGGGCGGCGTTTTTACGCTCGGTTTCGGCGCCGTAACCGGTGCGGACCAGGATGCTGGAAGCGCAGCCGGCATTCCAGCCGGTTTCCACGTCGATCATCTTGTCGCCCACCATGTAACTGCGGGCGAGGTCGATCCCGAATTCATCGCGGGCATCAAAGAGGAATTGGGGCGAGGGCTTGCGTCCGCGACTCGGTTGCTCCGGGGCTTCCGGGGAAAAATAGATCTTGGTGAGACGCACCCCTTCGGCGCCCAGCCATTCGACCATCAGATCATTAACCCGGTGCATGTCCGCCTCGGTATAATAGCCGCGCCCGATTCCCGACTGGTTGGTCACCACGATCAAATCATAGCCGGCGTCCGAAAGACGGCGCAGGGCCGGGCTGATGCCGGGATAAAGCTCCAGTTGCGAAGGATCACTCAGGTAGTGGCGATCGACGTTGATGGTTCCGTCCCGGTCGAGAAACACTGCGCGACGGGAAGTGGGGGCATTTGTGGAAGATGGTGAAGGGACGGTGGAAGAATTCATCGGCTAACAATCTATCAATCGATCAGTGTCTGGCATCCCCACGGAAACTTTCCCGAAGTTCGTCCTGGGTGACGGTGGCGGTACCCAGCTTGCCCACGACTACCCCGGCGGCGTGGTTGGAGAAAATGGCGGCTTCAGCGGGGGAAGCTCCGGCGGCTACGGCAAGGGTGAAACTGGCGATGACCGTGTCTCCCGCGCCGCTGACGTCGAACACTTCCTGGGCGACGGTGGGGATGTGGAAGGGCTTGTCGCCCCGGCGGCAAAGGAGCATTCCCGATTCACCCAGGGTGATCAAAAGGAGCGCCGGAGAAAGCTTGGCCATCAGCGTCTCAGCCACCTGCTGCAGAGCACGGTCCTCGATGGGATTGGCCGCCCGTACGCCGTCGCTGATGCCCGCCAGTTCAAACGCTTCCTTACGATTGGGCGTTAGCAGCGAAACTCCCTGGAGTTGAAGAGCATGTACGGGTTTGGGGTCGATACTCAGCCATTTCCCCTGAGCCCGACATTCGGCGCTCAGTTCGTCCACGATGCGTTGGGTGATCACGCCCTTGCCATAGTCGCCCAGAACGACGGCGTCGGCTTTGGGCAACTCCTTGGTCACGGCGGCAATGAGTTTCGTGATCGATTTCTCGTCGAGTTCGTCACGGGTCTCACGGTCAACGCGGGTGATCTGCTGTTGCCCGGCCACCACGCGCATTTTGTTGGTGGTCTGTCGGGTGGGGATTTCCAGCAGGCCGCTGCACTTGACGCGGTCCACGGTGAGCAATTCCCGCAACTGGTCCGCAGCGGCATCTCGCCCGACTGCTCCGAAAAGCACGGTCTGGCCGCCCAGCGCGGTGATGTTGCGCGCGACATTGGCCGCCCCGCCGGGCATGAAGGTTTCGCGTTGGAATTCGACCACCGGAACGGGTGCTTCCGGGGAAATCCTGGTGACCCGACCGTAAAGGAAATGATCCAGCATCAAATCCCCTACGGTAAGAATTTTTGCGCGGCGGGCTCCGTCCAGCAATTCGTCGACTCGTTCGAGAGAAAGCGTCGTCATGCGCGGCAAGGCTATCGACCGGGACGGGGCGAGAGAAGTGAAAGTACCGCCGAATTGCATTGTCAGTCTGGCGCTTGCACCTAAGTTGGGGGAAGGCATGAAGCGAACATTCGCTGAACTCGGGTTTCCGGGGCGTTTAGTGGCAGTGGAAGGGCTGGATGGCTCGGGCAAGTCCACCCAGATTTACCTTTTGAAACGCTGGCTGGAAATGCAGGGGATGAAGGTGTTTTTCAGCGAGTGGAATTCCTCGGCCCTCGTCAAGAGCGCCACCAGCAAGGGTAAACTCAACCACCTGCTGACGCCCACCACGTTCAGCCTCATTCACGCCACGGATTTCGCCGATCGCTACGAGCGGCAATTGGTCCCTCTGCTCAAGGCGGGTTACCTCGTGTTGTGCGACCGGTATATCTTCACCGCTTTCGCCCGTGACGTGGTGCGCGGTTGCCTGCCGGAATGGGTACGCGGCTTGTATTCGTTCGCGGCGCTGCCGGACATGACGTTTTTCTTCAAGGCAAACCTGGAAGTGTCGCTCGCCCGTATTCTCGATAATAGGCCCGAACTAAAATATCATGAGGCCGGGATGGATCTGAATCTTTCCCAGGACATCTACGAAAGCTTCCGGATTTTCCAAGGGCGCATGTTTGAGCAATACCTGGCGATGACCACGGAGTTCAATTTGCTGGTCGTGGATGCCAACCAACGCATCGAGGAACAGCAGGGGTTGGTTCGCAAGTTGGTCGCGGCGCGCATCGGGCTGGATCGTTTCCGTCCTGAATAAACATCTTCCACTCGAAATACTTTCTTTCCCATGCCCGCGAAGAAATCCAAGAAGGTGGCGACGAAAGACTCCCTCGGCGTTCCGGCGGCGGTGTTGGTGCCCAAGGTCACTCCGAAGCGTTTCTACGGTCACGGACTGCCCGGAATCGATGTCGAAAAGCTCAACGGCAAACTGATCGTAGTGGAGGGAGCGGATGGCTCTGGACGGTCCACCCAGATTGCCCGGTTGGTGGCATGGTTGGAGGCCTGCGGACATCACACCGTTCAAGTCGGCCTGAAGCGTTCCACGCTGGTGAGTGAGGAGTTGGAGAAAGCACAGCAAGGGAACATCCTCAGCCATACCACGCTCTCGCTTTTTTACGGCACCGACTTTGCCGACCAATTGGAAAACACGATCGTGCCGGCCTTGCGCGCAGGCTCGATGGTGCTGGCGGACCGGTACATTTATACGCTCATGGCCCGCGATCTGGTGCGCGGGATGGATGAGAAGTGGCTCCGCAACCTGTATGGCATGGCGTTGGTGCCTGATGCGGTCTTCTACTTGGAAGTCTGCCCGGAACAATTGGTTCAGCGGGTGTTCGCCAAGAACAAGGCGCTCGACTATTGGGAGAGCGGTATGGATCTGGGCCTGGACCGGGACATGTTCGACAGTTTCTTGAGTTACCAGAAGCGGATGCGAGAGGAGTTTCGTAAACTACAAGCAGTTTACGGCTTTCGCATCATTGATGGCGAGCGCTCCACGAACGAGATCAGCGAAGAGCTGAAAAAGGAAATCGAAGGCGTGTTGTCCGGACGCTAGAGTGGGGGCCGTCCTCTTCCGGTCATGTTGTTCAATAGTTGGACCTTCGCCGTCTTCCTGGTGGTGGTGTTTTTCCTGCACTACCTCGGGCGAAGTGCTGCTTACCAAGCACTGGTCCTGACGGTCGGCAGTTTTGTTTTCTACGGTTGGGGCGCAGACCATCTGCGGCTGGTTCCCTTGTTAATTGCCTCCACGCTCATCAATGGTGTGGCTGCCCAGGTTCTACTTTCGCCCGTCGCGAGTCTGGGTCGTAAGAAGACTGCCTTTGGTTTGGCCTTGGCGTTCAACCTGGCCGCCCTGGGGTTCTTCAAATACGCCCGCTTGATTGGCCAGTCGCTTTTGCCCGCTGCCGTCTGGGCGCAATGGGAGCCGACCTTGGGGCATATCCCGCTGCCGGTGGGCATTTCGTTTTATACGTTCCAGGGTATCAGCCTGATTTGCGAAGCCTGGCGGGTGCGGTCGACGGGGTTGCCGGGATTGGAGGCTCCGAAAGGCGTCCAGCACACGCTTTGGTTTCACCTGAAGGTGTGGTTCTTCAAGGCGTTTTTCCCGCAGTTGATCGCAGGTCCGATTGTCAAAGCCCACGAGTTTCTCCACCAGATTGGGTTCAAGCGGCTGCGGGACATTGATTGGGATGGGGCGGTCCGAAAACTGGTGCTGGGTTTCTTCCTAAAGATGGTGATCGCGGACAATCTTACGGAAGCCACCGGTGCGCTGGATCAGCCGGATCAGTTTGAAGTGTCCTCGCGACTAAATCTGCTCGCGATGCTCTATGGTTTTTCGTTCCAGATTTTCTCCGATTTCGCGGGCTATTCGTTGATCGCCCAAGGGTTGGCCAAGTTGTTCGGCTACGAATTGCCCATCAATTTCAATTTCCCCTACCTCTCGCAATCGATCACGGAATTCTGGCGGCGCTGGCATATCTCGCTTTCGTCGTGGCTGCGCGAGTATCTTTACATCCCGTTGGGCGGGAATCGCTTTGGTATTGGTCGAACCTACTTGAACCTGTTTCTGGTGATGTTTCTGGGAGGTCTGTGGCATGGCGCCGAATGGCGGTTTGCGGCGTGGGGCACGGCTCACGGGCTACTACTCGCTGCCGAGCGGCTATTCCAGGGACAAGGGCGGCGAGGAACAGGGAAACCGGGATGGACGATGGCCCGGATTCTTCGGGCGGTCCTTGTGTTCAATGTGATCTCCGTGTTGTGGTTGCTATTCAAGCTACCCCATTTTTCTTCGATCCTGACTTTCTTCAAGGCGTTCGCCGGGCCAGGAGGGGCGGTTCATACGCGAGACATCTTTGCGATCGCGTTGTTTTCGCTGCCGCCGATTGCGTGGCATTTTTGGGCAGCGATGCGAGAGCGCATTGAAGTAGGCAAACAGTCGCCGGGGAGTCGGCTGCCACAATTGGAATTGGCCGTCTATGGCGTCATGCTGGCGTTGATCGTCCTGAACCCGGGAACCGCAGGTGAGTTCATCTACTTCCAATTCTAGCATGCGACGAACCCGTCAGGCTCTGGCGATTGTTGGATTGGCGGTACTGCTGGTACTGGGGTGGTGCGGCTACCTGGCTTTGGGGGGCGGGCACGCGCAGTTTGCCGACAATAGCTGGCAATCGAACCAGATCCGTATCCAGCGCTATTTGTTTCCCACACGTTGCCCAGACGCAGTCCTGATTGGTTCGTCGGTTACCGGGCGTTTCCTGCCGGAATATTTTCGCGAAACGGGCCTCCCGGAGGCCGCTAATTTGGGCCTCGATGGTTCGGGTCCATTACTGGGATCGCTCTTGGTCCAGCGCCGGAACGATTTGCCGCGGGTCGTGGTGGTGGAGAGCTTCCTGGCGGACAAACCTTGGACGGCCAACGACTCGAATCTCTTGGCCAATGCCACTGGATTCTCGATGCAGCTCGCCGCCGCGCTGCCAGTTCTCCAAGCGGAGAATCGGCCTTCATCGCTGCTTTATTCCTGGATCAAACGCCGCAAGGAATCGACGTATGCCACCTTGGGACGCCCGGCGTCTCCCGTAGGTCCGCGCAATCCTACGCCTGCGATGAGCGAGTCGGCTCGGCGATTGACGGAAGCCCTGGCGGAATTGCAGCAGAAGGGAGTGAAAGTGGTGATCGCCCGGTTTCCCACCGGCGAATCAAGGGCGGGACTACTTCAAGACTTACCACCCGATGATCCAGGATTAGCCATGGCGCGATCCTTGAAAGCGCCCTTTCTAAATGTTGGCAAGGAGGTCGTAGCCGACGGTTGGGAACCGCTTTACACGGATGGTCTCCATCTCAACGCCGATTCAGCCCGGCGAGTGAGTGCCCAGTTGGGCAAGATGGTGGCGTCTGCTGTGAAGTGAGATCGGCACGCTTCAGTCTAAAGGCTTACGCCTGTTACACGTACAAAGCTTGCTTCAATTCGTGGACCAGCACGCTGGTAACCGGATTTCGATCCTCCATGTTCTGCTTCAGGCAATTCAAAATGATGCGCTCCAACGCCGGGGGAATCTCGGGGTTAATCTCCGAAGGGAGAATAAAACTGCTGCGATCCATTTGATGGTGCAGTACCTCATCGGCGTTTTCGCCCGGGAAGGGCTTACGGTAAGTCAATAACTCGTAGGCAGTTACGCCGAAAGCCCAGATGTCCGCCCGGTTGTCGACCGGTTGCCGCAGCAGCTGCTCCGGTGACATGTAGTGCGGGGTGCCGGGATTCTTCTCCAGTTTTTTGGGCGGGTCAGGAATCGGAAGCGCGAGATCGAAGTCCACCAGACGAACGCTTCCGTTACGGCTCATGACCACATTCTCGGGTTTGAAATCGAGATGCATGAACCCGGCGTTGTGCAGGTGTTCCAGCGCTTCGGCCATGTCGATCAGGATCTGCGCGATATTCTCGCTCAGGACCGGATCCTGGGCTGCCATCCGAAGCTTCAGGTTCTCCCCCTCGACGTATTCCATCACCAACGCGAGCTGTCCGCCGATGCGCCCATGCTCGATGTAGCCGATGATCTTGTCGCAGGTGTGAACTTTTTCAAGGACCTCACAGCCGGTCACAAAGCGTTTCCGCTCGGTGAAGGCGAACATGGAATCATTGAGCATGAGGCGAAACGCCACCGTCCGCCCGGCGTCATCCGAGGCGAGCCAGATCTCCGACATCCCGCCGGAGTTGATCAACTCGTGCAGGGTGTACTTACCCAATTTTGTTCCGTGTCGCGACATGGGGGCTGCTACCGGCGCTCATGTAGCAGGACTCGAACCAGCCTCCAATCGAAAGTTTGAAAGAAATGGGGACCAAACGGGCAGAAAAGATGAGATGTTCCCGTCTTTTCCTCCGTGTCTCCGCGCCTCTGTGTGAGATATCATTCCGGTGATTCAAGAAGAAATTCTCACACAGAGGCGCGGAGACACGGAGAAGAAGGAGTCCGGTGCTTTTCTCGTGCAGTATTTGAAAACGCATGAACGCTTCCAATTCTTGGAATGAGGCGAAGATTATCTCCGTTTAGATGAGCAGCGCCCCCTAAAACGCAGGTGGTTTAGCGAAATCTTCTGGAGCCAGCTCTGGCCAAGCCCAAGGCCGCCAGTGCCAGTCCGGTTACCACTGCATAAGTGCCGGGCTCTGGGACACCGGTCAGGTTCAGGGTCCAGCCGCGCAGGCGGGCGAGGCTGCCGCCCTCGAGGTCGGAGACGGAGAGGGTCCATTGGCCGTTGTGGGTGTTGCGGAGGGACGTCGCC
>DATJII010000016.1:0-9127 GCA_035493435.1 Candidatus Limnocylindria bacterium | reverse complement strand
CCAATGCGTTGTCCCGAAGCAACTTCGAGCCCAATCCCTGGGCGGAAAGCCATGGCTATGAGGCCCATCCAAAGGTGTCGGTACAGCACTGATTCCAATGACCACATCGCAGCGAGGTTCTACCGGCTTTTCCTGCAATTTCCACAAAATCCCGCGGTCAAAGCGCTCGGGAGTCTGCAATTGGCGTGCACCAGCCAAAGTTGCTTCACGTAACTTTCGGTCGCTCAGCCGCTGACTCTTTTCCACCGCTCCAAGGCCAGTTGGATCTCTGAAATTCGCACCGGTTTGCTGATATAGTCATTCATGCCAGCCGCCAGACATTGCTCGCGGTCGCCTTGCATCGCGTTGGCAGTCAAGGCGATGATCTGCAGGGGAGTGGGCCAGGGGCATTTAGTGCCGTTGAGGTTCTCTAGTTGCCGAATCCTGCGGGCGGCCTCGTAGCCATCCATTTCAGGCATCTGACAGTCCATGAAAACGATGTCGTAAGGTATCCGGCGAAGTGCCTCCAGAACTTCCAATCCGTTGCTTACGGCGTCTGCTTTCAGGCCAAGTTTCTGCAACTGAGCCAGGGCCACCTTCTGGTTCACGCTGTTGTCCTCCGCGAGCAGGATGCGTACGTTCTGGAGCCCCAAGGCAGCGATTGCCTTGGGATTGATAGCCGAAGTTTCCTTGGCAAAGGTCACTTTTGGGGAGGCCGCTCCCACGGCGGCCACGATGCTATCGAATAGCCGCGACTGCTTCACCGGTTTGACCAGGAATGCCAGGATGCCAGCATCCTGCATTTCCTTCGGCGTTAAGAAACGACCGAGCGAAGTCAGCAAGATCAAACGGGTGTTGGCGATGAGTGGGTCGGCCTTGATAGTCCGTGCCAGGTCGAGTCCATCCATCTCAGGCATTTGCATGTCGAGCAACGCCAGGTCATAGGCCTCGCCTGCCAACGCTGCCTTCCGAAGCATATCCAGCGCTTCGCGACCGCTGGCGGCACTTCCTTTCTGCATGTTCCAGGCAAATATCTGGTGCCGCAGTATTTGCCGATTCGTGGCGTTGTCATCCACTACCAAGACCCGCAGGTCGAGCAATTCCGGCCGGCTGGTGGACGACGGGGTGGCGGGTTCAAGTTGTTTTCCCAAGGGCACCGTAAACCAAAAGGTCGAGCCTTTCCCGGGTTCGCTTTGAACTCCGATCTGTCCGTTCATCAAGGTTACAAGCTGTTTGCAGATCGCCAATCCGAGTCCGGTTCCCCCGTATTTCCGCGTCGTCGAATTATCCGCTTGGTGGAACGACTGAAATAGCCGCGCCTGGTTTTCCTGGGAAATCCCGATGCCTGTATCCGTCACAGTGAAGCGGATTACCCCATGGCTGGCGGTCTCCTTTTCCTTGAAGGCGCGCAACACTACCTCCCCGCCTTCGGTAAACTTGATCGCGTTGCCAAGGAGGTTGGTCAGGACCTGTCGAAGCCGTCCTGGATCGCCGATGAGCCTCGTGGGTACGTCTGAGGCGACCGAAACAATCAATTCGATCCGCTTGGCCAGGGCCCTCTCCGCCATCATGTCCACCGTGCTTTCGACGATCTCCACCAGATCGAAGTCGAGCGATTCGAAGATCAACTTACCTGCTTCGATTTTGGAGAAGTCCAGGATGTCGTTAACTACTGTGAGCAAGGTGTCACCGCTGGAACGAATGGTCTCGGTGAACTCACGCTGCAATGGGTTCAAGGGGGTTTCCAGCAGGAGGCCCGTCATGCCGATGACACCATTCATGGGGGTGCGAATCTCATGGCTCATATTGGCCAGGAATTCCGCCTTGGCGCGCACCGCGGCGAGGGCTTCATCGCGGGCTTTCATTAAGTCCACTTCCCCCGCCTTCAATTGGTGCGCCGTTTCGCGGAGCACTTCCGCCTGTTGCTTGAGTTCGGCGGTCCGTTCTCTGACTTCAATCTCGATCTGTTCCTTGGTGTGTTCGATACGTGCCTGGCGTTCGGTAATGGCGTGCATCTCGCTGACGCCCCGGCGACAGGAAAGCAGGAGGAAGGTGTCTTCAAACACGACCCACCCCGCATGTTCCAGCCAACGCCAGTGGCTGGCGACCGCCACTCCAAATACCGATTGCGGCCAGAAAAGACCCCGCAAGAAATGGTCCAGCGCCACCACGGCCGAAGCCGAAATAAGAACCCGCCAGTCCCGATAGATGGCCAGGAAAGCCAAGGAACCGAAGACGTGGAAATGGGTCTCGATCCTCCCACCGGTCAGGTGAATCAGAAGGGCTCCCATGAGCATTTGGCCGATTCCGATACAGTGCCTGGTAAACGGACGTCCGGGTCGCCAAAGCGCCAGAAATACCGGGAATGCCGTAATGGCACCTCCCAAAAAGGTGGCGGCCCAGACGTGGATATGGGTTTCACTGACCGATCCCGACCAAGTCTTGGGAGAAACCACCAGGGCCAGAAAGACTCCCGCCAGCCATTGAAACACCATCAGCCACGCGAAGGTTTTATCCGTCCGTGAGCAAAGGGTGTATTGATGCTCAGCAAACAAAGCTTGGGCCCGAGCGTCCGTAGATTCAGGCGTCAATGCTTCGCTATTACCGCTTTGGCCCTCTTCCAAGGGTTGCTTTTCGTAACTGGAGGTGGTCATTTCGAGGCCGAAATCGGGCAGCCAAACACGACAGTTTGATGGGGGGACTCGATCGCAGTCGCCGTATTGGACAGGAGAAATTTGGCAATGGCACTCCGGCCGGCGTTGTCACCCGGGTGTCCACGGGCGCTTGTGATGCCGCCCGTGAAAACCAAGTGGCCGCTCCGGTCGTAAAGCAGGGTGTGTCCCGAGGTATCGGCATGGAATCGATCGGCTTCCTGGCCGTCCTCGTCCACCTGTACCATGACCCCAGGTATGGCTGCGGCCATCTGCCACGATTGGGTTTTGGACCACTCGTCGGCTTCGGAAGCGGGTTTGAAAAAGATCACGCTCGCGCTGACCTTTCCTTCACAAAGGGCCATTAACTGTTCCAATTCACCGAGGCTGGCTCGCGTGCAGGGGCATCGCGGATGGGCAAACAGAACCAACGTGGCGCGCGTCGTATCGTGGTTGATTCGGCTGCTGGAAGGCCAATGAACAGGAGGCGTGCGTTGGATGCCGGGCGTATTGTCGTAGTTGGCGAGCACGCCCAATCCCAAGGCGATTAGTGTCGCCCAGAGAGATCCGAATCCCACGAGGGGCCAGTCAAACTTCCTAAAAGTCAAAAGGTTCCTGCGTCGTGTCGTTGTGTGTCTGCCATCACCGGGTGCAACCCGGTGCCACCCTTAAAACCTCATTGCCGCAGCGCCGCCGCCGCCGCGATATTCAAACCGGTGTCTAATTTACCGCGGGAGAAAAAACATCTTCTTCCGTGTTTGAAAAGAGTAAATCACCGAGGCCGCCGCAAAAGTGCCTGGGGCCGTATGCCCTCCCTCGAATCGGAGAGATGGTCCACCTTCCAGGGGGCCCGTCGACCGGTCCGAGGGCGGTCGAACACCACCGTTGAATCTCTTGGCTTGTTGAGGCCTGCAATTCACTCTTGAGCCAGTTTCCTAACGTTTTATCGGCAGTTTTGGCGAACGGGTTGAGTATTTTCCGTCCAAAGCACCCAGGATTTCCTCCCCTCAGCCAGCGCATTACAGTGACTCGTTCGCCTCCGTGAGCTCAAAACTCACACACACCTTCAGCCTAGGAATCAATGGGCGTCAGGTCCGACGCCAAAAATGGGAAAGCTCATCGGCTTCCGAACGCCACCCGTCCACTTGAACGGCCCCCAAGAAATTACCGTTCCACGGGTAACAATTGACATAGTGTCTTATACACACTAAAAAGGTGATCGCGACAATCGTTAGGGCTGAAAAACATGATTCAAAGTACCACGATACTCTATCGCCCGGTCGGGCCCAAAGAACTGAAGCTGATTCGCGAAAGTGGCTTTAGGGCCTTCCCTCCTCGCTTGCCAGAACAGCCGATTTTTTACCCTGTCCTCAATGAGGAATACGCCAGTCAGATCGCCCGAGATTGGAACGTTCCCGCCAGCGGGGCGGGCTTCGTGACGCGTTTTTCGTTGAAAAAGGAGTACGCCGATCGTTTTACGGCACAAACCGTTGGCGGATCCATTCATCGGGAACTTTGGATCCCAGCGGAAGAACTGGCCGAGATGAATAGGAACATAGTCGGGTTGATCGAGGTGATCCGGAGCTTTGGGGCGGTGCAAGATGAACCCGCCACTCCGGAATCATAATGAACAAAAACTGCGCCGGCTGTCCGTTGGACGGCAATGGGCAATAATGTAGCACTCCACGTGAAAGCAGTCCTAATACTGGAAGATAACGATGAACGCATTGCGGCTTTCGAGGCGGCAGTGGTTGCCTTGGGCCCTGAATATGAACTTCGCCTACGGTCCGGCCGGTTGCGAAGGCGTTAACTTCCCACCCTCCACCTGCCAGCGGATCAATTCGCGGCCCAGTTCTTCCGGCCAGTTCTCCTCGGTGCAGGTCATGAACACCTGGCCGCCTGCGCGGTAGGCGCTATTGAGCAACGGGAGCATGCCCGCCCGGCGACTGCGGTCCAATTCGCCCATGACGTCGTCGATCAACAGGACCGGAGGGACGCCATGAATGCCAGATAGGTATTCCGCCTGGGCCATCTTGAGGGCGATGGCTAACGTGCGTTTTTGCCCTTCGCTGGTGAACTGGTTGGCGTCCTGGCCGTTGACCTCCATCGAGAGATCGTCGCGATGCGGTCCCACCAAAGTGGTCCGATAAGTCCTTTCGCGCTCCCGGCTGTTGGCCAACGCGACGGCGAGGTCGCCCTCGACTTTGGGGGCGTAGTCGATCTTCAACTCATCCACATCAGCCGCAATCCGTCGAAACGCGAGACGGGCGAGGGGCGAGAACTTGGGCACAAACAGTCGGCGCGCTTCGATCAAGGCTTGTCCAGTCTTGACCAACTCATGGGTGAACCCATCCAGCGTATCCGAGTCTATGTTTCGCTGACGCAGGAGAGCGTTGCGTGAGCGAAGCGCGGCCGTGTAGCGGAGGAGCAGGGGGAGGTAGGCCGGTTGAGTCTGGGCGAGCAGGAGATCCAGAAATCGTCGTCGCACTCGGGCGGATCCCTTGATCAGCAAGAGATCCTCGGTGCAGAAAACCACCGCGCGCAACGTGCCCAAGTAATCCGCGATGCGCCGAACCGGTTTCCCATCCAGGGAGAGTTGGCGCTCCTTCACTGACCAATAAGCTTTGATCTCGTGCTGACCTTGGGCCACGACTGTGCCACCCACGAAGTATCCCTTCGCGTCGTGGCGAATCATCTGGGCACCGCCGACTCCGCGAAAGGAACGAAGGGTCGCCAACAGGTAAATAGCCTCCAGAATGTTGGTCTTTCCCTGCGCGTTTCGTCCCAGGAGCAGGTGGAAGCCAGGGCTGAACTCGTTGTCGAGTCGCCCGTAGTTCCGGAAGTCACGGAGACGAAGTTGCGCCAGATGCACGACGGATAGTGGAAAGGTCGGAGCCCGGTTGTCGAAGCAGAACGGTTATTCTCCACTTATTCACAACCATTGCCCTTGACCCAGCCCGGCGGTCGCCCGCACTCTGAAGTCGTGCTGAGTGGGCACATTTCATGTTAGCGCAGCTTAAAGGTCTATTCTCGAACGACATAGGGATCGACCTCGGTACCGCAAACTCTCTAGTTTACGTGCGGGACCAGGGGATCGTGCTGCGTGAGCCTTCGGTTGTTGCCATCCAGGCTGGCACGACCAACGTTCTTGCGGTGGGGGAGGAAGCCAAGCGTATGCTCGGCCGAACACCCGGGAACATCGTCGCCATCCGTCCGATGAAAGACGGCGTTATCGCCGACTTTGAAATCACGGAGGCGATGCTTCGACATTTCATTCAGAAGGTTCACCATCGGAAACTGATCGCCCCGCGAGTGGTGGTCGCTGTTCCGTCTGGCATCACGGAGGTTGAGAAGCGAGCCGTCAAGGATTCTGCCCGTCACGCGGGAGCCCGAGAAGTTTACCTGATCGAGCAACCCATGGCGTCGGCGATCGGTGTTGGTCTGCCGGTTCACGAACCGGCCGGCAATATGATCGTCGATATCGGCGGCGGCACTTGCGAAATCGCCATTATTTCCCTCGCTGGTATCGTCTTTAGCCGTAGCGTGCGGGTGGGTGGGGATGAGTTCGATGAGACCATCGTTGCGCACATGAAGAGAGCCCACAATCTCATGATCGGCGAACGTACCGCCGAGGAAATCAAGATTCGTATTGGTTCCGCGTATCCCTTGGATCAGGAGTTGACCATGGAGGTCAAGGGCCGGGATTTAAGTGCCGGCCTGCCCAAGACAGTCGTCATCCGTTCCGAAGAGGTCCGCGACGCGCTGAAAGAACCGCTTTCGAGTATTTTGGAGTCCATCCGTATCACGCTAGAGCGTTGTCCCCCAGAACTTTCCGCCGATTTGGTGGATCGGGGCATCATGATGGCGGGAGGTGGGGCTTTGCTTCGAAACATCGACCGCATGGTGGCCCAGGAAACCGGGCTGCCAGTCCACATTGCGGAAGATCCCCTCAGCGCCGTGGCAACTGGAACGGGCAAGGTTTTGCAGGAGTTAGCCTTCCTCAAGCGGGTGGCGTCTTCGACTGCGGACTAAGCCGGAATCTCATTTCCTCCCAGGAACGTTCGCCAAAGGCGAACGGTGTTTAAGCGCGCGCATTATGTTGCGCTCGGCAGCGTTATTTTGCTGCTCGTAGTGCTTTTGAATCTGCCAGCCAGTTCAGCTTCCCGGCTGAAACTGGCAGTCAGCTCATTGTTCCTGCCCCTCTTCGGAGTCGTGGGCGCCGCTCCTTCGGCAGCGGAACGTGCGACCTACCAGTTTCTTCCCCGGCAGGCACTCGTTGCTGAGCTACAACGCATCACGCTCGAAAACCAACGACTGGTCCTGCTCAATCGACAAGGCGACGAGGCCCTGGCTGAAAACGCCCGACTGCGGGCTATGTATGGCAGTGCTCCGCGTGGCAATTGGAAACCGCGCGTGGCCCACGTCGTCGGTCGTGAACCATCGACGTGGTGGCGGATGGTAATCATCGACCTCGGTACCCGGGACGGATTGCTGGTCAACCAAGTGGTCATGACGAGTGACGGGTTGGTAGGGCGGGTGAGCTTGACGGGTTATGGCTACTCGCAGGTTTCGTTGGTAGGAGATGCGGGTTGTGGCGTGGCCGTGGTCTGCAAGGAGAACCGGGAGTTGGGAATCATTTCTGGTGGACAGAATCTGGTGGCAGAAGGCGGGTTGGTGGAAATGATGGTGCTGCAAACGGGCCCGGGCGTGATGGCCGGTTATACACTTCTGACCAGCGGACAAGGCGGGGTTTTTCCCGCTGGTATTCCCGTGGGGCGTGTAGTCGATACGCGTAGCTCGGATAATGGATCCACCGTGACCGCCCGGGTTCGCCTGAGTGCGGGCCTAAATCGGTTGGAGGAAGTGTGGGTGTTGCAACCTTTATGAATCCATGAACTGGTTGCCTTCACTACTGCTCTTCGTGGTCACCTGGGTGACGCTTTTCGCGCAAACCCAATTTCCGGTGATACGCGATCACTTCGGTTTTCCCATCAACCTGCTCCCGGCGCTCGTGGTCTATGCGGCGCTGTCTCTGGATATGTGGGTTTCGTGCCTCTTCGGGGTGTTGGCGGCGCTCTTGCGTGATTCGCTTTCAGAGTCCCGATTTGGAGTTTCGGTCGCTCCGATATTCCTGGCCGGTTTTATCCTGCAACTCCGGCGGCACCTGATTTTGCGGGATCAGCGTTTCGCGCAATTCTGGCTGGGCGCAGGTGCGGGTTGGTTCATCACGCTCGCCACGTTGGGCATTAGTTCCTTGGGTAATCGCGAGCCCGTCACGGACTTCTTCTTGCCCGCCGCGCCGGGAGGTTCGGCGCCTTTGTTCGAGACGACCGCCTATGGTCTCAAAGAACCGCTCTGGAGCGTGCTTTCGCTCTGGCAACTGGTCGTCGCCGGTGTCATGAACGGGCTGGCTTGCCCCGTATGTTTTAAACTGTTCGATTGGCTGCGAGGCTTTTTCGAATACCGGCCCATGGAAATGTCCAGTTTCCGTCCCGACCGGGAGATAAAGCGGGGGAGGCACTAAGATGCTTGTCCTGGACCAACTGAACAAAGGAGAACGAGGACTGCGCGCCTTGGCGTGGATTGGCGTCTTCGCGTTTCTGACCCTGTTCGCCGGTGTGGCGAATATCCAGGTTCTCTCGCATCGCCGTTACGAGCAGTCCTTGCTCACCCAGTCTTATAAGACGGTCCGCGTCCCGGCGATTCGCGGCAAGATTTATGCGCGATCCAACAAGGTTTTGGCCGACAATGCTTCGCGTTTCCGGGTGGATCTGTATCTGGAGGAATTAAGCCGGGATTTCACGGTGGAGTATCGCCGCCTGCGAGCGGAAGTCATTCGGGTCCGTGGGGGTGGCAAGCCCGCGGACGACGGCATCTGGGCGCGCTTCATGGCCAAACTCCAGCATAAGAAGAGTCCCACGCTGGTGACCGAGGAAGAAACGGAGATGCTTTGGAAGCAGGCGCGCTACAATGTCGTCAGTAACGTGATTCAACAGTTAACCTCCCGGGTGGGCGTCCGTTACGAACTCTCCCAGAAACAGTTACAGAATCACTGGATGCAGGATCGCGCCCTGCCATTTGGGGTGTTGAGCAATCTTACCCCGCAACAGGTGGCCGTGCTCACCGAGCAGATATGGTCCATTAGGGGCGTCGCCATGGAGCGGCAACCGATTCGTAGCTATCCCCAGAAAACTCTCGCCGCCCACGTTCTCGGGTACTTGCGACCCGATAACAATGTGGGGGATGAGGATGAGGATCCGTATGACTACCGGATGCGCGATTTCTCTGGGGGAACCGGATTGGAAGCCGCTTTTGACCGCGATTTGCGCGGCTCAGCCGGAGCCAAGCGTATCCTCGTGAATAGTGGTGGTTATCGGGTCGGTGAATCCATGTTTTCGGAACCGGTCCCTGGCAAGAATCTTTATACCACCATCGATCTGGATGTGCAGATTGCTGCCGAGAAGGCGCTCGCCAGCGTGAATGGCGACGAGCGTGGT
>DATJII010000015.1:0-4015 GCA_035493435.1 Candidatus Limnocylindria bacterium | reverse complement strand
GACGAAACGATCGAAGGCATGGCGGGCGGCACCTCGAGTGCCACGGCCGTGGGCGGGATGGTGACCAAGATTTCCGCCGCGCGAATCTGCGTTCGTTCCGGGACTCCGCTGGTCATTGCCTCCGGCCGAAAATTCGATTTGCTGCCGCGGCTGCTGGCGGGCGAACCGCAAGGAACCTTGTTCCTGCCGAATCCCAAGAAGCTGCCCAGTCGCAAACGCTGGATCGCGTTTTATCATCAATTGCGCGGGACTCTGGTATTGGACGACGGCGCCGTGCGGGCCGTAAAAGAGCAGGGGCGCAGCCTGCTAGCGCCGGGTATCGTTCGTTGCGAAGGCGATTTCCCGGATGGAGTTGTCGTGCGATTGGCCGATTCCAAGGGGCGGGAGATTGCCCGTGGATTGGTGCGATTTTCGTCCTCCCACTTGCAGGCCGGCGAGACCGGTCGGGTGGAAGTGGTGCACCGCGATGATCTGGTGGTTCTCTAATCCCCTGACTGCATGCCCAAGCCTCCTTCCAGCAAATTCAAGCCGATCGAACAGGTTCGTTCGATCATGGCCACCCTCCGCTCACCTGAAGGCTGTCCTTGGGATCGGGAGCAGGACCACCTCACCCTGCGTTGGCATGCGGTCGAGGAAGTCTATGAGTTGATGGATGCCATTGAGGCCGGGGACGAGGAGGAGATGGCGGAAGAACTCGGCGACCTGTTGCTCCAAGTGGTGTTCCATGCGCAATTGGCGGCCGAGCGCGGAGTCTTTGACTTTGATGCCGTGTGCCTGCGCTTATCCGAGAAACTGGTCCGGCGGCATCCCCACGTCTTTGGCGATATCCAGGCCAAGGACATTGATCAAGTCTGGGCTAATTGGGAAAAAATCAAAAAGGCTGAAAAAGCTGGATCGGCACACGAGCGCAAGTCCGCGTTGGACGGGATTCCCAGTCGGCTCCCAGCCTTGATGCGCGCGCAAAAGCTTCTCAAGAAAGCCAGCAAAGCGGGCCTGGTCGTTGGAGGAAAGGGTTCAGTGAGGGCCAAGAACAAAGCCGAGGCAGCGCGCCAGCTATTCGAATTGGCGGCTTTCTGCCAGGAAAAAGACTGGTCAGCCGAGGAGCTTTTGCGGGGCGAAATCGCCCGCCGGGAACGGAAATTGCGTGCCACCGAGCGAAAACTCACTCGCGAAAAGGCAAAAGTCCCCATAAAGTAACCCGTTCTCTATCTATGAGTGATCCGCGTTTTGCGAAACTGGCGAAGTTACTGATCGAATACTCCTGCTCCATGAAGAGCGGCGAAAACGTGTTTCTCGACATGTTTGACGTGCCGGACGAGATGACGGTCGAGCTGATGCGTGCGGCCCGTGCAGTGGGTGCGGCTCCCTTGGTGGAGACTCGTCACGGGCGGGTGGTTCGCGAAGTTCAACGAGATACCGACGAAACCCATGCTGGCCTGGTCAAGGACATTGAAATGGCCCGCATGCGGAAGATGAATGCTTATATCGCGATCCGCGGCGCGTACAACGCGAGCGAGAACAGCGACATTCCCTCCGAGAAACTCAAACTCTACGCCAAGGCCCTCCGCCCGGTGCTCGACTACCGGGTCAACAAGACCAAGTGGTGCGTCCTGCGCTGGCCGACCCCGAGCATGGCCCAGGCCGCCGGGATGAGCACGGAGGCGTTCGAAGATTTCTACTTCGCCGTCTGCACCATGGACTATGCCCGGATGGCGGTCGCCATGAAGCCCTTGGAAAAGCGGATGAATAAGACCGACCGTGTCCACTTGAAGGGGCCGGGGACGGACCTGACCTTCAGCATCAAGGGTATTGGTTCCCGTCCTTGCGAAGGAATCCGGAACATTCCCGACGGCGAATGTTTTAGTTGCCCGACCCTGAAGTCTCCAAATGGCGTCATCTCTTTTAATACGCCCACGCTCTATGCCGGCAGCAAGTTTGAGAACATCCGGCTGGAACTCAAGGATGGCAAAGTGGTGAAGGCCAGCGGTTCCAATGAGAAGCGACTGAATGAGATTCTTGATACCGACCCCGGTGCCCGTCATATCGGCGAGTTCAGCCTCGGTTTCAATCCGTACATCCTCAACCCGATGTGCGATATTTTGTTCGACGAAAAGATCGCCGGGTCGCTGCACTTTACGCCTGGCCAGGCCTATGAGGATTGCGGTAATGGCAATAAATCGGCCGTGCACTGGGACATGGTCTTGATCCAGCGCCCGGAATGGGGTGGCGGTGAGGTTTGGTTCGACAACGAGTTGATCCGCAAAGATGGATTGTTCCTGCCGAAAGACCTGCAAGCGCTCAATCCAGACCGGCTCAAATAAACCGGCGCGATGCGATTCCCATCCTGGTGGCTGTCGATTTTCGCCTGGGCGTGTGTGGCCCAGGCGAGCCTCACCGAATCGCCCTATCGCGATTTGATCGAGTGGGGGCATCTCCAGGGATTGGTCGCCCGTTCTTCCGCCGACGAAGTTCGCTTGACCAATCGGTGGACGGCGCTCTGGTTCAAGTCGGAGTCGAAGCGAATCCTCTTTGGCGGAGTGGAAGTGCGGTTATGCGATCCGGTGGTTTTGAAGCAGGGACGCCTGAGGATTTCCCAGCGTGATATAGAGAAGACACTGAACCCGCTCCTGGAACCGCCGCAACGTTCCGGCAAGGCCATTCGCACGGTGGTGGTCAACGCGGGCCACGGCGGCAAGGACCCCGGCAATATGGAAGGCCGGAAAGAGGAGAAAGTCTTCACGCTCGCCTTGGCCACCGAGGTTAAACGGCAACTGGAACACTCGGGCATCCGGGTGATCATGGTTCGCGGGACCGACAATTATGTCGAACGGGAAGAGCGGGCCGCCATCGCGAATCGCGGGGCCGGTGACCTCTACGTGAGCCTGCATTTCAATACGACGGCTGGCGCGGCGGACGGCAAGGTGCAGGGGCTGGAAACGTATTGTTTGACGCCGGTGGGCGCTGCTTCGAGCAATGACACCCGGAGTCACGGAGGGGGCCGTTTTCCCGGGAATGCCCAGGATCGCCTCAATCTGGTTTTTGCCCAGATGGTGCATCGGGCCATCCTGGACGCCACTGAGTTGACGGACCGTGGAGTGCGTCGGGCGCGTTTCAAGGAACTGACCCTGGTCCATATGCCAGGAATCCTGGTCGAGGGAGGTTATATGAATCATCCCCACGATTCCCGGCTCATCTATTCGCCCGCTGGCCGCGCCAAGTTGGCGGAAGGCATTGTCGACGGTATCCTGGCGTACAAGCGATTGCTGGAACGCGGCTAGGTGCCGGTCAATATCCCTTTTCTACCGCGATGAGTATTGCCACCCGAACCGGAGACCGTGGAACCACCGGATTGATGTATAATCGCCGGGTTTCCAAATCGCATCCCCGAGTCGAGGCTTACGGAACCGTGGACGAATTGAACACGGCCCTGGGTATGGCGCGTGCCACGGCAGACAGCGATTTCGTCCGGGAAGTGGTGGTGAAGACCCAGGCGGATCTGGTGATTCTCATGGGAGAATTGGCGACCGACCGGGCGGATCTGGAGCGTTATCTGCGCGATGGATTCCGCGTGGTGACACCTGAATTGACGGCCCGCTTGGACGCATTGGTTGCCGAGATTGAAGCCCAGTCCATTTCATTCAAGGGTTGGGCAACTCCAGGAGCGAATGTCCATTCTGCCTCGTTGGATTTAGCCCGCACCACCTGCCGCCGGGCCGAACGCCGGATCCACGAGTTGACTGAGACTGGCGATCTCACCAACCCGGAAGTGCTGGTTTATCTCAATCGCTTGAGCGATTCCCTATGGCTTCTGGCGCGGTGGGTGGAAACCAAAGCCGGTCTGGCCTGACGATGCCCTCCAAAGTAGCAGCGGCGGCCCGCCGCTGAAAGGGAGTGCGAAGGGAATTAGGCTTTGCGGACTGCCTCAACGAGCCTGGCCCGTTGAGGCCATCTACCCAATCCTGTGGCCTTGGTTTCCTTTACGGAGTCGCAGGCACCACCGTGTAAAAGCCCGAAG
>DATJII010000014.1:0-9682 GCA_035493435.1 Candidatus Limnocylindria bacterium | reverse complement strand
GGCGGCAGGAGGGACAGTGGCGTTAAGGTCACCGTCCAAGAGTGAAAACCTGGCTCAAACTTCCCGCCGCCCTCGCAGCCGCCGCAGTTGCCATCCACGCCGCCGACACGGATTCGTTCGAGTCCAATTATACGAAACGGGAGTATCGCATTCCCATGCGGGACGGGGCGAAACTCTTCACCCTCGTCTACACCCCGAAGGACCACTCCACCAACTATCCGATCCTCCTGCAGCGCACCCCCTACGATCTCAAGCCCTACACGGTGGATGCGGGAAAGCAATCCGGGTACCTGCCCGATTCCTATACCAAGGAGAAATTCATCTTCGCCCTCCAGGATGTCCGGGGCCGCTTCGCCTCGGAGGGCGTTTTCGTGGACGAGCGCCCGCACAATCCTGCGAAGGGTCCCAAGGATATAGATGAGAGCACCGATGCCTACGACACGATCGACTGGCTGGTGAAACGGATTGAGAATAACAACGGCAGCGTCGGACTGACGGGCATCTCCTATCTCGGCTTTTATGCAGCGGCTGGAATGATCGATTCGCATCCCGCCCTGAAAGCCGTCTCACCCCAAGCCCCGTCTGTGGACCTGTTTGGCGGCGACGACACGTTGCACGGCGGCGGGTTTTGGTTGATCCACAATTTCGGATTCTTCCAAGGTTTCGGGCAAAAACTGGTCAATCCCTTGCGGGAGGAACCACGCGATTTCGATTTCGGCACACCTGATGGCTACCGCTTCTTCCTGGAAGGCGGTTCCATCGCGGATTTGACCGCCAGATATTTCCGTGAACAGCAGCCGTTCTGGAGTGACATGATCGCCCATGGCAACGATGCCCCGTGGTGCGACGACCGGGACATGACCCGGCATCTCAAGAATGTCCACGCTGCTGTCCTGACCGTGGGTGGATGGTTCGACGCCGAGGATCTCCATGGCGCGCTCAAAACCTATCGTTCCACGGAAGCCATGAATCCTGGGATTTACAACGGCCTCGTCATGGGCCCGTGGTCCCACGGCCAATGGCACGGTGGCGAGGGAGAATCATTGGGACCCGTCAACTTCCATCTAAAGACGGCAGAGTATTTTCGGGATAAGATCGAGGTTCCCTTCTTCCGTCGTTTCTTGAAAGGAGACACCAATGTTGTGTTGCCGGAGGCTTATGTCTTCCAGACAGGAATCAACGAGTGGCGCGAAGAATCCGCCTGGCCTCCCACCAACGCCGTCCCGCGTTCATTATATTTCCAGGCCGGGGGCAGGTTGAGCTTTGATCCTCCCACGGAAGGCTCCGGCGCATACGACGAATATATCAGCGATCCCAACCGCCCGGTTCCCTTCACCGGAACGATCACCACCCACATGCCCAGGGAATACATGGTGGGAGACCAACGGTTCGCCGCGACGCGCCCGGACGTCTTGGTCTATCAGACCGAGCCGTTGACTGAGACTGTCACGCTTGCGGGACCCATCACGGCCAGCCTGAATGTTTCCACAACCGGCACCGATTCGGATTGGGTGGTCAAATTGATCGACGTCTATACTGCGGATCACCCCAATCCAGATCCCAACCCAACGGGAGTCCGACTGGGCCACTACCAACAACTGGTTCGGGGAGAACCATTGCGTGGAAAATTCCGCGAGGGTTTTGACAAACCGAAACCCATGGAGCCGGGCAAAGTCACCTCGATGGAGTGGGTGATGCCGGACGTCTGCCACACCTTCCGAACGGGTCATCGCATCATGGTTCAAGTCCAAAGCAGTTGGTTCCCCCTGCTCGACCGCAACCCCCAGACCTACTGCGATATCTATCACGCCAAGCCGGAAGACTTCCGCAAAGCCACGCAACGGGTTTATCGCCAGACGTCCGCCCCTTCCAAGGTCAACGTATGGGTTCTCCCAGCGATTTGAAGGTTCGCTTCCCCAGCGTCTTGCGGGTACACTCTTCCGATGCGTTTTGCGATCTGCAACGAGATCTTCAAGGGATGGGACGTGCACCGGATGTGCGCGTTCGTCAGGCAGGCGGGCTACGAAGCGCTGGAGGTCGCCCCTTTCATGCTGGCCCCACTGGTTACGGATATCACTGCGGCGCAAAAGGCTGAATTGCGCCAGGCGGTTAAGAACGAAGGCTTGTCGATCTCGGGAATTCATTGGGTGCTGGCCTTTACCGAAGGGATGCATGTGAACCACCCGAATCCGGAATGGTGCAAACGAGCGAGCGATTACCTGGCCGAAGCAGTCCGATTCTGCGCGGAGATCGGTGGAACGCACATGATTTTTGGCTCGCCCAAACGACGCGAAATTCTCCCGGGCGTGACCCCGGAACAAGCTGTCGAATGGGCCTTGGACACGTTCCGGCCGGCCATTCGCCAGGCTGAAAAATCAGGTGTGACGATCTGCATGGAGCCGCTCGGAATGAACGAGACAAACTTCCTCCAGACCGCCCACGAAGCCATTGAGTTCGTAAAGCTCGCCCAATCTCCCGCTTTCAGGATCATGTTGGACGTCAAGGCCATGTGCTCGGAGGAAACCCCTATTCCTGAGATTATCAAGGCCTCAGCACCCTACACCGCCTATTTCCACGCCAATGATCGCAGCCTGAAAGGGCCTGGCTTTGGCGACACCGACTTCGTGCCCATCGCCGCAGCCTTGAAGGAAACCGGCTACAACGGTTACGTCTCCGTCGAGGTCTTCAATTTCGACGACGGTCCCGAAGCGATTGCGACCCGCAGTCGGCAATACCTTCGCCAGGTATTCGGCGAATAAACGAAGCGCTCTGCGTGCCGGATTCATCCATGTCCGAGTCCTTTCAACTGGTTTCGAACTATTCCCCGGCGGGCGACCAACCCACGGCGATCAAGCGCCTGGTCGAAGGTTTGAAGGGTGGACAGAAACACCAGGTTCTGCTGGGCGTGACGGGCTCGGGGAAAACCTTCACCGCTGCCAACGCCATTGCCGCGGTCAACCGTCCCACCCTGATCATCTCGCACAACAAGACGCTGGCGGCCCAATTATACTCGGAGTTCAAGGGATTCTTCCCCAACAACGCGGTCGAGTACTTCGTCAGCTACTTCGATTTTTACCAGCCCGAAGCTTATATCGCACGGACGGATACCTTCATCGAGAAGGATTCGTCGATCAACGAGGAGATCGAACGGCTTCGTTTGTCCACGATGAACAGCCTGCTGTCGCGCCGCGATGTCATCGTGGTCGCGAGCGTCTCCTGCATATACGGCATAGGCAGCCGGGAGGACTATGAATCGCTGGTCATACCGCTGCGGGTGGGACAGGAAATCGGGCGGGACACGTTTCTATCCAGGCTGGTGGACATCCAGTACGAGCGAAATGATTATGACCTGTCCCGCAGCAAGTTCCGGGTTCGCGGGGACACCGTCGAACTTCATCCCGCCTATACCGAGGACGCGGTCCGTATTGAGTTTTTTGGTGAAACCATTGACCGGCTGGGACGATTCGATCCCCTGACCGGCGAGGTCTCCGAAGAACTGACCGCTGTCAACATCTTCCCCAGCAAGCAGTTCGCGACGCCCCAGGAAAAGATCAAGCGGGCCCTGCTGAGCATCCGCCAGGAGATGGTCGAACGCATCGCCGAGTTTGAGAAACAAGGCAAGCTGCTCGAGGCGCAACGGATCAAAATGCGCACCGAGTTCGACCTGGAGCAGTTGGAAGAACTCGGCTTTTGCTCGGGCATCGAAAACTATTCCCGCCACATTGCCGCCCGCCCGCCCGGATCGCGTCCCGGGGTGCTGATCGATTTTTTCCCTTCGGACTACCTGCTGATCATTGACGAATCCCACGCCACGGTCCCGCAGATCGGCGGGATGTACGCTGGGGACATGGCCCGGAAGAAGACCCTGGTCGAATACGGGTTCCGCCTGCCCAGCGCGCTGGACAACCGCCCCCTCAGTTCCGAGGAATTTCGCGGGCTCGCCGGGCAAACTATTTATGTCAGCGCCACTCCTGGCCCGCTGGAACTCCAATGGGCGGGGCCATCCCACGTCGTCGAGCAAATCGTCCGGCCCACCGGGCTGATCGATCCCGAGGTCACGGTCAAGCCGCTCAAGGGACAGATCGATGACCTCATTAACGAGGCCCGGATCTGCCTGGAGAAGAAGCAGCGCACCCTGGTCACCACGCTGACCAAGCGCACGGCCGAGGAACTGACCGACTACATGCGGGACATCGGCATTAACGTCCGATATCTCCACAGCGAAATTGACGCCATCGAACGCGTGGAAATCCTGCGCTCGCTGCGCCGCGGAGATTTCGATGTCCTGGTGGGCATCAACCTTTTGCGGGAGGGCTTGGACCTGCCGGAAGTGGCCTTGGTGGCCATCCTGGATGCCGATAAGGAAGGATACCTGCGGAGCGCGACCAGCCTGATACAAACCGCCGGACGCGCGGCGCGACATCTCCACGGCCGGGTTATCCTGTACGCGGATACCATGACCCAGAGTATCCAGAAGTTCCTCGCGGTATCGCGCTATCGCCGCGAAAAGCAGGTAGCCTACAATCTGGCCCACGGAATCACACCGCGCGGAGTGGAACGCGCCCTCGACGACAGCTTGAGCAGCCAGCCGGCGGCCCGGGAGGCTGCGGCAGCCGCCCTGCACGAAAGCGTGGAGACGCTTGATTTCACAGAGACGATCCGGGAATTGGAGAGCGAGATGATCGAGGCCTCCAGCAACCTGGAATTTGAGAAGGCGGCCCTGCTGCGCGACCAGATCCGGGAACTTAAGGGCCGATTGGGCGGAACAGAAATGCGTTCTCCGGGAGCGTCCAAGCGGGCGAAGTTTGATGCAGACAAGGCTGCTGGCAAACCGTTCTACGCCAAATCCAAACGGCGCGGCAAAGGTGGCTGATGTTCTGAACCGGATAGACCTCGTCTCAAATGGGTCTACACACTGCTATTTTTTCTTGGGTCCGAAGCCTCGTGGGAGGTTGGGATCGGTCGGCGGCTCTAAATCTTCACTCGTGGCTTGGGGAGCCTCGACCTCCGGGCTCGATTGTGGGGCTTCACCCGAACCCACCCGTTCACGTGCCTTCTTGGCTGCGGCAGTGTCCGGAGCTTCTTTGACGATACGTCGCAGAACGTTCAAGGCCTGCTCTGGTTTAGCCAGACGCCCCGAGTAGAGGTTCGCCAAATGGATCGCGGTCCAGCCCCATTTCTCCTTTGATATTCGTTTATTGAGAACCTCTTCCAACTCCATTGCCGCGGCGAGATAGTTGTTCAGGTCCTTCTCGTAAATCTCCGCGATGCGGATTGCGACATATTGCTCCGAAGGATTGCGTTTCAGGTAGTCGCGCATCATCTGAATCGCCGCCAGATAGTCGCCGTTCATGGCCACCTCTTCCGCCGCATCGTATTCCGGATTGCTCTCCGGTGCCGTGTCGGTGGCAAAAACGCCGCTGTGCGCCCGATTGGCGACCCAGCCAGCGATCGACCACGCGACTAAGCCTCCGAAAACCAACAAACTCCCAAAAAATCCGGCCAGCCAACCAAACGACTTGGATCCCTTATCGGCGACCAGAGGCTTCGCGCTGTTAGCGCCGGGAGTCGCAGGAACGGTCGGTACGTTCGCTACGACCACCGCATTGGAGTCCGGCGAAGCATTGGTGCTGGCGGCTAAATTAATGGCGTTGGTGGCCGAAGCAACATCGCTGGAGCTGTTGGTCGCGTTGGTGGCATGGGTCATCTCGGCCGCTGGCTCGCTCAATTCACTTCGTTTGACCTCCGAAGAGGCGTACGAGGATTTGAAACGCGAGAAACAGAAGCTCGCCAGCACTAGAAGTGCGACCGCTGCGACAACTTTGATCAACGCCTTCATCGAAACCACGGTGCTTACGCGAAAGCAGCCTCTCGGGGAAGCGCAATCCTACGCCCATAACGGTAAACCCCATCGGCTAACCGTTAGCGGGTTGGCATTGCCGAATCAGCGAGGATCGTGCCATCTCCACACCTTTATAGGACGCAACTTCCGGCGGCATCGTCTCCATCATGCGGGCGAAGTCGCCTTTGGCTTCATCTTCAAGCAGCAATTCGTCGAGCCGAAATACTTCGACCCGCAACGCAAAGAGCAGTCCCTGATTCCTTGGAAGCCGCCGGAAAGCCTGGTGTTCCAGCCTGAGCCACGTGCGGTCCAACGTAGCCACCGCACCCAGCCGGGGTAGCCCGCGTTCCGGGTGCGCGTTCAGTTCGCAAGTGGCGGCCAGTCCCCAATTCTCCCGTTCGAATAGCCCGTCCTCGGGTAGTCGTGAGAGAAAGGAACGAATCCGTGCTCCCAAATTTTCGTTAAGAGTCGGCACGATGGAATGAACATCTGTAATCGAACGATCCGCTTTTTCGCGAACATCCCAAGAGGACGGGAAACACACGATGGCCCCGTCCAGATGAAATTCGCCGTTATCGCGCTGGGATAGCAAAAGCCAGTCCGGCTCCCAAGCGCGACAAAGCGCTTTCGCTCGATCCAAGCCAGACACCTGCTTCAAACCTAGAACGTCCGTCTTCGGAAACAGCGTCAACGCTTCGTCCAGGAGTCGATCGGCGCGGGAATTCCAAACCACGGACCACTCGGGACGGACTTCTATCCAATGGCGGCGTTCGTCCAAGGCGTTGCGATCCCAACCGTCCCAGTGAAACCACGACTCGTCTTTCCCCCGGCGCATGCCAAAGCCGAATTCAAAACGTGCTCCCCCGAAAAGACGGGCGGTCCATTCCCGGCGAAAATCCTGCGACAACACGGAAATACCCATACACGTGGGCGCATAATATGGCGAGGCGGGAGCGGGTCAACTTTGCCCGGCCAGACTGCATCCGTCGATGGGCTTGCCCAAACGACCAAGACCGGCGACAAAGCGTGGAATGCAAGCTGCCGCACCGAATCCACCCTCACGATTGGCTTCGATCGATGCTTATCGCGGGTTCGTCATGCTCCTCATGGCAGGCGAGGTGCTAAATTTTGGCAGAGTTTCACAAAACCTGCCCAATAGCGGCTTCTGGGAATTCCTGGAGAACCAACAGTCCCACGTCCAATGGCGAGGCTGCACTTTGCACGATCTCATTCAACCTTCGTTTTCCTTCCTGGTGGGAGCTGCCCTTCCCTGGTCAATCGCGAGCCGCGGCGCCAAAGGCGAACCCTTTGCGAAGATGCTCATTCATACCCTTTGGCGAGCTTTCGTTCTGATCGCGATGGGCGTGCTCCTTCGTTCAACGGGCTCACCCCAAACGAACTACACGTTCGAAGACACCCTTAGCCAAATTGGCCTGGGCTATGTGTTCCTGTGGTTGCTGGCCTGGACGAAGGTACGGACCCAGATTCTTGCGCTGATCGCTATTTTATTGGGCTATTGGGTCCTCTTCGCGCTCTGGCCATTACCTGGACCAGGGTTCGATCCCACGACAGTTGGAGTGGAAAAGGATTGGCCTTCGTGGATGTCCGGGTTCGCGGCCCATTGGAACAAGAATACCAACCCGGCCTTCGCCTTTGACCACTGGTTTCTAAATCTCTTTCCGCGTCCGAAAGAATGGCTTTTCAACGGTGGCGGCTACTCGACACTGAGCTTCATACCCACCCTGGGTACCATGATCCTGGGCTTGCTGGCCGGTGAGTGGATTCGCCGCGCAGACGTGGCGGAAACCGTAAAAGTTCGCCAATTCTTGTTGGTCGGCCTAGCCGGATTGGCAGCGGGTTGGCTGCTGGATGTGACCCATATTTGTCCCAGCGTTAAACGCATTTGGACACCCTCATGGGTCCTCTTTAGCGGTGGCTGGGCGAGTCTTTTACTCGGGATGTTTTATGGCCTCACCGACGTGGCTAAATATCGTCGGTGGGCATTTCCCCTGCTCGTGGTCGGAACGAACTCCATCTTCATGTACTGCGCCGCCCACCTCTGGGAAGGCTTTCTGAAACGGAATCTTAAAACCCACCTTGGCCAGCAGATTTGGGAAAGCCTCGGCGGCCCCTACTCGCCCCTGTTGGAGGGTATCGCTGTCTTGGGAATCCTTTGGTTGTGCTGCCTCTATCTCTGGAAGCACAAGATGTTCATTCGGGTATAGCCACCTTCGATCGCGGACCACCGCTCACGGTCCAGAGGTGGCAGAGTACGCCACCCAGAAGCACCAGGTTCATGACTTGGGACAGGCCGTGAAGCTTGCCAAAGCTGGTAGCCGCCTCTTTGCGCTCCGCCTCAGGTAATTCCATCGTGTACCGGGTCTTGTTCAGGTCGTGGAGTTTCGGTTGGAGCCAGAGTCCCCCACCCGCGACCAGGGCTCCCAGCACCACCAAGCGAATCAGCGGCCCCGCTCCTTTGCCGGCAGGCTTCACCGCCAACCATTGAACGAGCGCAATTCCCCAACAGACGTACTGGAGTACAAAGTACCGCGAGAGAATTGCCTGGGCCACGAAGCCAGCCTTTTCGCGTCCCACCGTTTCCAACACGGCGGAAGAAAACACGGCCTGGCCTGCGCCCACCGTCAGAAACAGGCCCGCGCCAAGCCATATACCCGTGTTGAGAATTCCCAAAAATCGCAGCCATCCAGACATGGTGGCGAGACTAAGCGTACTCCGAGGCATCGCCAAGGGTGGGCCACAGGTATTAGGCACCTGCGGGATCGCATCAGTCCGGCTTTTGCCAACGCCTAACGATTTTCGCCGCCGTCCAATAGCCCAGCGGTAGTCCCAAGGCCGCAGCCGCCGTAACATCCGACAAATGATGGGCGACGGCAAAGATCCGCCCCCATGCAACCACTATTACTGCGACAAAACCCAACCAGGCCCATCGCCGCCGTGTAGCCCAGAGAGCCCCCGCCGCACCCGCAACGGTGGAGGTATGCCCCGACGGAAAGGAGGCGAACGCATGCTGTCCGACGATCCATTTTCCTTCGTGCTGCATCCCATACCAGCCCTGAACAACGGTGGTGCTTGGCCGCGCCCGTCCCGTCGCGGTCCTGACCACCGTGCCAGCCAAACCGGCAACGCCGGCGGCCAAGGCAATAGACAAAGCTGATCGTGCAGCCAAGGGCTTCTTCCGAACCCAAAGAATCAACCCAATACCCAGTGGCAGTCCCAACACCTCCGGCCAATCCATCCAATGGCTGATTTTGGAAGCAACGCGGTGAATTTCTTCCGAAGCAGCGCGGCCCGCCTTTTCGGCCTCGGCATCCCCAGCGAAGGACACTGCCAGGCACGCGCCCGCAATCAAAAGGTAAAGCCAGACGAAGACCATCCCGGATGATTTGCCCGGCGAAGGGGACCGGGAGGGATTCAACGTTGCTTCGGATTCGGACGGCACGCGCCCATTGTTAGCCGGAATACGGGGGCGGATGCCACGGCAATTTCCCAGGCTCTCAGGATACCGGGCGGCTCAGATAGAATCGCTGACAATTCTGTCCCCAAAACGCCTCCTGCTCCCGCAGGCGCAAGTGCCGCTTTACGTAGTTCTCCACTAATTCAATGACCGTACGGTAATTCCCCGCGAGCAGGCAGACCGGCCAGTCGGAACCGAACATCAGGCGATGATAGCCAAAGGCTTCAAAAGCCACGTCCAGATACGGCTCGAAGTCGGGTTCGCCCCACGCGCTGTGATCGGCCTCGGTGACCATTCCTGAGACCTTGCAGGAAACGTTGGGATGGCTGGCGAGTTCGCGAATAGCCAGTTTCCACGGCCCGATT
>DATJII010000013.1:0-39158 GCA_035493435.1 Candidatus Limnocylindria bacterium | reverse complement strand
ATCCACGGCCCGATTTCGTGGCGGCGGATATAGGGTTTGGCAAGGTGGTCCAGAACAAAGGCCTGATCGGGAAAACGCGTTACCAACTCGATCGCCGCCGGGAGTTGATTGGGATAAATCAAGAGGTCATACGTCAGCCGGAAGGGCGCAAGGGCAGCAATTCCACGTTGGAATGCGGCACCCAACATGAATCGTTCATCCGGCTCGTCCTGCACCACGTGGCGTACTCCAACAAATCGCGGATGCGCCGCCAACGGAGCCAACTGGTCTGCCACATCCGGCGAACGTAAATCCACCCAGCCTACCACTCCGTGGATTCGTGGGCAGGCGTCGGCCAACCCCAACAGCCAGTAGGATTCCGCCAAGGATTGACGGGCTTGCACGGCAATCGAACCGCCAAAGCCGACCGTGGCATGGATCGACTCCAAATCGGCAGGCAACCAATCACGTTGGAGCGGCGATCCCGGAGGGATCCACGGATATTGGGCCGCGTCGTAACGCCAAAAATGTTGGTGGGAGTCGAGGCGCATGATCGGATTTTAAGCAAAAGGCCGGCCAATCGCCACCCGCAAACGCAAAAGCGGTCGGCGGCACCCTTATTTCAACGCGCTCGTGTGTTCCTTCACCCAATCCCAATCGGTGGTGGGCGTCGCAGGAAAAATTCCCCCTGCCCCACCCCGGATGTTCGGCCGTACGGTTCCATCCGGGCCTGTCACCAACCACTTGTGCAACTCGGTATGCGAATCCGCAAAAACCAGTGTCCCCGCTCCGGAATGATACGAGGCAGGAAGATTCCCCCACTTGGGAGCTTCCAACAGGCGATTCATGAAAAAGCCATCGTTAATCGTATCGGGATGCTCATCGAGGAACACAAAGATCTGCGAGGGCGATTGCACTTCCGTCTCCTTGAGATACTGCGTGTACGTGGGATTGAATCGGCCGACTAACTCCCCCGGATTTCCCACCAGGCTGTTCATCGAAAAACTGCGAATGCGCGTCCCGTTTTCCGCCTTCGATTTGTCGTCCGGGCATTTGAATGGTTCCGGACTTTTACCGAGGTAAAAGCCAAGCAAGGCATTCGACAGGAGCGTTTTGTTGGTGTTGCCGGGGCTGGCCAGCCAATCCATGACGTTATTCGCCCAGTTTTTCTGGGCCTTCAGGGTTTCGCCAACACCATGGTTGTTGACAAAACTTCCCGCATTGTCGGTGGCGTACATGCTGCTCGCGAGGATGAGCTGGCGGGAATTGTTCATGCACTGGCGCGCCGTGGAGGCGATCTTGCCGCGGGACAATGCAGGCAGCAACAGGGCCGCCAAAATGGCGACGATGGCGATTACCACGAGGAGTTCAATGAGGGTGAACCCTTGTCGGGTCGTACCCGTTCCCGTTCCACCGGAAGCCTTGCCAGTTTGCATTGTCATGTCCGCTGCGACCAACACCAGGGCCGCAGTTGGGAAGCGTAGTGGGCTTCATTCCGGGCTGGAAGACAACGAGGAATTGGCTCCCGGCGACTTCAAAATGTCCCTCTCCACCTCCGGTTTTACCGGCCATGTAAACTTGCGGTTAAATCTGAAGTTGGCATAGTGGCCGCTTATCGCTGTGGGAAACATGTTCAGGAGGATTGTCGTTTTGGCGGCTCATATCGCCATGCTCAGTGTCCGTGCCGACGAAACGCGTGCCGTCAGTTTACGGGAATGCGTGCTCGCGGCCATGGAGAAGAACTTTGGCGTGGCGATTGCGCGGCATGATTTCGCCGAAGCACGTTATGAACTGCGTGCGGCGTACGGCAGCCAGTACGACCCCACGTTTACCGCCGGTGTGGGCCGTACCTATCTGGATGCCCCGGCCGACCTGGATCCCAAGAAGGCCGGCATCGACAACAACTACCAACAGCAGTTGGACTCGGTCAGCATGGGGTTATCCGGGCGACTGACCCCAGGTCTTTCAGTGGATGTAGGCGTGCAATCGGCCTTCGATTCCGCCATCACGCCCGCCATCTTTCCCTTTCCCAGGGAGACGAATAATTACGCGTCGGCAGCCACCATCAACATGCGGCAATCGCTGTTGAAGAATTTCTGGATCGACCAAGGACGCACGGAAATAGCGGTTTCTCGAAAGAACCTGAAGATTTCCGAGCTGGGCCTGAAGAGCCAGATGATGTCGACGGCGGCGGCGGTCGGGTCCGCCTACTACGATCTGATCTTTGCAGAAGAGAATCTCAAGGTGCAGCGGAAGGCGCTGGCGTTTGCGGAGGAAATTCTCCGGGCAGAAAAACGCCGGGTTGCTGCCGGATCCATTCCGGAATTGGAAGTCGCATTGTCCGAATCGCACCTGGCATCCGCCAAGGCGGGTGTGGCCGGAGCCGAAGAGATCCTCTACTCCGCTCGCAATTCGCTGCGTAGCCTAATCTCCAACGATTTGGTTTCCGGTCGTGAAGAATCACTCCAACCGAGTGACCCGCTCCTGGTTGCCGTCCAATCCCCCGATCGGGCCGCCGTGTTCCAACGGGCTCTGTCGCAGCGCCCCGACGTCTTGGAAGCCCGGGAAAATGTTGAGAAACGGGGATTGATCGTACGATTGAACAATAACCAGCGATTTCCCCGTTTAGACATCGTCGGTAGCTTTGGCGGACTGGCCGTCAATCCCACCTGGGGCGACTCCGTGGATTCCGTGGGTAACCTGGAGCACACCCGCTACGGCGCAGGTTTGGTTTTCTCGATTCCGCTCGGCAACGTCGCCGCTCGCAATCGCTATAAAGCCAGCGTTGAGGAGAAGGAAAAATCGGTGTTGTCGTTGAAACAAACCGAGCAAAAGGCGTGGGTGGACGTCGACACGGTGCTCAAGGCACTTCCTGCCATTGCCCAGCGTCTAGAATCGACCCACCAGGCAGAAACCTTCGCCGAACAGGCGGTGGCCACGGAACGAAGCAAACTTAACTCAGGTGCGACCACGGTTTTCCTGGTACTGCAGGAAGAGAAGAACCTTATCGCTGCGCAAATCGGAAGCATCCTTGCCAAGATTGACTACCAAAAAGCACTGATCCGCCTGACCCTTAACGAAGGATCCATTCTCGATCAATATCAGGTCGTGGCCGCCGTAAAATAATCAACGGTCGACGTGCCGTCGGACAATCTGCTCCGCCAGGACTGTCCACGAAGGCTCTTGCTGAACATTATAGGCAAAAGCGGGATGCGCCGTGGCTGGCATGTCATTCCCCAATGACGTGCAGCACCACGCGGCGACGGTGCGGGTCCGTCCGGTGTTCCCACACATAGATTCCCTGCCAGGTACCGAGGGCCAACTCCCCTGAGGCCACGGGCACCGAAAGATTCACCGCCGTCAAAGCCGTGCGAATGTGTGCGGGCATGTCATCGGGACCTTCGGTGGTGTGGATAAATCGCCGGTCGCCGTCGGGTACCAGGCGTGCGAAAAATGTTTCCAGATCGACGCGCACGTCCGGATCAGCGTTTTCCTGGATCAGCAACGATGCGGAGGTATGCCGCAGGTGAAGCGTGCACAGCCCCATTTTCATTCCCTGCCTCCGTACGAACTCAGCGACCTCGCCGGTGATTTCGTAAAATCCTCGGCCGCGGGTCGGCACTGACAATTCGGATTGGGCTTGTCGCAACATCGCGCCAATCCTTTGGCAAATTCAAAACCGATCGCAAGTTCTACCGATCGCCACGAGGAATCCGCTCCTCGGCGAATCATCCCATGGAACCCGCCGCCGAGATCATTCCCGCGCACCACCAGAACAGCATGGCGCTAATAAAGGCCACCCAACTCAAGGTGGCGACCGGTCGCCGAACCCGTACCCGGAGCACAAATGGTGTGAGGGCCGCCAGCAGCACAGGTGCGGCAACCCACGACCACGCCACAGCATTCCCAATATACCAATTCGACCCTATGAACGGCCCAATCCACGGTCCCAAAAGAGGTACCGCCAGGCTGCCCAACAATCCCCAACCCACATCCTTCACGGCCAGGGGACCCTTCAAATAGAAAAAGCACATGATCAAAAGCATGACCCCCGAGTTGATTAGTCCGACTATAAGATGAGGCCAGCCCAGTTTGAGCCTGACTTTCGGGGTGGGGATCACCGCGGTTTCCGCTTCCGATCGGCGGCGTTGATATAATGAACGGGATATTTCCCACAACACCACCACGCCAGCCGATACCGGTAAGATCGTCCGGGCCATGCGCCAAGCCGTTTCGCGAAAGCCCTTCAGCACAGAAAATCGATAGGATTCATACCCGCCACCGTTCGCATTTTTGATGAGGCCGATCAATTCCGGCATGGCCCAGGCGGTCCAATACACCACAGTCAACAACAACCCCGTCAGCAGCCCAAAGACCAAAGCCTTCCCGATGACTGAAGGAAAATCGTGGCTGCGGAATCGATTTAAGCTGCGCCCACCGAGTACAGCCCCTACCGGGAAGGCCAGCCAGAATCCGACTGGCCAGACCAGAAGAGCCGTGTTGCCGCCCTGTAACAGCTCCAGCAGAGCCACCCACACGAGCGACACGAGACATAAAAATATGCCTCCCCGAATCGCTGAACAACGAAAGCCAACGACGTAAGGTGCTTCCTGTGACATAGGTGTTGGCTAGCACATTCGCTGCGGAATCGCAAGGGATCAGCGGCAGGCGTTCAAACTGGCAGGTCTCGTCCGTTTATTCCGCGCGGAACCGCTATTGCCCCCGTCCCCGATGGCGCTCCACAGCCTTTTCAAAAATCTCCAATTCTCGTTTCGCCACTTCGCGGTTGTCATAGCGCCCCACAAAAGCACGGCCGGCCAGAGCCCTTTCCCGAAGCAATTCCGGGTGGCCCAACCAGTGGAGGACTCGGCTCGCCGTACTGGCCGTGTCACCCATGGGAACAAAATCCAATTGGCCGGGGAACACGTCGCGAAACACTGGCAATTCCATTGCCACCACCGGCATTCCGCTGGCCAGAAACTCCGTCACTGATAATCCCCAACCCTCTTCCCGGGAAAGGCTCAATCCAACCCGGCAACGGGCGAGCAACGCATTCTTTTCGGTATCCGACACACCGCCGGTAAACACCACGCGAGTCGATAGATTCAGTTCTTCGAACCGTTTTTGGAGTTCCTTCCGATGGGGCCCCTCGCCCACCACCAAGAGTTTTGCCTCCGGCCGAGCTTCGCAGACTCTCTTCCAAATTTCGGGTGCATCGAAGATACCTTTGCACTCGTGCAACCGTCCCAGGAGGATGGCGTCGAACTCTTTGGGAGAATCGACCGACAACGGGACCGTATCCAGGTCCGCACCATAACCTGTAACCCACGTTTTCGAAGGTGTCAGCCCCAACGATTCCTCAAGGGACTGGTAGTCCCGGGCAATAAGCTGAGTGCCACAGATGATGGCGTCGGCCTCCTGGTTCATCCACTTCGCCGTGAGCCGTTCGCTCCCAAAGTGCATGCGGTCGAAAACTCCCTGCGGCGCCCGCTGGCTCGCAAGCACATGATGAATCCGCACGGTGAAGGCCGCACCACAACGCTTCGCGAGCACCTTCGTAGGATACACCTCGTAGACGAACTGGGCACAGGCCAGCACCAGGTCGTACTTGTGCGGCAGCCGGGTAAAATGACAGGTAACCATTCGCCAAGCGAACGCGGGCAGAAACCGCCAAGTCTGGTGAAGGTACTTCGTGGCATCGAAGACGTTATCGCTGCTGATCAGCCGGGACCGGGGAAATAATGTCGAAAAGATGGGCCAGGCCGCCTTGGCAACGAGGAAATCCACTTCACAACCTTGCTCAATCCAATGCTTCACCACGCCCGCGAAGTAGCGTTGGACGCCCGACATCGACTTCCCGTCCAGCGCGGAGTTGTAAACCACAAGTATTCGCACCCGGCCCGAATCATCCGTACGAAAGGCCGAAGCAACAAGCCTTTGGGTGGCAAATTCAGGGCTGGCAGGGAGGATTCCGCTTGGTTGGCGGCCATGGGCCACCATACTTCCGCGAAATCAGGTTGTATGGGTCAAACGCTGCAGCGCCTCAACGTCGGATGCGGGACGGATATTCGGGAAGGTTGGGTCAACATCGATGTCGCCGACTACGGTGGCAACACGAGGGTCGACCTCAACAAGTACCCGTGGCCGTTTCCTGATAACCATTTTGACGAAATCTACGCGTCCCACATCCTCGAACATCTCCAGAATTTCAACGCCGTCGTCACCGAGATCTGGCGTGTTTCCAAGCCCGGTGCATCGTTCGTGGTGAAAGTACCGTTTTTCCTCAGCACCAAGTACTATTCGGAGCCCGATCATCGGGTCCATTTTGGCATCCGCTCCTTCGACAACTATGAGGACGTACGGGGCCGGAAGCTGAAGTTTTACGAAAAATGGAAGCTCGGTCATCGCACCAACTACAACAGCCCTGCCCGATTCGTGGTGGAAGAAAAAAGATTCCACTTTTCCAACTTCGCCATTCTTCGCTGGCTGAATTTCTTCATCAACCTGGAGCCGGTGATTTACGAGCGCTTTTTCGCCACCTGGCTCACTCCCGAAGAAGTCTGGTTCAAACTCCGGATCGTGAAGGATTAAAGTCCATGGTATCTGATGTTGGAACAAAGCCCGGCTCCTACTTGTTGTAATCGGTGTCGAATTCCACTCTTGACGAATTCAATACCCTCCCCCTCCCAACGCCGCCACTTCAGTCACCGAACCGCCCCCCGTTTTCTCCGACGCTTCGCGCCGTCGATACTCATCCATCATCGCCGCAGTCGCCGTCGCTCCACAACGGGAAACGCCCAAATCCCGCACCTTGATCAATCCATCCAAGTCCCGCACCCCTCCCGCCGCTTTCACCTGCACGTGAGCCGAAACGCTCGCGCGCATCAGCGCCAAATCGTGTTCCGTGGCACCTTTATAATTGTAGCTGCCGTCCGCCTGCCTCACGAACCCGTAGCCACTCGAAGTCTTTACCCAATCGGCGCCCGCCCGCTCGCAAACGACACAGAGGCAGCGTTTGAAATCGTCCGACGACAGGCCTGCGCCGCCTTTGGTCAGGTAATCATTCTCAAAGATCACTTTGACCTTGGCACCTCGCGCGTGCGCCTCCTGGCAGACAGTTCGCACGTCTTGCTCCACATAATCCCAATCACCTGACAGCGCCTTGCCAATATTGATGACCATGTCGATCTCGGCAGCGCCATCCCGACAAGCCAGTTCCGCTTCGTAGCGCTTGGATTCCGTGCAGCCATTGCCATGGGGAAATCCGATGACCGCGCCGACGTGCACTCCAGTGCCCGCCAATAGCTCCGCAGCCCGCCGAACCGCGTAGGGTTTGATGCACACGGAGGCGACCTGGTAACGCGCCGCGAGGCGGCAACCGTCGTCCAGTTCCTGATCCGTCATGGTCGGATGCAACAACGAGTGGTCGATCATCTTGGCGAGTTCGGTATAGGTATATTTCATAACCGGTCAAAATTACGGCTTCACCCAGCGTTCGCTGCGATGGCTTTTCATGATCGCTTCGCAAAGCCTCATTTCCTCATGCCCGTCCGCCGCAACCGCATAGGCTGGCGTCGAACCGGGCCTGCCCGCCGCGATGTCCGTATAGACCGAGCGAAACAGCATCTTGAAGGAATCGGGGAAGCCTTCCACGTGCCCACCAGGATAGTCCGTATAACCCGCCGCATCGCCAAACTCCGCGCAGGCCCGAAACGCCGTGGCGTTCGCCTGATCCCTTCGGCCCAGGTGAAGCTTGTCCGGATCCTCGGAGGACCACCAAGCGCTTTGCTTCGAGCCATAGATTTCGATGCGGATACAGTTCTTGCGCCCCGCTGCGACTTGGGAAACGGCCAAGCCCCCCCGAGCACCGTTGGCAAAGCCCAGCAACAAGTAGGCGAAATCCTCGGTTTTGACGTCGTAGGTCTCGTACTTGGTCTTGGCCGAGGCCTTGGCGAAGGTCTTCAATTCACCCACCGGGCGTTTCCGCTGCTGGTGATACGTTCCCAAATCGGCCAGCACCCTCACAATCGGTGAGCCCAATATGAACGAGACGGTATCCAACCAGTGCGTCCCGATATCCGCGACCGCCCGCAACGTCCCTCCCTCCTCCGGCAGCAAGCGCCAGCTATAGTCCGTATCCTTGAGCAACCAATCCTGCAGGTAGCTTCCCTGGACGTGGATTATATCGCCCAGTTCGCCCCGGGCCACCATCGCGCGCATCTGCAACACGGCTGGATAGAACCGGACATTATAATTGACAGCGAACACTTTGCCCGACTTCGCCGCTGCCTTGACCAGGGCTGCCGTTTCCCGGCTGTTCATGGCCAACGGCTTTTCACAGATACAGTGCTTCCCAGCCTGCAGCGCCGCCAAGGCCTGAGCGTAGTGCTGCCGATTCGGGGAAGTGACGTGAACCACGTCAATATCCGGCGCTCCAATCAACGTCTCGAAGTCATACCCACCAATGGCGCGCGATATGCCAAATCGTTCCGCGACGCGCACCGCCGATTCATTGGACCCGCACACCGCCGCCACGTTCACCCCCAGTCGCTTCAAAGCCTCAATGTGAACCGGCCCGATGAAACCGGTGCCAATGACACCAGCCGTGATGGAGGAGAGTGGTACTGGCATGGCAAAAGTGCTTACCGATTGTCGGGCTTGAAAGCAATGAACTCTTGGCACTCAAGGGATACCAAAGTGCGAAAGGAGGCAGGGAGAATCCCAAAAGGGTGGCGATCCCCGACATTGGGTCTTGACCCCGTGGCGCGAAAGGAGTCTGGTGACTATTGGGCGCGTCACTATTGAGGTCGCCACCCGCCAAGCATCCCCCCGTCGCACTTTTCGACCGCTTCTCACTCTTGATCGATCTTTGCCGCTTAGCCCCCTGCGTGGCTGGTTTTAGGAGGGCCTGCAGAAATCGGCGGTAAGGACGAACGGAGTCTAAAATGAATCGAATTTTATCGGCGCTTCCTGCCAGCGAATCCACTCGGGCGTGGCTTGGAATATTCCTTGGCTGGATCTTCATTTGCTTCCCGCAAGCCTTTGCAGCACAAGCCCCAATCGCTCTCGGTTCGGCGGCCAGCTACGGTGTCTTGGGCGCCGCGACAGTCACCAGTACCGGCGGAACTGAAATCGTTGGGGACCTTGGGGTAAGCCCTGGCACAGCGATTACGGGGGCTCCGGTCGTCAGCGGATCCATTCATTCGGCCGATACCGCGGCTGCCAAGGCCCAGGTCGATCTGACTCTGGCTTACGTAGATGCAGCCAGCAGGAATGTGGGCTCCATTACTGTGGCTGGGAATCTCGGCGGGCAAACCCTTGGACCCGGCCTTTACTCTTCCGCCTCCTCGCTGGAGATTTCCTCGGGTGATCTCACGCTCGCGGGCGACGCCAACGCGGTTTGGATCTTCCAGATGGGATCAACCCTAGTCACGACCACCGGACACAACGTGATTCTCACGGGCGGGGCTCGGGCTGCCAACGTCTTCTGGCAAGTGGGCAGTTCGGCAACCCTGGGTAAGAACTCGAGCTTTCAGGGAACCATCATGGCGTTGCAGTCCATCACCATGGTCACAGGCGCAACGTTGGATGGCAGGGCTTTAGCCCGGGTCGGTCAAGTTTCCCTGGATAGCAATACCATTACCGTACCGCACGCCATCTATGCGGCAGGCACAGTCGTCGCATGGGGCGATAACAACCATGGTCAGTCGTCGGTGCCAGCCAGCCTGGTCGGCGTGAAAGCGGTTGCCGCGGGAGCGAATCACACCGTGGCCTTGAAGAGTGATGGAACCGTGGTGGCCTGGGGTGACAATAGCGTCAACCAAATCACCTTGCCACCAGGACTCGCGAAAGTCACCGCCATTGCGGCTGGTGGAAATCATACGGTGGCCTTGAAGAGTGACGGCACGGTGGCCGCCTGGGGCGACAATAGCTTCGGCCAAATAACGGTCCCGGTTGGCTTGAACGATGTGACAGCCATCGCAGTCGGTTTTCGTCATACGATCGTCCTCCGGAGCAACGGCACGCTCAAGGCCTGGGGAGACGACAGTTTTGATCAGACAACAATTCCAGTGGGACTAACCGGCGTTACCGACATCAGTGCTGGTGACGGGCATAGTGTGGCGTTGAAAAGCGACGGCACAGTGGTGGCCTGGGGGGCCGATGGTTTCTTTCATCAGGCTAGCGTTCCACCGGGATTGAAATCGGTAATAGCCATCGCGGCGGGAGGAGATCACACCCTGGCGTTAAAGAGCGACGGCACCGTAGTGGCGTGGGGTAGCAATCTGTTTGGGCAATCGTCTGTTCCCGCCGGACTAAAGGCCGTGACGGCAATCGCTGCCGGCAAAGGCCACTCCTTGGCGCTCAAGAGTGATGGCACCGTGGTGGCCTGGGGATGGAATGACAATGACCAAAACACGACCCCGGCGAATCTGGGCGGTATAACGGCCCTGGCGGGCGGTTGGTATCATTCAGTAGCGCTCGTAGGACCAATCCTCACCGAGCAACCCCTGGCGCAAACCTTTGCCTTGGGTGGCGGGGTGACCTTAAGTGTTGCAGCCCTAGGATCAGGCCTGAGCTATCAGTGGCAGTTCAACGGCAAGAATATCGCCGGCGCCACAAACCCGATTCTAAATCTCTCAGCGCTCTCGTCCGCCAATGCAGGCGCCTATCACGTCATTGTGAGCAGCACCGCAGGAGGATCCGTAACCAGCCACGACGCCGTCTTGCAATTACTGTCCTTCGGAGACTTGAAGCTATATGCGGGCATAACCCTGACCGGGACGGTCGGCCAGAAGTTCCGCGTGGACTATGCCGAGGTGGTAATCGCCGGTCCCACAAATTGGCTGGTGCTCACCAACATTACCCTGCCTGTCAGTCCGTATCTCGTGATTGATCCCCAATCTCCGGCCCAAGCCAAACGTTTCTATCGCGCGGTACCGCTATAAGACTTTAATTCCCTGCGTGGAATCCTCAAATAGGGGTGCTTCCCGCAAGCTCAATCAAGGTTGGCCCGGTATGCAGCGGCGAGTTGCCGCTGCTACCTGCCGAGACCAGGCGCCTCTTGGCCTGGGCCGACTACCACGTCCCCCGGTTGCCCATGTCATGCTGAAAAATCCAGTAGTTTTGCTGCATACGTGCCACCGGCCTCCACTCCACCCCTCCACCCAGCAGCCCCACATTGCCGCCTTCCGCTCCGACACCTTGGGGGGAGACCTCCGCCGTCAGGCGTATGAACCGATTGCCGAGAACGCGCACCGGGCCAGTTCGTCCGTGTGGGGCGGTAACCCAATAACCCTCGTTATAACCCATATTGTTGGCATCCGCAAAAAGAGGGAGGGACTCGTCATCCTGGATCCGGACGGGCGACTCCCAACCCGTGGTCCAATTCATGTTGCTGCTCTGGATGCCGCCCAGGTAATTGTAACCGATATAAATACCCCAGGAGGCCTGGCTGCGCCCGCCGACGGCATCGACGAGCCCCGGGATGGTATAGGGATAGAGATTGGGACAATCGACGACACGCTCGCCGACCAGGGCCACGAGTTCAGCGTAAACGTTGCTTGACAGGCAGGACGTGAACCAGTCGCCGTAGTTTCGTGTGTGGGGAAACAGCCAACCGCCATGCGCATTGGCGTAGATGTGGGCCGCCACCCCCAACTGCCGGAGGTTATCACGACAAGTGACACGGCGCGCCATTTCACAATGGCGTGACCAAGCGGCTATCAAGATGAGACTCAATGTCCCAACCACAGCCAAGACAGCCACCAATTCCGCCAGCGCAAAAGCAGCAATGGACGGGGCTCGACGAGCATATCGCAGCATGGCCTCTTGTTTCACTTCGTCTGAAGGTCTGCTACCATAGTCCCCGGTGCAGCACGTCGTATTGATACGTCCAGTGCTTGTCATCCAATTCCCGCATTGATTTCCAAACGACGGATCCGTCGAGTTGAGCGATGTTCCCTCCCTGCCCTCCCAATTCTCTGGGACTGGTGTAGCTGTCGAGCCAGAGAAAGGCTACGCGATTCTGCCGGGCCGGACCAGTCGCCCGGTGGGGAACAGTAACCCAGTATCGTCCGTGCAGGCCGAAATTGTTGGCGTCGCAGAAAAGTGGAGCTGTTGCCGGATCACTGATTTTAACAGGTGAGGTCCATCCACTGCCGGGAGGCATGGCGGTGATTCCTCCAAGGTAATTGTAGCCGATGTTTACCCCCCAGCCGGATTGGATTCGATCTCCGGGGATATCGGTCAAGCCGGGGAAAGTGAAGGGATACTCGTTGGGGCAGTCCACGGTCTTGATTCCGGCAAAATTGGAAATTTGCAGATAGGCATTCGTGGAGAGGCACATGGTAAACCAGTCACCGGCATCCCGGGTGTGATCGAAAAGAAGATCGTTGTTGTCGTCCGCGTACATCCTGGCACCCAGGGAGAGATGGTACAGGTTGTTTTTGCAGACCGTCCGGTTGGCCTTTTCCCGGGCGGGCGCGAGGGCGGGGAGGAGCAAGGCGGCCAGGATTGCAATGATGGCAATGACCACGAGCAACTCTATCAGAGTAAAAGCGCTCCAATGATGCCGGGATCGTCGCACGGGAACTGAATATTCCAAATCACACTGGAATTCAAATCAAAGTATCACTGGAAAGGGTACTTTTTGATTAATATGGTAACCGCGAGGTTACAAGAATAAACATGATCCCGGACTGGCCAGCCCTTTCTCATGTCTCAGGGAGAGCTCAGTTGGCCATGGCGGCAACAACCTTTCCGACCAGCGCTCTGCCAATCTTCGATGAATGGATCATCGGAGTGGAAACCCCGCCCTATTTCCCACTCCCCGGAAGCCTTTTCTCGCGCTTGACTCCCTTCTGCTGCCCGGGCTGCAATTGCAGGAAAGCGAAACAAAGCGGTCATTCCCGGGTACAATTACTGTAAATCAGGAGTTCTTATGGGCCAAATGCACGAAATCGAGTTCGAGATCCACGGCGACGACATGCAATTCGTCGAGACGATTCTCGATCCCAACGAGGAGATGGTCGCCGAAGCGGGCGGCATGATGTACATGGAGGATGGTATCCGCATGGAAGCCATTTTCGGGGACGGGTCGGCCCAGAACAAAGGGTTTCTCGGCTCAATCCTGGGTGCGGGCAAACGCTTCCTGACGGGTGAATCGCTGTTCATGACGATCTTCCGCAACGAATCGCCGCGCCGGGCCAAAGTCGCATTCGGCGCCCCCTACCCTGGAAAAATCGTTCCGATCCGTCTATCGGATATCGGCGGCGAGATTATCGCGCAGAAGGACGCCTTCCTTTGCGCTGCACGGGGAGTGAGTGTTGGCATCGCTTTCCAAAAGAAGATCGGGGTGGGCCTTTTTGGCGGTGAAGGGTTCATTATGGAACGATTGCAGGGCGACGGGTGGGCTTTTATCCATGCTGGCGGGACGTTGCTTTGCCGGGATTTGGCGCCGGGAGAGACGCTCCGAATCGATACTGGTTGCGTCGTCGCCTACACTCGGGACGTCGACTTCGATATCCAGTACGTGGGCAACGTCAAATCGGCGTTGTTCGGCGGTGAAGGTCTTTTCTTCGCCTCGTTGCGTGGCCCGGGCCGGGTTTGGATCCAGTCCCTTCCATTCAGCCGTTTGGCAGATCGGATTCATCGGGCGGCACCTTCAGCGGGCGGAGGACGGCGCGAGGAAGGGTCGATTCTCGGCGGTTTGGGCGGCTTGCTGGATGGAGATAATCGATAGCCGGCCGACTCTGAGAATCCTGGGCTGCATCGGCGCCTCAAACTGGTGGAGCCGTGCGAATGCCTCCTCCCCACTCGTTCAAGTCCCGCTGGTTTCCCTCCGGCTTCGTCGCCAGTTCCAGGAGTTCAATGGCTTCCCCGACCAAGTATAGGGAACCAGTGACCAAAAGGAACGGTTCTGATTGGGAAGCATCCAACGCGACGGCCAAGGTGGCCGTTGGTACAACATCCAAAGTTGGGGCGAATTCAAGCAGAGCTGCTTGAAGCTCTTGCGGGGCCAAACTACGGCGGCTTGCGACTGGAACGGTCCAGATCTTGGAACAAATTGGCGCCAGGAGCCCCGCCATTTCGCGCCATTCCTTGTCGGCCAGAAATCCGATGATGGCGGCCGGTTTTGTGCCGGGACGCAGTTCCTGGAGAGCGTCCCGCAAAGCCAGAATTCCATCCCGATTGTGCGCCCCGTCCAGAATCAAAGTTTGGTGGCCGCGTTGGATTCGTTGAAGCCGCCCCGCCCATTGGGTATTGGCCAGGCCCAGTCGAAGGATCTCCTCAGGGACTGGCAAAACGTGTTGCAACGCGCCAACTACCGCTATAGCCGCGGCTGCATTCGCCCGTTGGTGCGATCCGACAAGCGACAAGGGATAGGAAACGGCGTCCGCTTCCTGTTCACCCACCAACACCACGGGCGCTCCCACTTGGTTGGCGTATCGCTCAATCTCCCTCCGGGCTTCCTCCGGTTTGGCCGGAATGATCGCGGGTACTCCCGATTTGAGAATGCCAGCCTTCTCGCTCGCAATCGCAGTCAAGGTAGTGCCCAAGACGTGCATGTGGTCGAGGCCAATACTGGTGATGACACAGGCCAGGGGCGTGACAATGTTCGTGGAGTCCAGCCGCCCTCCGAGACCTGTTTCCCAGATTACCAACTCGCATTTCACCTCGGCAAACCACAGCAGGGCCAGGATCGTGGTGAATTCAAAGAAGGTCGGTGTCAGTCCCAAGTCCTTGACCCGTGCCTCCAGAATGGAAGTCAGGCGAACCAAGTCATCGTCAGGAATGGGATTTCGATCAACCTGTATCCGTTCTCCGAAACGGACCAGATGGGGAGAGGTGTACAGCCCGACCCGTAATCCTGCTTGTCGGTAAACGCTCTCGAGCATGGCACAGGTGGATCCCTTGCCATTGGTCCCAGCCACGTGAATGAAACGCAGCCTTCCCTGCGGATTATCCACGGCCGCAGCAAGTTGAAACGTCGTTGCCAAACCGGGTTGGAACCCGAATTGGCTGAGCGCGTGAAGATAGGCGATGGCTTCGCCGTAAGTCATTCCCTTCTCTTGCGCACGGGTCTCCCCTCAATGCAAGCCCGCCCCTCGTCGGAGCGCTCCTTGGTTCAATCCCCGGGTTCCTTCTGCTCCCGCACTCGGCCCGCGATGACCGTTTTAGGCGCGACTTTTGAAGGCACCTTCGCCTTACTTGTCGCCCATGCAGATGCGTTCCTGGCGGTTCGATTTGAAACTGCGTCACCTTTGGGCCATCGCCACCGACGTCCAACGTTCGGGTGGCAAAACCCTCTGTCCTGTCGTGTTCGTCGAATTAACCGACGCTCACGGGCGCCGAGGCATTGGTGAAGCATCTCCCTCGTCGCAATATCACGAAACCCACGAAACCGTCGCCACCTTTCTGGCCCGGGTGGATCCGCGAAAACTTTCGTTTGATGATATCCCGGCGAGCGTGACGTATCTGAATAGCCTCCATCCGGGCAGTTATCCCGCACGATGTGCCATCGATCTCGCCCTGCATGACGGTGCTGCAAAGGCTGCGAAACTGCCGGTGTGCGACTATCTTGGACTCGGGTTCACCGAAGGACGCCACTCCACCTCGTTCACCATCGGCATCGACAACCCGGAAGCCGTCGAAGCCAAGGTCGTCGAAGCGTCCCCATTTCCGATTCTAAAGATCAAACTTGGGACCAGTCACGATCGGGAAACGCTTCGAGCGGTCCGGCAAGCGGCACCGAAAAAGAAGCTCCGGGTCGACGCGAATGCGGCCTGGGCCACCCCCGATGAAGCGCTTCGAAATATCGAGTGGTTGGCGACTGACGGAAACATTGAGTTCGTCGAACAACCCATGCCTCCAACGACCTCGCCGACAGACCAAGCCTGGCTAAAGCAACGCTCGCCTCTCCCCCTGATAGGCGACGAGTCGTTTCAAAACGCAGCCGATGCCGAACGATGTGCCAATGGATTCCATGGGGTCAATATGAAGCTGGTCAAAACCGGCGGAATGCATGCCGGTAAGGCGGCGCTGGAAGCAGCCCGGGCACGCGGTTTGAAGACCATGATTGGATGCATGATCGAGTCGTCCGTATTGATCTCGGCCGGGGCACACCTCGCCGAATTGACCGACTATCTCGACCTGGACGGCAACGTCCTGATATCAAACGATCCCTATGAAGGTGTCCGCAATACGAGGGGCGTACTGAGCTTTCAAGAAGTCACCGAGGCTTACGGGCTGCGAACCAGGCAGGCATAGCGCGCTGACCAACGAACAAGAACGCGGAGGACGGATGTTTCCATCCACCCTCCGCTGTATTATTTATTCCTTCAGGAAGAGCTTCCACTCTTCGATACCCCGGGTGTTGCGCAAGAGCGCGGTGACTGGAACCTCCTTCGGGGCGCGTGGCACACTTTGCAGCTTCAGCCCCGCCTCATGCGGCAGACGGTCGGCCTTGCGCTGGTTCACCTGGCGATCCGCCCACACTAGATTCTCCCAACTATCGGCACCCCCGCGCGAACGAGGGACCACATGGTCAAGACTCCCCTCGTCCGAGCGCAGCTCGCGCCCCGTGTATTGGCAACGATTGCCGTCACGTTCGCGGATAGCACGGGCACAGAGTTTCGGACGCTTTTTCGGCACTTTGGCAAAATTCACCGCGACGATGACCGTCGGGATGCGAATCGGTCCGCGTACCGTCTGGACGAGCAAGTCACCCTCGCGGGGTGGCAGACCAATCCATTCCTTCCAAGTCACCGGACGGATCGCGCCACCCGGTGCGATTTCCAGGGCCGTGGCGGCGTTCGTCGCCAACTGGCAAAAGGCGTCGGCCGGCGTGCGAATATTAATCGCCTGCCAGTTTCGATTCAGGACCAAGACGATGGGCTTATTCAGGATTTCCGACATAAGTTTTGCGTGTTGCGCCATTCCATGTCCGCAGAAGAGGTGTTTGTTCTTTGTTGAAGGCCGGCGAGCCCGATTAAATGTGATTCCTGCAACGGCAGTCGCAGTCCCCGGTGCTGCCCCGGGCTTCGCTGGCGTATGAAACCGGCCTGAGCGCTGGCTCGACTGCGTCGCCACAATAGGACTGTAAGAAATGGAGAACCCCTGGCCGGTCTCTTTCACCGGCTCACTTTCCAATAAATGGAATCGCTCGAGCTACTTCGCGTTCAGGGGTTCAAAATTGCGGAATGCCGTGGACTTGCACCACTTGCCGCAAAGGCACGCACTCATTAGCAATGAGTCCCGGCACGCTGGTCCGGTTGGCATTCCAAGTTGGTGGGCAGGGAGGGAATCGCACCCCCAAGGCTGCCAGATTTTAAGTCGGACACATGCAGTTGAGAAGGAAGTCATTGCGTCGCAGATTCCTTCGATCTGCGAGGCGTAAGGAGGACGCGTATTGGATTCAAATACGCAACCGACGAATAACGAAGCAGATCGAAGGAAGATCAAGCAAGGACGACTGATTCAACTACATGATTCCGGCTAAGTCTGGACCCTCTGCTATTCGGGTTTAACCACCTGCCCGGAAAACTGGTGCATCCGGCAGGATTCCCACCTGCAGTCTCTCCGTTCGAAGCGGAGCGTGATAATATATTTCACCACGGATGCGGTTAAGGGCGCCTCGCGAGAGGTCGCTTGAAATGCGGAACTGGCTCGACGAACTGTCAATACAGCCGCTGGCTGGACCAAAATTTCCATATCCGGTCTTGGCCGGAAGGCATCAGGCCCCGGACAGGCATTTCACGCTCCGACCTAGTCGGCGTCTCTGCCCTGCAGGGTTATAGGCAAGTCCACGCCCTTCACTTCGATAGCCTGGGCCGTGACTCCTATCTTCAGAGTGGCCGACTGAAGCCGTTCGAACACGTGCAACCCCAATCCAACGGGGGCTCCGAGCGCCGCCTCGCTCGGCAGTTCACTCACCGCGCTGCGGAGGGCGAGCTGGACGTAGTGGAGAAGTTCACCGTGCCAGTTCTGCACTTCTGTGATCGCCTTGGCGGGATCACTTACCCGATAAGTTAAAACCAGGCTCACCCGAATCGGCACATCGTCGCGGGTTAATACCTCGTATCCAGCGATCACCAGAGGCATCTCGCGCAAATCCTGGCTCTCAAGGGTCCAACCATCGCCCCAGCGAAGATGCCATCCGCTGGGCAGAACTCTGGCAAAATGGCCGTGGCGGTAGAGCAATCCCGCGTAGCCTTCTGGCACCGTGAATTCCCGGCGGTAAGCGCCAGCGGCGAATAGCCCCACGATGGCGCAGGGCACGCCGATGGCCCCGAGGAGTATAAGATTGTCTATCATGTGATGGTCTCATTGGAGGTGGCGGTGTGAAATCGAGGCAGGGCCCAACACCGGTCGTGCCCTGGTCGAATGAAAATTGGGGTGACCAACTGGACTTGCACCAGTTCCAGCGCTTTCACAGGGCGCGATGCTACTCTTACACCATGATCACCATGACTCATTGAAAGTGGCGTCCACGGCAGGACTCGCACCTGCGGCCTCCACCTTCGCACGGTGGCGCTCTGATCTAACTGAGCTACATGGACGGGAATAGTGGCGGATCCAGAGGGGCTCGCACCCTCAACCTCCCCGCAGACAACGGGTTGCTCCGCTAATTGAGCTATGAATCCCAAAGCTGGTGGGAAGTGCTGGTAACGCTCCAGTCGTCGCTCCCGGCTTCTTTAGAGACACCCGATTTACAGTCGGGCAGCCGGATCACTTCCCGGAAAAACTTGGCAGGTCGCCTCCGTGCTGCCCGGAGTAAACTGAGTTTTGGAATCTCTGCCGCGTGCTGACGCGCGACCTGCTGTATTGAGGCACCTGAAACGCGTGAGTTGTTCTCACGACTCAATCAGGAGACCTCGGAAATCAAAGGGCCGGAAGGTTGTTACGCCTCCCGGCCCATGCCATTTTCAACAAAGAACAAACACCTCCTGGAGATCTAGAAGATCCCAGCCCGCGGATTCACGGCGGCTGTTTCGGTGTTTAGGGGCACACCTCCTCCGAAGCCCTTAATATGTAAAAGCTGGCAAAACCTATTTGGCGCGAATTGACACGGCCCGTGGGCGCAATCCACCCGTGGAATGCCCAGGCATTCCCGCCATCGGTTATATTCTATAGCTGCCGACATCATCGAGACGTCGTATGTGTATCTCTCACGGTTTCATGGCCTTGGCTGGCGTTTCCCGTCATTGTTTCATCACCGGAAAAACAAAAAACCCTGCTTACACGGGGTAAGCAGGGTGGAAAAATCGTCGTACGATTACTACCTGCTTGCCTCCTGATTTGCCCAATCCATCTTGGCATAACGGCTGCCGTTCGATTTGGATTGGTTCATGCCAAACATCAGACCGTGTCCACGCAGACTATGGCGCATCGCTTTCGCGACCGGCATTGTCGGCCAGGCTTCGGTTAATATGTTGAGGCAAAGTTTCATCGGACGCTCAAAGAAATACCCCAAACCACCGCGGGATGTCCACCTATATTTCAAAAAAAATCAAAACTGGAATCGGGAGCTTTCGATACCTGACATGTCGGTTCTTATAGCCTGGGAGCAAACCGCGAATCATCTCTAATGACACCGCTCCTCACTCGCCTACGCCATCGTCCTGCGGCCTCGTGTGCCTGGTGTTTTTCGCGGTTACCCCTTCCGAATCCGCCCCCACGCGGCGCCAAACACCGCGCACCGCTCCTTGCAAGGCACGGCCTTCCAGTGTTTCAATGCACGCTTTAGCGCGATTGGAAAACATGGAGTTAAAGGCATCAAAATTACCAAAGGTGGGCGATCGGATCGAATTGACGATCACGGACCTCGCCTTTGGTGGCGAAGGCGTGGGACGTATCGACGAACTCGTGGTATTCGTCCCTTTCGTCCTCCCGGGCGAACGAGTCGAAGCCAAGATCACCGAGATCAAACGCAGCTTTGCCCGTGGCGTGCTGGCGCGTGTCCTGACAACCAGCCCGGAGAGGGTGGAACCCAGGTGCGCTTACTTTGGCGAGTGCGGCGGATGCCAGTACCAACATCTTGACTACGCCGCCCAACTCCGCTGGAAGCACAAGCAGATCAAGGACTTATTCCAACGCGTAGGGGGCTTGGAGAACGTCGTGGTGCACGAAGTCATCCCCTGCCCCAAGCCCTACGGTTACCGCAATCGTATCCTCGTCAGGAGCCAGTGGAACAAACCGGCCCAGACGCTGAACCTCGGTTTTATCCGGCACGATTGCGGCCTGGTCGCCGATATCACATCGTGCGCCATCGCTGAGGAACCCCTGAACACGGCCCTACTCGCCTGGCGGGCAGATCCGCCGCCCAAAGGTGGCCTCAAAACTCTCCTGCGAATCCCCGCCGAAGGCTGGGACGTCCCGGAACACTCGTTCTTCCAGAACAACTTCTACGTACTGCCAAAGCTGGTGGAGGCAGTGCGCAGTCGTTTGGTGGACGCTGGCACGCGGCATCTCGTCGACGTTTATTGCGGCGTCGGCTTCTTCAGCATCGAACTGGCAAACGCGGTTGAATCCTTCGTGGGCGTGGAACTCGATGCCCCGGCGATCAAGGCTGCCCGCCGGAATCAAGCCTGTCGCGGCATCCACAACGGCGAATATGTGGCTGGCGACACCGATGTGTTGTTGCCCCAACTGCTCCAACGCCTTGACGCCTCGAAATCGACGGTCCTGCTGGATCCTCCGCGCACCGGATGCCATCCACCCAGTATCGAGCTATTGCGGCGTGTGGGTCCCGCCCAGATCATCTACGTGTCGTGTCATCCGGCGACCCTGGCTCGTGACCTCAAAGCGCTGTGCCTCGGCGGTCGCTATCGTCTGGCGGAAGTCCAGCCGGTGGACATGTTTCCCCAAACCCAGCATGTGGAGTGTGTTGCTGACCTTCGTTTGGCCGGTCCCTGGACCGAAACGCCGGTGCCTGAGAAGAAAGCGCAAGGAACAGGCGAAAGCACGAAGAGGAAACGGTTGCCGATGCGATGACCGCCGTCGCTGACAGGGAAGCTTCAGCGCCCGATTTCGATCTGGCGGTGATAGGATCGAGTTTCTCTGGATCGCTCACAGCCATAATCGCCCGGCGGTTGGGCTACCGAGTGCTCTTGTTGGAACGGGGCCAACATCCCCGTTTTGCCATTGGTGAATCGTCAACTCCCCTCGCGGCCCTGCTCTGGGAGTCGCTGGCAACCCGCTTCGACCTGCCTCGGCTATTGCCTCTGGCCAAGTGGGGAACCTGGCAGGCAACTTATCCAAAGATAGGTTGTGGCCTGAAACGGGGTTTTACGTTTCTCCATCACCGACTTGACCAGGGAAAAACGTCTTCTCGCGATCGCGAAAACGAACTCCTCGTCGCCGCCAGTCCAAACGATTCCATCGCAGATACTCACTGGTATCGTCCGGATTTCGACCAATTCCTGGTCCAGGAAGCCATCTCGGCTGGCGTGGAATACGTGGATCGAACAGAGATTACCAACTGGCAGCGGGGATCCGCCTTTCATCGGCTCACCGGAACTCAGTTGGGTGTCCCCGTCGTCTTCACCTCCAGGTGGCTGGTGGACGCTACGGGACCTCGTGGCTTTGCCCACCGGCATTTGGACCTCCATGAAACGTCATTCACCGGCTACCCCCAGACCGAAGCCCATTTCAGTCATTTTCGCCAGGTGGACCGTTGGGACGAAACTTTTCCGCTCCCAGGCGAGCCGCCTTATCCGCTGGATGATGCAGCGTTGCACCACGTCTTTGAGGACGGCTGGATGTGGGTGCTGCGCTTCAACAATGGTATTACCAGCGCCGGCTTCGCCCTCAAAAAAGAGGCCGCAAGCCAGGGTTCCATTCCCTTGGAACAACGATGGAAACGGCGTCTGGAGCGGTTGCCACAAGTTGCCCGCCAGTTCCAAAGGGCCATTCCCATCCGCCGATTTGAATCGACACCCCAACTTAGCTATCGGGCAAATTCAGCTGTAGGCGAACGTTTTGTCCTGCTCCCGATGGCGGCGGGTTTCGTTGATCCGCTGCTTTCGACCGGCTTTCCCCTGACCCTCCTGGGTATCGAACGCCTCTCGGAATCCTGGGCGAGACACGGCCTGGATACGCCCATCTCGCACTATGAAGAGGAAACGTTTGGCGACCTGGACGCCACCGCGGCGCTTATAGGCACCCTGTATGCCAGCCTGGACCGTCCGCGGGTGTTCCAGTCGCTCTCGATGCTCTACTTCGCGGCCGCCAGCTATACCGAGACGGCCCGCCGCCTGGGCCGTCCCGCCCTGGCCCCCGGCTTCCTGCTGAGGAAACACCCGAGTTTCGGCCCCGGAACCCTGGAATGCCTCCGGTTGGCCCGACAAGGACACTCCGATGCAGTCGATTCCAGGGTGAAACAGGTCATCGAGCCCTTTAATATCGCTGGCCTTGCGGATCCCGCCAAGGCCAACTGGTACCCCGCCCGGGCCTCCGATCTTTATAGCGGTTGCGAAAAATTGAAATCCACACCGGGAGAAATCTCGGAAATGCTCCAGCGGGCGGGCTTTGCCGAGTGATGCACCGCTAGCTCCCTGGGACGTGATCGGGCCACAGGATGCAACGGAACAAGATATCAATTATATATAAAAACAAATCTCACGCGGAGACGCGGAGAAAAAAGGATTATCCCACCACGAACGGCGCAAAACACGCGAACAACCCCTGCAAAAGGGAGCCACTTTCTCTCCACCCTCTTTTTCGTGTCATTCGTGCGTTTCGTGGTTCCCCCCACCTTCTCTCCCCCTCCGCGGCTCCGCGTGAGACTTTTCCCGTCAGACTCAATGCAGCATTGGCTCTGGATTTCCCTGGCGGACCAGTTTCGCATCCAGGTCCAGGTACCAATCCAGGCGCCGGTCCGTCTCCACTTCGTCGATATGCCGGGCCATAATCAGATAACTCGCGTAGTGGTTTCCCTCCGATTCCACCAGGCTCCCGTAAAAGGCCGCCAACTCGTCATCGATGCCCGCCAATTCGCGGGCCAGGATCTGGAATTTCTCGCAACTACGCCCCTCCACCAACGCACAACAAATCAGGTGGTCAATCGCCTGGAACTGCACTCCTTGGCGGACACTCTGCATGAGGCCGCTGATCCAGGGGCTTTTCACGGGTTGGCCGAACGGGATTCCGCGTGTCTTGAGTAACTGAAGCACCAATTCGAAATGCTGCAATTCCTCAATCGCAATGGCATTCAGCTCGTGGACATAAGGAAAGAGCTGCCGGTATTTTTCCAAGGTGATCGCCGTGGTCGCGGCTTTGCGTTCCAAGTGGGCATGGTCGATCAGGATGGCCGGAATGTTGTTCAAAACCTTCGGCAACCAATCAGCGGGTATCTTTTCCCGAAAAAGCAGCACCGCGCGACCTTACCGCCAAGCCCTACGCCGCTAAAGCCCGAAGAGATGTCACAGCCCGCTCGGATGATCGATGAACTCCCAAGGCAACTTGAACCGACGGCTGAGATCCTTGGCCAGTGCCTTGACCCCAAACGTCTCAGTCGCGTAATGCCCGCCATAAAAGACGTTGAGCCCAAGATCTTCTGCCATGGCAAAGGTCCAGTGAGGCCCTTCGCCCGTGATAAACGCGTCCACGCCTTCTTCGAGCGCCAAACCCATCTCTGCCCCGGCGCCACCGGTGCAAATGCCAATCCGACGACACTCTGGGCCGCCTCCCGGGAGCACCGTGGGCGGGCGCCCCAGGATCACAGACAAACGGTGCGCCAAGTCATCGCGGCTGATCCGCGTTTCAGCTTGAATGCCCACCTGTCGGCCTTTGTGGGTGAAAAAGGGCTTTAAACGGGTCAGCGCCAAGGCGCGGGCCAATTGCGCGGCGTTCCCGAGTTTGGGATGGGCGTCGAGCGGCAAATGCATGGAATAGATCGCCATGTCGGCCAACATCAACTCGCGGATCAACTCATACCGCCGCCCGACCCAGGGCACGGTAGACGACCAGAATAGTCCATGGTGTACCACCATGAGATTCGCCCCGGCTTCCGCAGCTTTTCGAACCGTTGTGAGCGATGCATCCACCGCCGCCGCGATACGTGTCACTGATCCTCGATTCTCCACCTGTAAGCCATTGTGAGCACGGTCATAATCCGTGAACAACGCCGGTTCCAGCAGGCGATCACAATACTTGACCAGGGTGGCAAGGGAGGCGGGCATGGCAATGGGGCTGGCCTATTTCTTGGTACGGCAGCGAACTTCGAGCGATTCGCCGTGGGCGCCCAATCCTTCCAGGAGCGCGAACTGACGCACCGAGGCCAGGGCTTTCTTGGCTGAACCCTTGCCATACTCGACAACACTCGTGCGACGTTGAAATTGGTCGACCGTCAATCCAGCAAAGGAAGCCCCGGCCCCGCCTGTCGGCAGCGTATGACTGGGTCCAGCGACGTAGTCACCGAGGACGGTCGGTGAATCGTTCCCCAGAAAAATAGCACCTGCCGTGAGAATTTCCTCCGAGACCTTTCGCGCTCCGCGAACCATCACCTCACAGTGCTCCGGGGCGAGTCGATTGACGATTTCCACGCCTTGTTTTAGATCCTTGGCCTGGATAAGCCATCCGCAGGCGGCCAAAGCCTTCTCGATATACTCACGACGCGGCAGCCGCGGCAGTTGTTTCCGGATCTCCGCCTCCACGGCCCGCAGGATTTTGGCGGAGGTCGTCACCAGCCAGATTCGTTCGTGCCCGGAACCGTGCTCGGCCTGGGCCAGCATGTCGGCGGCGATATAGGCCGGTTCCGCTGAGTCGTCGGCAAGCACACATACTTCGCTGGGCCCGGGGAGCAAATCGATCGCCACGTAGCCGAACAGGAGCCGCTTGGCCATGACCACATAGGCATTGCCAGGCCCGAAAACCTTCTGGACCCGCTTGACCGTCGGCGTTCCATAGGCCATGGCGGCAATGGCCTGCGCTCCACCGATCTTATAGATCTCAGTCGCCCCGGCATAGCGGGCCGCAAACAGGAGTGCGGGATTCACCGTGCCGTCTTTGCCACACGGAGTGCATACGGCGATTTCCTGGCATCCTGCCGCCTTGGCCAGGGTGATGGTCATCAGAGCGGTGGAAACCAAGGGCGCAGTGCCTCCCGGTATGTAGATACCCACCCGTTGAAAACCGTCGAATTTCTCCCCCACCTTCGCCCCGTGAGAATTTCGGGCTTCCCACGCCTTGCGCAGGGATTTTTTGGCGAAAGCCTCGATATTACCATGGGCTTCTTCCACCGCTTTCCGCAAATCGGCGCTGGCGGAAACCGAAGCCCGCATGTTCTCGGCGGTGGTGACCACCATCTGGTCGGCAGTGAGATGTGCGCCGTCAAAACGTTCCGTAAATTCCAGGATCGCGCTGTCACCGCGTGAATGGACTTCCGCCAGGATGGCGCGGGTACGCTCTTCGATAACCGGGTCAAACAAACTGGATACAGCCGCAGCCTTCTCGGCCTGCGCGGCAAAATCGCCATCGCTATAGCGGGTCACATTCATCAGCCGGTGACGCTAGGACAGTTGGGCCTTCGAAGTCAAAGATACCGCGACGCCGAATCCTGATTCGCGTATGCTCCCTCCCGACATGGCTGGAAGCATTCCCAAGACAATGCGGGCGGTGGTGTATCGAGGTGTGAATGACCTGCGCCTGGAGGAAGTAGAGGTCCCACGCATCGCGCAGGATGAGGTGCTGGTGCGGGTGGCCGCTTGCGGCGTTTGCCCCACGGACATCAAGAAAATCCACTACGGAACCCAACCACCACCTCGTATTTACGGCCACGAAACTGCGGGGACCATTGTCGCGGCTGGCAGAAAAGTTGCCGGTTTCAAGGTCGGCGACCGGGTCGGATTACACCACCACGTCCCTTGCGGAAAATGCCATTACTGCCTGCACCAGGCCTTCGCCCAATGTGAAACCTACAAGAAAACCGGGATTACGGCTGGCTTCGAACCGGCAGGCGGCGGCTACGCGGAATATGTCAGGATCATGCCGTTCTGCCTTCCCGGCATGGTCAAAATCCCGGCGAAAAATTCATTCCTCGAAGCAGCCCTTTTGGAACCGGTTAACACGGTTCTCAAAGCTGTGGATGCCTTGCCCTTGCTGAAGGGCGACGTCGCGGTGGTCTGCGGCGCCGGTCCCATCGGACTAATGTTCATCAAGCTGCTCTCCCTACGTGGCGTCAAAGTAATCGCCACAGATCTGCTGCCCTCGCGCCTCAAACTCGCCCGCCGGTTCGGGGCATGGAAGGCACTTTCGGCCGAAGGCACTAGCTGGATCGATACCGTACGAAAAAGTACCGATCTACGCGGAGCTGACGCCGCTGTGGTCTGTGTGCCTGTGGATGCAGTCGTGCTCCAAGCCCAGGAGGCCATCCGGGGCGGCGGATCGGTCATGTTATTCGCCCACACCGTCCGTGGACGAGAAACCGCCTTGGACCTCGCCAAGATTTGCGTGGATGAAAAAGGCTTGGCGGGCAGTTATTCCTCGGACTTCCGCTTGCAACCCCGCGTCGCTCGCTTGGTCTTCTCGCGCCAATTTGACGTCCGCCCACTGATCACCCACACGTTCCCGCTGGAAAAGACGGCGGAAGGTGTGGCTCTGGCCGCCAAGCCCACTCCGGATTCGCTCAAAATCGTCATCGTGCAAGACGAGGCAGCGTTAACTTGAGGTTGTGTCAACCACCCAACCTACTCTACATCAGTAGATTAAGAATAATAGCGATCCAACTGAGTCGCAATCAGGCTGAGCTGATGGGCGACGGGCAAGCCCAAGGCCACCACTGCCATCAGCATCGGACGCCTTGCCGATCCTTTCGCGAGCCAACTCCGAAGTCCGACCATTCCAATGGTCAGAAAGCAGAGGTAGAAGCCGATCAAGTAACGACCGTGGAGGCTCGGTTTGGCCGTGGCAGTGACGCTGGCGGTAGCCATCAGGACCAGATAAATACCCAACCCGGCCAGCAGTCCAAAGAGGATCCAAATCCGTTCGCCGTCCCGATGCCTTCCAATGTCCCAGGCAAGCAATAGGAGACCCACCGTGAACAGGGTACTAAAGAGGGAAATCCACCCGTCCGGAGCGAGGCAGTCCAAATAGCCCCCCAACGTCCAGAAAAGCCGGGACGCCATGAAATCGTGATCCCCGGGCCCCAAGGACCCAACCACTGCCCGTACCGCTGACAGGTCATAATCCTTAACCCTGGGCGTGGGCGTCTTTGGCACAGCTTCGTTGACCGATGGCAGCAGAATTTTCTGGTTGGGCACGTATTCCCAGGACGGGACGACCTCTTGAAGTGCATCCAGGCGCGGGGCCGAGTGTGACATGTTGTAAACCAGCCCGACGGCCAGCAGGACGGCAAATCCGTAACCCAGCAAGCCGAGTTTGGCGCCTATCCACGTCGACACTTTCCCTCGGCACCAAATCGCCAAGGATTCCACCAAACACCCACCGACCACGATCCCAACCACTACCTCAAAATAGCCCACGAAAGTGGTCAGGTCTCGGAGCCTTTCCCGCGCTTGGACCAATCGCATTTGCGTTTCTGTTTCAAACTCGGGTGTCGAAAATATCCGCGCGGACATCAGGCCCAGGCCCAGAAACAGCCAGAAGCCCCAACTGGGGCGATTGGGGCCCAGGACCGCTTCGGGGCGAAACAAACGCCCGGATGCAATGACACCCAATCCCAGCGCCACAAAGGCGATGGCCGGAATGGCGCTTTGCGACGTGTGCAGGACAAATCCGGTGGCAACTCCCAAGATTCCCCCCAGCCACCACGGTCGCCCGGGAGTCACCAAGCTCGTGGCCATGGCCGCCCCCAGTACTACGAAACCACCGAACAACGTGGGATAGTTCGAGTAGTTCATCCCGAAGTACGGTAGGGAAGGAATTAGCAACGGCGTCCATCCGAGCCAGGGCGACCATTCGTCGCGGGGCACCACTTTCACCAGGAGCGCGGCCCCCAGGCCGATGCCCACACTAAATGTAAGCAGACTGAGAAATCGCAGACGAAACAGCATCGAAAACGCCGTCCGATCCTCAAACCACGGCCGCGATTGGGTCCAAAGCCTCGCAGTGGTCGCCGAACGGGCGGCCGGCCGGGTGTCGATGGTCACTGGATTGTCCAGGAACCACCACCACGGCGCGGTCCGATCCATGCCTGACAACTTCTGCTCCGGACGCAGCAGCAAACGACCGCTATGCAGACGCCGCCCTTCCGCCAGGCCCGCATTGACGGTTTTGGTGTCCTTCATCCACCGCTGATAACTAAAGAAATGCGAGGGCTCGTCCGTTCCGAGGTAAGGCGGGGTCAGGACCAGTTGCCCCAGGCCAAACGCGAAAAACAAACTGGCGGTGCCAACTCCAATACGGGTGGCCCAGGCCTTTTCATTCGGATCGAATCCGATGGGCAAGATCAGGATGCCGAAGACCATCGTCAGACACACCATGCCGATCCACCGCAGGACCCGGTCGGGCCGTTCCCAATCCCACGTCCAGGCCACCATGTCCACCCGGCGAACAGGTGGACTGGGATCCTGATACACCAACAAACCGTGGGGATAGGCGAACCGCTTCCCATCGCCCAGCACGACCGCAAATTGGCCGACGTTGGTTGACAGGACCGAAGACTCGGCGGGGCTGGTCACATTGCAACGGAGGCGAAGCTCCACGGGCTCCTGGGTGGTAAAACTCAGTATCCAGTGGTTCGACTCGGGCAAACGATCGGGAATGCCACCTTCCAGGTTTAGCGATACCACCTGCTCGGTCTCTATCCGGGAACTCCCAGCGATTCCAAAGTGAAGTTCAGCGTCAAGATTCCGAAATTCACCTACGGTAACTGTCGCCACTGATTTCTGCGAAGCCGAAGCCGCCCCGTCCCCTTGGAGCACATCCAGTTTGAAACCGATCGAACGGATTCTGTCCGTCTCAAGTGAGCCGACTCCCGTCATGGACACCGTGTGCCGGAAACCCTGGCCCGGCACCGCTTCCCGCTGGAGTGGCACCGCGCCTACTCGGGTGTGGGCGGAAAGAAAATAGGGATTGTCCGGGCTCCAATTCTCCAGCGGCCGGGTGTAAGTCGGGCTCAGCGGGCGCAATAATGCCGAAATCACGAAAGCGGAATAAACTCCGGCAAGGGTGAGCGCCACCCAAAGGCGGCTGCGCAACGAAACAGGCTGGACTGCGGATACTTCTGGCAAATCGCTCCTGGAGTTTGCGCGAGCCCTAACGGCCTTGTCCAATGACCTGTCTGGGGCCAAATCAGGGGGCGCGCAGGTAAGTGAATGAGATTCCTGTAACTGCATAGGGCCTAGGCATTGGCTTGAGCACGCCGGGGGGCAGCCTCCAAGTTTCGGCACCGGAGCGAGTGTACCAAAATCTCACCAGGAGCCAGCAAACAATTGTTCTCGCACCGAACCGTTCGGCTATTGTCACCCAATGGTGACTTCCATATTTCGGCGCTCTGTCTTATCAAGGAACTATCGGAATGTTGAAGCTGGGCTTGAGTCTTTTGTTGGGAGCCACTGCGTCCTTCGCGGATACGGTGACGCTGACCGGCATTACCACCCGTGAGGGAAAGGTCTCCGCCTTGCTTTACTTCCCCGAAGCCCAATGCGGTGTGAAACTTTCCGAAGGGCAGGAACGCATCGGCATCAAGCTGCTTCACATCGATCTCACCAACGCCTGCGTCCAAATTCGGCGTAACGACAATGACGAGACGCTGCGCCTGGGGGGCGAGCGGACGGAAGCTCCGGTACCGACCCCGGTTCTGGGCAATCGCGGGCGGTTCAAGTCCAGCCTGACCCAAGCGGAACGCTCCACAGCCGATCGGCAACTTGTGGATGCCATCAAGAATTTCAACAACCCCGGGGCCAACGATCCCACGCGGGCAGCGGAATTCCGGAACAAACTGCTCGAGCAGGCAGCCTTGGAGGCCAAAGCCGCCGGGGCAGCCCCCACTGTTCCCCAGTTTGCTCCCTCGGATCAGTAGTCGGCGGCTCCCAGCCGCCCCATAATCCCACTCGCGTTTCGAATCGTCGCTCAGGCCCGTGCGGCCACCTCGCGGTCCAAATCTAGTTATTAATGTCGCTCCCTCCGCCCCGGGCAGCATGGGTTCCGTCCCCACCACCCGGAATTGCCCAGCCGCAAAGTCCCCGTATTTCACCGATTCGAAACCTGACGTTTTCAAAATAGCACCCGGGAGGCAGCGGGATCGTCACAAAGCCCGGCCAGTCTGGCGTCGTGAAAAGTCGCTGGCGATACTATTTAGTTATGCTGGGCGTGGGAGCCGCACTGGGGACAATGCCCCTCCGTCCCGCACAGGCGGCCGGAGAGGAACCACGGGTCGAAGCCGCCAAACCCACGCCACCTCCGCGGTGGGTGCCCGAACTGCCCTCCGCACCGGGCGTCACCGACCTGTCGTTTGCGGAACTTCTGGCGGCGGGCCGCGGCGGCGCCATTGACTATACCAGCAAGGCGAAGTCGCTGGAAGGGAAGACGGTACGGATCACGGGCTATATGGTTCGCCAAGGCCAGCCCACGCCGTGGGTCACCCTGCTTTCCCCCACCCCGCAATCGTTGCACGAGCGCGAGTACGGGCTCTGTGACGATCTGCCCATTTCCACTATTCATATCCTGCTGCCCAAGGGGCCGAAACTCTTCCTGCCCTATAATCCCGGGCCGGTCGCGGTGACCGGGCGCCTCGAACTTGGCGGACGCGAGGAAGCCGACCAGCGCACCTCCATGGCCCGGCTGGTGGTGGCGTCCGGCACCAACGATCCCGTCTATGTTGTAAGCCACTACGTCCAGGCGCCTCCCGCTCCCGTCTCCCCGCCGGCGTCGACGGCCGCACGATAGGCGACCCGGCTCCTCCAGCTCTCTTCAAGATCAGCAAATAGAACCTGCAAAGTCACACACTATAATCACAACAAGTCAGATCCAATGAACAATACCGAACGTTCCATGATGGCCCTGGCCGTGGGAATCGTGGGGGCCGCCTCCAGCGCGGTTGCCGCACTTCCCGCCTCCCCCGCCCTTACCGTCACCCGGCTCACGCCGCCCAGCCTGTTGTTCTCGACCGGCAGCACCAGCGCCCCGGTGGTCGCACGCTTCCTGCCCGGACAGCGTTTCGACCTCCAAGCCACCGTCGCCCCGACGGCTGGCCACACGATCACCAACATCAGCTTCAAAGTGGACGGCGTACCCGTTGCGAAGCCGGTCGCGTTGATCGATGCTGACAATGCCACGCTGCTCAATTCCAAGATTGGCACGGCCCGCGCCTATGCGAACAACACCCCTGGGACTCACACTTTAACTGTCGTCGCCAAGCAGGATGACGGCACCTCCACCACCGCCGTGGGTTCCTTCTCCATCGAGCCAATCACCATCTCGGGGCGCAAGGCGAAGAACGTCATCCTTATGATCGGTGACGGCATGGGCATCGCCCATCGCACGGCCGCACGCCTCGTCTCGAAGGGTTCGAACATGGGCAAAACCCAAGGCCAATTGGCGATGGACACCTTTCCCAATACCGCGTTGGTGATGACCGCCTCGCTCAATTCGATCGTCACCGACTCAGCCCCCGGCGCAGCGTGCTATTCCACGGGAAACAAGTGCTTCAACGGCCAGGAAGGCGTCTTCCCGGACGACACCAAGGATGAGTTCGACAATCCCCGCGTCGAAAACGCTGGCGAATACCTGAAGCGCACGAAGGGCGCCTCGCTTGGATTGGTCACGACCGCCGACGTGTTTGACGCTACCCCCGCAGCGATTGCCGTTCACACCCAAAACCGTGGTTCCGGCACCGGCATCTGCGATCAATACCTGAACGAGGCTCCCAATACCGGTCTGAGCGTATTGATGGGCGGCGGACGCAAATGGTTCCTGCCCGCCAAGACCAACGGCGTCACGCAAGCCACCTCCGCCCGCAAAATCGCCAATGATTATATCCTGCCCGCCGAACTGGCTGCGGGCTGGGGCGTGGCCAATAACGTGCCCAATGCCGATCGTGACCTCATCGGTGATTTCGTCGGCGCGGGCTGGACCTATGTCGCCGACAACACCTCGCTCAACGCGGTTAGCCCGGCCACGACCAAGCTCCTTGGCCTGTTCTCCTATTCGAACATGAACGTGTCCGAGGACAAGCTCAACGGACGCCGCGGAATCAACGGCCCGAATGGCCAACCGGTCGTCAACGACTACCTGCTGCCTGACCAGCCGATGCTCGAAGACATGACCGCCAAGGCCATCGACGTATTGAAGAAAAACGACAACGGCTTCTTCCTCATGGTCGAAGGTGCGTCCATCGACAAGCAGGCCCACTTGATGGATAGCGACCGCTGGATCATGGATACCATCGAATTCGATAAGGCAGTCGGCGTCGCCAAGAACTTCGCCTCCACCAACCTCGATACCCTGGTCATCGTCACCGCGGATCATGAATGCGGCGGCATTAACGTTATCGGCGCTTCGCTGCAGACATCTGCCAATCTCGCCAACTTGGTTAACAATCCCACTCCGTCCAGCAACTACTACGTGAGCAACGGCGTCAACCCCGTGTTGACTGGCTACGTGAACACGCCGAATGCCAGCCTCCGGGACTCCGTGGTGGGAACCTACGATAGCGCCGGCTTCCCGGTTTATAGCTATGACGCCAACGGTTACCCCCTGACCATGGATCCCGACCACAAGATCATTATTGGTTATGCGGGCGGAGCTGACCGTTTCGAGACTTATTCCACCTATCCCACCCCGTCGCAGGACAGTCAGCAACCGCTGGTGAAGACCCCGCCGCTCAACGGCTATCCGGCCACGCCTGCGCTCAAGAACACGACCAATGGATTCTTCATCACAGGCCAGGTCCCAGGTGCGTCCGGTGGCTACCAGGCCGTCCATACCGCCTCGGATATTCCGCTCTCCGCCTACGGACGTGGCGCGGCACTCTACAGCGGCGTGATCGACAACACCGATGTTTTCTTCAAGGCGATGCAAGCAGTGCTTGGCGGAGCCACCCGTCCATAATAACATGGGGCAGTTCCAACGAATTATGAAATTACCCCTCTTAACGGCGGCTCTCGTGCTCGCCAGCTCCCTGGCCCAAGCCTCCGTCTTTGACTTCGGTTCGCTGGCGGCGGGCTCCGAAGCCAATCTCGCGGCCACTGATGGCGTCACCTTTAGCTACGCTTCCCTGGTGCCCAACACCAACGGAGACGGCGACCCCATCGGCGGTTCCACGTGGCAACTGGATCCCAGCAGCGGACCGGTGCTCGTTCAAGACCCTTCACTCCGCGGCCACGGAGCCGGGCCTAACAGCCTGGACGCAGTGGACCAACCTGTCGCGGTGGTATTCCCGTATCCCGTCACCCTGGAGCTGTTCTATGGATATCTGGATCGGGGAACCCTGGGTGGCGCGCCCGTCCCGCACGAGTTGGTATTCCTGGCAGACGACAAACACGTGATCTATTCGACGGAGCTCGACTTCGGCACGCCCGGAGCCTTTTTCAGCGTGAGCCACCTCTACAGTGTCTCGGAGGTCATACTTCCGTCAGACAAGTACTATGAAATGTTGGCTTATGTGGCAACGCCCGAAATGGATGGCCGCGTGCTGGCGGGCGTGGCAGCCCTTTGCGGCGGTTGGATCATTCGCCGCAAATCGGTGAAGAAGTAATCTTTCCGTCCGATTAATCAGGCGGCACCCATCAGGGTGCCGCTTTTTGTTTTCAAAACCCTACTAGAAATACCGGTCCAGCTCGATTACGAAACACGTCCCATGAATCAGGAGCACGAGTCCCAGCCACACGATGGCAAACAACCGAGGACTGCGCCACTGGACATACAACATGGGTGACTTGAATCCCACGAGCGCGACCAGGAACCAAGTTATGTGGAAACCGATCAGGTAACGGCCGTGCAACGTAGGATACGCGGGCGAGACGATACTACCGATCGCTGTGGCGGCCAGACAGATGGCGAGCCCAACGAGGATGAAGATCACCTGGACCAGGCGGGGACCGTTGCGAGTCGCCGAGATCCGGAAAAACAGCCATGCCAACCCGCCCGCGATGAGGGCGAACAACATCGACAGGATCCAATTAGGCGCACCTGTTTCGATGCTTCCCACCGTCAGCCAGAATAGTTTTTCCGTTAGGTAATCATGGTGCCCCAGACTAACCGAGGTGGCGACCGCTTTCATGGCCGTGGCGGCATAGTGTAAAGGACTCGGAAGAGGCTGACGCTCAAAGGTGTCGGTGGCTAGCGGCACCGCCCGAGCCCGTCCCACGTGAAATTCCCAGTGGGGAACCGCCTCTGGAAGCGCTTCCAACTCCGTCGGCCGCACGAACATATTGACCACGATAAGCCCGATTGCAACCCATCCGAGGACCACGGAGAATTTGGCGAGGACAGCCCCCAAAGTAGCTGAGGTCTCCGATGCGACAAGAGAACAGACCCATTCGAATCCGGCGAACAACGCGCAGCACAGCCAGACCATACCGAGGTAACTCGGCACAACATGAATCCCGATGTGGTTCAAGGCCAGGGCCGCATATTCTCCCTGCTGCGCTCGAAATTGCGGCGTCGCTAGGAGGCTGAAAAACGACAATCCCAAGGCCAGCGCGAACCAGAAGTTTAGATTCACCATCGGCCCGCCATCCGGAACGATAAACAACCGCCGGAGGGCCAACCCCAGGATGGCGCAAAAGACGACGGCACCCATGGGCCAGCAGCTCGCCGAAGAGAAAAACAGCAGGGAAGTGCCCGAACCCAGGAAGAATCCCAGCCACCCCGGCGTGATGGATTGATTGATTAACCCCGCGATGGACGCCGCCACAACTATTCCGCCCCCCAGCACGAGCGGATAGTTCGAAACGTTCATCGCGTAGTATGGGAGGCTCGGAATCAACAGGAGTCCCAGCCCGATCCAGCCGGTTGGAGCACCCGGCGAGCCCGTGAAGGCAATGATCGAGACCCCCAGCGCAACGCACAAAACCACCACCGTCAAACTCACCAACCGCAGGCGAAAAATCATTGCCGCCGCCGATTTGCCGGCGACGAACCAACGCGAGAGCTTCCACATCGCCATGCCGCTGGCGGAACGTGCGCCCGGCCGGGTGTACATGGTGAAAGGCGAGTCAACAAAACGGCCAAAGGGATCATTGAGATCAGCAGTGGCGAATTTCTGGGACGGATGCCACAGCATCCGAATGGCGTGATTCCGTTCGCCTAACACCCACGTCCGATTCGCTGCATCCGTGTCGGACATCCAGAGATGATAGCTGAATACATGCGCGGGTTCGTCGGTGCCAAACAAGGGCGGCGTTAGCAACAATTGGACGAGGCCCAGTGCCGCGAACATGGCCGCCACTCCCGCTCCCGCGCGCAAAGCATCAGGCAGGAGGTTAGCCTTCAGGCTCGCGTGCCACGGGAAGAACATCACTCCGAGCCCGATGAGAGCCGCCGCCAATAGCACCCAACCATACACGGAGCGCAGGTGGTCCATTTGCCATAGATACGCGAGAAGGGCTGCCCGTGACGCGGCGGGGGCCGTCACCTTCAAGGTCAAATCGCCCAGCGGATAAGCGAACGAACGCCCTTTCTCGGTGGGCGCCAATGGAATCACCAATCGCCCTCCACCGGGCAAGGGCTCGGTCAATCGTCCTGGCTCGCTGACATTGGCACGGAGGAACAGGCGGATGTTGGTTTCCGTGACGACCCGCAGGACCCATTTATCGGAACGATTGGTCGGGTTACCTGCGGCCGACTGCCGCAAGAATTCGAGGCGACCTTCACTGCTTAAATACGACTCCGATTTGGCCGCCAATCGGAAGACAGTGTTGGATCCGTCCCGCGCTTCGAAAGTGGCGCTATGGACCAACGTTTCGACCAGATCCGCGTCCCGGGCCACCAAATCCTTGCGCACGTCCAGCCGTAACACCATGCTGCGCAGATCATTGAGTGGCAAGGGGGTTAGCTCGTTCACCTCGATCTCATGGACTATCCCGCCCATGGGCAACGGGGAGGATTTCAATTCCACGTCACGCACGCGGGTACCCAATCCCAGAAAGTTCGGGTTATCGATGCTCCAGCCATCGAGAACCTGGGTGCGGTAGGGAACGCCCGATTGAAGCAAACCGGTGACGCAAATCGCCGCCAAAATGAAAGCTACCACACCCGCAATCACCCGAAACCGCCCCGGCGGAGGCGTTTCGGGCCGGTCGGACGGCCTCGACCTCGACGTACCGCCTGGATCTGGCGTTGGTTGATACTTTTCGGTTGTCACTCCCCCGGGGTTCTTCCTGTCATTCCGCCCGCCTGCCGCACTGCCTGCCAGCGACCTGCCGCGCCAAATGACGTCGGAGTCTAGCGACGGCACTACCGGAAAGGGTAGGAAAATCAGCCCTTTCAAACCTGTCGACGATGCCGGTTGGCTTCCCTTCACCGACAACAAACGAGCTCCAGTAAGGGATATTGAATCAAAAACCGGGATCGAAGTCCGATACTCCATGCGTCGCCGCACGCGAGGTCCTCGTCCAATCTTCACCCGGTGGCTTGAGAATCGGCTTGCTCCTACGTCGATCCCCAAGCACAACAGCGGGGCGCAGCATTTCGCCGAACTTGCAGTTCCATCGGCGCCGCTGGATATTTCCATCACTGTCATGCATTCATCGTTGTCGCGACTCTCTTTGCCAAACATCTCCGGTCGGCTTGCCATTTTGGCGTTTTGGGCGCTTTTCCTGGGTCTGACCTCGATTCCGGCGGTCCTCGCAGACGGGGTCTCTTACACGGCGACTCCAGCCACCAACGGAGCCTACCTCGGTGGAACGACCACTTTCACAGTCACCGCCAGCAACAACGATCCAACCACGACTTATCAATGGTATTTTGGTTCAACGCCCCTGACTGGCCAGACCAACACCACGTTGATTTTGTCCAACTTGGTTGCAAGCAGCGTGGGAAACTTCACTGCAGTGGCCAACAGCAGTTCAGGGATTGCGACCAGTTCGGTAGCAAAACTCTTCATCTCCGGCTACTCCCAACCGCAACTGGTCTTGGGCAATATCACCACCAACGCCGCCCAGATCGCCAACGGAACCAACAACTCCGACTGGTACTTCCCGGTCACTTTCCAGAACTCCGGGGTTGAGTACTCGCTGTCGTTCACGCTCAGCTTCAATCCTGCCCTGCTGGGACAACCTCGCTTTTACCTGAACCAGACCTTCTCTAACGCGTGGACCACCAATGTCTCTACGCTTCAAACGGGCTTGCAGTTGACCACGATCCCGGGCGCCCAATCAATTGGCGTGACGATCACCCCCACTAATCCACCTCTCGCCGCGGGGAACCAAGTCATCGGTTATTTTCAATTTACGCCACAACCGGGCGTCGACCTCCAATCGCTGGGGGCTCTGCAACTGAACTTCGACGGCAGCCAGGTTGGACTCCAGACCACCGACAGCACCGGGATACCCTTCCAGGCCGCCGGATCGTTGGTGCCCCAGGTTATTGCCCTTACTCAGATGCAGTTGAATACCCAGACCGGGCTATTCGAACAGCAAGTGCAATTGGCCAATCCCGGCACCAATGTCTTTGCGGAAATCCAGGTAAACTCCCGGAATAACACGAACAGCCCCAACGGGCTCCAGGTGACGTTGGCCCAATCGTTGGGATTCTACGTCGACCAGTACGGGTATTTCTTCTACGGCGGCGGCCTCGACGCCAACACCAACAAGATCCTGGCGCTGGAATATTACGTCAATGACCGCAAGAGTTTTCCGACCCCGATTTACAGCGCGTTTGGTACCACCAGCAATACCTTCACTCCTCCCACGGGCACTTTCGTGGCGGCTGTCAAACAAGGCTTTGTCCCCATTAAGGGGATTCGGACCAGCGGCTTTCTGGTTGCCTGGCTGACCAAGCCCAAATTGCACTACTATATCGAGTACACCGACGCTGTAGGTGGATTTACCGGGACCAATGCCTTTCAGGTATCTCGTGCACCGATCCTTGGTAACGGTGGATACATGCAATGGATTGATAGCGGCCCTCCGAATACACAGACCGTACCGGGGGATTCACGATTTTATCGAATTCTCCAGACCAACTAGGACATAGCCATTTTCCTTAGCTAAAACTTCTCCATGAAGAGCTCCATATCTTATCCCGTTCTGGCTGGTCTCCTAGCCGGGTTTTCCGCCTCGCTGCTAGCGCAGGAAGAACCCCAAGAGCCCAGCGGCTGGCACTTTCGCCTCGGACCGCACGTCCAATTCAATTATCGCCTCAGCATTCGGGACGCACAGATTCCGCCCTCTGCCACTGCGGGAACGTTTGACAACGGGTACGTCAAACCGGACAGCAGCGGAGACACGAACACGACTCGAAATTGGGGCTTCACCGACTATCCTGGGTTCCCCTCCGTAGGGGTGGGTACCAGCACCCTGTCGTTGACCCGTTACGACAACGTACCGCGCGCAGGCGTATCCGACGGCGGCAGCCAGACTGCTTTCGGCGGGGAAATCTCGGCCGCGTACGAAATCTCGCGCTTTCGCGTCTGGCAGAAGAAGGAGGCGGCGTGGGGCATCCAACTGGGGTATGGCCTGACCACCTTTGACAGTTCAGCTAGCGGAGACGCTTCCAGCACGGTGCAGCAGGTCACGGGCGTGTATGGGCTTACCACTCCAGGAGATATTCTCCCGCCGTCACCTTATAACGGACAGAGCTCAGACCGCGGACCGCTGCTCAATCTTGGAGCCAATAGCATTACGACGAACAGCATCCCTGGCGTCCGTAACAGCTACTCGTCCAAAACGTCGGTCGATATCAACACTCTTAAGATTGGGCCTTGGATTGACCTTCCCTTGGCCAAGAAGATTAATCTGCATGTGGGCGTAGGATACGCCGCAGTCTACGCCCAAGCGGAAGTGGATGCCACTGACACCCTGACCGGAGTAACCCTGGCACCTGACCGCCAACCGCCCGGAGCCTATCATGCCGCCCGCCGCAATTGGGAGCCGGGCTTCTTTGGCAGCGCCTTGTTAGAATACGAATTCACCGACCGCTGGGGCGCTTACCTGGGCGTCGATTTCCAGCACAACAGCAACCTTGAATTCGACGCCGTGGGTCGTCGGTACGAGGTGGAGATGGGCTCCGTCTACGGCGCCACCGCTGGCGTGAGATTCAGCTTCTAGCTTTTC
>DATJII010000012.1:0-14434 GCA_035493435.1 Candidatus Limnocylindria bacterium | reverse complement strand
GACCATTGAAAACGTTTCCCTTATAAACCCGGCTCCCCACCGTCACAGTGAGATCCAGGTCGTTGTTTAGGGCGGCCCCAATCGTGCTGCCCGGGGCATCGGTCCAGGCCAGCGTGACCCGCACCGACCGGTTGGACCGGGAGATGTTCCCGATATAGGTCCAGCTTTGCCCTGCCGCAGTAAACTGGTCGCTGACCACCTGGTCGCGGAGGACCCGAGGCAGCCCGTCGAAAGCAGTGCCAAGGTTCATTTCGCCCATGCCTTGCACCGGAGACCACAGTGAATCGTCGGCGTTGGTGCGCGCGAGGAAGCGGGTGGAATTCATGAGGTAGGCCTTGGCCATTGCCGGGCTGGGAGTCCCCCAGCCTTGGTTGAGAAAATACTGCCAGACGAGTGCACAGGCCCCGCTGACGGCGGGTGCAGCCTGGCTCGTGCCCGACGACACAGTGTAAAACTCCTGCTGCAGTGGGAAATAATTATTGGTATTTCCAATGCCTCCGGAACCCAACAGCGCCGAAATGCCCGTGGCGTCGAAACAAGCCAGGCCGTCTCCCGGCCCGTCTACTGCCGATGGCGGGCTGGCCTGCGGAGCCCCGCCCGTGATATGCGTTCCGGGTGCGACCAGGTCCGGCTTGGTGCGGCCATCCGCGCACGGGCCACGGGCGGAGAAAGGTGGCACATCGTTGGCGTCATTGGCGATCGCGTCCGTATGACCTTGGCCGTCGGAACCCGCCCGATTGTTGCCTCCCGCCTCCAGCGACAGTGACTCGACTCCCTCGGCGGCACCCACGGTGATCACATTCTTGGCCGTGGCCGGAGACTCAATCGATTGGGCGTCCGGCCCCTGGTTCCCGGCGGCAAATACCACGATCATGGGCCGATTCGTCGAAGCGCCACCGACGTCCCGGACCAGGGCGTCGTAGGTCTGGGCGTCCTGGTCGTAGAGCCCCATATTTGACATGCTCCAACTGTTGTTGCTGATGCGAGCTCCGTCATTATAGGCCTGGGACAGCAAGGATTGATAGTCGGGGTGCGTGAATTGGGCCGGGTCAAAGATAACGGACGAGCCGACGCGGACGAAGGGACACACACCCAACCCATAGCGATAGCCCACGGCGTCGGCATGGGGAAATCCGCGCAAGTCGGAGTAACCCGCAATAATATGCGCGCTGAGGGTGCCGTGGCCATCGATCCCTGCGATGGTACTCACAGGCCCGGCGTTGGTATCCGTCACTTCGCACGGCGCATCGAAAAGCTGGCCATTGGCGGTGCCTATCAGGCGATTGTAGCGGACGCGGCTGGGTTGGGTGACGTCACCCAACGGATAGAGGGCGAAATGGCCGGGGGCCAAAGTGCCATTGTCGATGCCACTATCGCTCACGTCGACCACCACTCCGGAGTCGTCGAACTGCCGCTGGGTGAATCCCTTGTCCGCCAGCCACGCCAGATAGCCGGGCGCGGAGGGTCCGCTGCCCGACAGTCCGCCGGTAATAATCATATCCTGGCGCTCTCCCCGTTTCCCGGCCGGGAAATGGGGCAGGATTGAGATGACGTCAGGACGCGCGGCAAGGGGTGCGAGTGCGGATCCCGGCAGGCGGACGATGATGTCGAGATATTCGCCGCGCCGTTGCTTTTTTATTATACCGCCGGGCGTTACTCGCTCCAGGAGCAGCAAGGTGGCGTCATTGGCTTCCCCGTCCGACACCATCTGGACGCCAAATTCATACCCGCCGACCGTTCGCATGTCCCTCGACGCAAGGAGCCCGACCGTTTTGGGATGGCACTTGAATTCGGCACCAAAGGCTCCGACCCAATCGATAAACGATACCGACTGAGTGAGTTGTCCCAGGCGGGAAACGGCCGTCGCGTCACCGTAAACCAAATAAGTGTTTTGCGGCACATACGTGACCACGCGCACCCCCGTGTCCAGTAAGGCCCGCCGCCAGGCGGGCAGTATCGGCCCCGCGAAGTGCACGAGGTGTAGTTGTTTTCCAATTGGATTTCCCGGTACCGATCGTTTGGCACGAATCTCCGGCAGGCGCACGTCGAGAAATCCGGTATTGAGCATGACGAAGTGGTAGTCGTCACGAACCTCGATCCCTTCCTTTGAAAGCAGTTCAGGCAGCGGATCAGATAAGGCGATCAATTGCCGATCACCGTACACTTGGACCAAACGTCCTCCGTGGGACACCAGTTCCTGGGCCACCTTCGAATCCTGGGCCACCACGGAATGATTGTGTGGTGCGACCATGACTGATGCTTTCGAAAGAGATTCCGCCACCGCGACACAATTCAGTGACGAAGCCCAAACCACCATCCAGGCCACCATGCAAAAAGCGCGGAAACCGAACTTTTCAATCGTTCGGCATAGTTCCATCACAATCGTTTTCTGAATTCGACACCCCAGCATTGTCCAAGCCCCAGCAGCACGCGCTGTGCCTGCTTTACCCAAACATACCGGTCACGAAATGGCGAGCACGCTGTAGTCGGCAAACGGGGCTCCGAGCATCCGCCCCATTCGCTCCGACCGAGTACGGTTTCGGTGCAAGACGATAACTCGTTGGAAGGGAGTGTAATGCGTGATTCCCGGGAGGTGAGCCGCCTTCCCCCAACGCTGGTCCAATCTTGAGCTCCCTGGATTAGCGGGGGGCGGCTTGGTTGGGGCCAGGATTGGACACCTCCTGTCGAATGTGCCAGTTTCTTGCCCCATGGCACCTTCGATTCTCCAGCGCTTCCGCGCTCAGGCAATGCCACATCTTCGTTTTCATCGATTCTTGTTTTTTCTGGCTTGGACCTGCCTGGCTGGCGTCCCAGTGACCCAGGGCCAAATCCTGAGCGAACGATTCAGCTACTCTGACGGGGAAATCAACCAGGTGTCGGGAGGCAGGTGGGGTGTGCAGACCGCTGGAACCCCCTTAAATGTGAGCCAAGGAGCTGCCATCATAAACCAAGGCAATACCACTGCGGGGAATGAATGGGTCAGCCGGAGTCTATCGCGCCCGTTTTCCACGGCTTCGAATTCTGTGGCGTACGTCGCATTCAACGCCACGTGGTCGGCACTGCCGGTGACAGAAACGGGCTCGTACTTTCTCAATCTCGCCGCCACCACGAATGTCGGGACTTATTACGGCCGGGTCGGAGCCAGCATCGACGGGGCCGCGGAAGGCAAATTCAGGATTTCCGTGGCCAACGCCAATTGGTCGCAGGCCAACACCGCCGAGTTCCCCACGGACCTGTCGCTCAATATAACTTATAATGTCGTGGCCCGGTACGATCTCAACACGGGCAACACCACCCTCTGGATCGATCCCGTCAACGAAAACAGTCCCAGCGTCACGGCGACCGATCCTCCCGCCGGGACGCAGCAAGACGTCACCGCCATCAACCTGCGGCAAGGGCTGTCCAACGCCAGTTCGGGCGCACCGGGAATAATTCGGATCGATGACCTTTTTGTCGGGGCAAACTTCAACGAAGTGGCCGCCTACGATTCGCCGAAAATCCTCCAGCAACCCGTCAATACCACGGTCATGGAGGGACGGATGGCCGTATTCGCGGCTCAACTCAAGAATCCCGCGCTCGTCACCACCCAATGGCGCCGCAATGGTCTTCCCCTTGCAGGCGGCACGAACGCGACGCTCAACTACGGTCCGGTCACGCTGTCGGATGACCACACGACATTCAATGCCCTCCTGTCGAATCGCTTTGGAACCACGAACACCACAAGTGCCACCTTGACGGTCACGCCTGATCTCCTGCCTCCCGCGCTGGTGGACACCGTCAACCTGGATTCCGCAACGGTCATGCTAACCTTCAGCGAGCCCTTGGCCGCGCCGGGCGCCCTGCAGGTCACTAATTATTTATTCTCGGGTGGCGTATCGGTGCTGGGCGTCACGTTTGGCACGGATCCCAGCAGCGTCATATTGGCCACCTCCCCGCTGACCCAGGGTACCAGCTATAGCATTGCGCTGAGCCAGTTCACCGACCGGGCCCAGGCCGTCAATCGCTTGCCAGCCGGAACAGTGGCCCGATTCACGGCCTCGGATATCGTACCCGCACCCGTGGGCGCGTCGACCCCGTTTGACTCGGTGGTGGCCCTGCCCGACGGGGGGTATTCGATTTCTTCGTCGGGGGCCGGTGCTGGCGGTACTGCGGACCAATTTCAGTATGCCTGGAAACAGAAGAATGGGGACTTTGACCAAAAAGTGCGGGTGGAACGCCTGACAGGAAGTGATGTCTGGGCACAAGGAGGATTGATGGTGCGGGAAAGCCTGAACGGCGACAGTCGGTTTGCCGCCGTCCTGGCCACTCCAAGTCTCAGCGGAGTGTTCTTCGAAAGCCGCGCCCAGGCGGGAACCACCGCCATCAAGAGCGGGGGATTTCCGGTAAACTATCCCCTCACCTGGCTGCGAATCCGGCGGCTGGGCAACACCCTGACCGGCTATGCGAGCTATGACGGCCTTCATTGGACGCCGCTGGCATCCGCCACACTTGCCCTCCCTGCCTCCGTCTACGTCGGCCTTTCCACCGCCAGCCACAGCCCGAATCAACCCGCCACCGCCCTTTTCCACGATCTGCGCGCCGCCGATGGCGAGACCGTGGTCGGCTGGCCCCAGATTCCCGTGGAACCGCTCACCGCCTGTACCCGCAAGACGCCCCTGGTGATCTCGGAGATCATGTATCATGCCCCGGCGCGACCGGACGGCAAGCGCCTCGAATTCGTTGAACTCTTCAATTCGAACCCCTGGCCGGAGGACCTCGGCGGCTACCAACTGGCTGGCGATGTTGCCTATACTTTTCCGGCCGGGACGTCCATCCCCGGTGGCGGCTTCCTGGTCGTGGCGAAATCCCCGGCGGATTTCCAAAGCGTCCTGGGGCTGACCAACGTATGGGGGCCGTATCGCACGCCCATTCCCGCGACGGGTGTGATCCAGTTGCTCAATGATCGGACACGTCCGGCGGTCTATCTCGACATTCCGTATCGGGATCTCCAACCCTGGTCGGACGCCACCGACGGATCAGGCTTCTCGCTGGTGCTGAAACGGCCAAGTTACGGCGAAGGCTACCTTGAGGCATGGGGTATTAGCGGGCGGGCGGGTGGCTCGCCCGGAATGATGGACGCGTATCGCGCCGATCCTGCGCAGAACGTGGTCATCAACGAATTGCTGGCTCATCCCGGAGTTGGTGAGGATGCCTATATCGAACTCTATAATCGAACCCCCTCGGCAGTCGATCTTTCCGGGTATCGGGTGACCGATTGGCCGGGAACGAACATCCTGGTCATACCAACAGGCACTTCCGTTTCCGCCGGAGGATTCTTGAATCTGCGCCCCGGCTCGCAGGGTTTTCAACTCGATCCCCAGGGCGCCAATCTCTACCTGCAAACTTCGGACGGGCAACAAATCACCGATGTCGTGCGCTATGAGGCCCAGGAATCCGGCATCGCGGCGGGCCGCTATCCTGACGGCAGCCCCGCCTTCGACCGGCTCCAAGTCCACACGCCCGGAAGCCCCAATGCTCCCGAGTTGGTGAGCGACATCGCCATCAATGAGCTCATGAGCAAGCCTTTGAGCGGGGAGAAGGACGATCAGTACATCGAGCTTTATAATCGCGGGACTTCAGCGGTCGATCTGGGCGGCTGGAAATTCATCCACGGAGTCACCTATACCTTCCCGGCAGGCACCACAATCCAGCCGGATGGCTACCTGGTCGTGGCACGCAATATCGTCCGCCTGGCCACCAACTATCCCGGACTCGCGGCCTCGACTCTCGTGGGCAACTTCAGCGGTTCCCTCTCGGGCAATGGCGAGAAACTGACCCTTGCCCGCCCCCTGCCCTTCGTTGGCATCGGGAAAAACGGTCAACCGACCACCAGCTTGGTCGACGTGCCGGTGGATGAAGTGATTTATCGGGTGGGAGGTCATTGGGGCCATTGGAGCGATCGCGGTGGCAGCAGCCTCGAACTTCGGGATGCGCATGCGAGCCGTCGGTTCGCGGCAAATTGGGCCGACAGCGATGAATCAACGAAAGCCACCTGGACGACGATTGAAGCGACTAGCCGGCTCGATCTGGGTGCCACCCAAGGCAGCACACCTATTGATCGGGTCGAAATCCTCATGAGTGGCGAAGGCGAGTGCCTTATCGATAACATTGAGGTCGTCGAGACCACCAGCGGGACGAACCGGCTGCCCTTGGCCAGTTCCACCTTCGAGTCGGGACTGGGAGGCTGGATCGCGACTGGGGACCATATCCAAAGCTCTTTGGAATCGAGCGGCGGCTTCGGCGCTGGCCAATGCCTCCATGTGCGGGCGACCGACCGGGGCGACACCATGGTCAACCATCTGCGGGCTCCCCTCTCGCCTGCGTTGAGCGCGGGACAAACGGTCACACTCCGGGCCAAGGTCCGCTGGCTCAAGGGCTTCCCGGAACTGGTCCTGCGTATCAAGGGCAACTATGCGGAAGCCACCGGCCATTTTAATACGCCCACGAATCCTGGAACGCCGGGGGCGCCCAATAGCCAGCGCCAGCCCAACGCGGGCCCCGCGATGGCAGGGGTGACGCATTGGCCCCCGCTTCCGGCCACCCAGCAACCGGTTACGGTCTCAGCCCGCATAAGCGACCCCGACGGCGTATCAGCGGCGGTGCTTGAGTACCGCATCGATCCCAGTGCTACCTATACCTCCGTGGCCATGAATGATCGGGGTACGGACGGCGACGAAATTGCTGGCGACGGGATTTATAGCGCCGTCATCCCGGGGCAACCGGCTGGCAACCTGGTATCCTTTCATGTCAGGGCCACGGACGCTTCGCCAAGCCACGCTGCCAGTGTTTTTCCCGAGGAAGCGCCCGCGCGGGAGTGCCTGGTGCGCTTTGGCGATCCCGCGCCGGACAGTGCTTTCGGCACTTATCGCTTGTGGGTAACCCAGGCTTCGTCGGACCAGTGGAACAACCAGAAATCAGTCAGTAACGAGCGGCACGACGCCACCTTCGTCTATGGCAACACCCGGGTGGTTTATAATGTCGACGCCAAATTTGCCGGCAGTCCCTATCACCAGGGCTTCGGCTCGCCCGTCGCCAATACCTGCCACTACGCCATTGAGATGCCCGGCGACGACCAAGTGCTGGGCGCAACGAGTTTCAACAAGATACATGCCCCTGGCAATGGCCCGTGGGAGGACGATACTTTGCAGCGCGAGCAAACCGCCTATTGGATGGTGCGACAATTGGGACTGCCGTGGAATAACCGGCGCTACGTCAATTTCTTCATCAATGGCAACCGGCGCCAGCCAGCCGCCCTCATGGAAGATACCCAGACACCGGCTTCCGACGTCATCGACGAGCACTTCCCGAACGACAACGGCGGGGACCTCTTCAAACTCCAGCCGTGGTTCGAATTCGCCGACAACGGCCAGACCTTCGACAACCAGAGCTGGTGTACCCTGAACAACTACCTGTCTGGTGGAGTAAAGAAAGTCGCGCGTTACCGGCCAAACTACCTGGTGCGGTCGGCCAAGCAGACCGCCAATGATTATAGCCGGGTTTTTGAACTCATCGACACGACGCATCTGCCCTCCGGCACTCCAGCGCAGCAGGCAAGCTACGTGGCGGCCATGGACGCGCTCATCGACACGGAGGAGTGGCTCCGGACAACGGCCGTCGAACACGCAGTGGGCAACTGGGACAGCTTCCTGAACCGGAATGGCCAGAATATGTACGCCTACAAGCCCACCGCCGGGCCGTGGACATTGTATATCTGGGATTATAACATTGTCCTCGGCGGATCGTCCGACGGCCCCACGGGCGACAACCTGTTCCAGACCACCTCGGGAGATTCGGGCGCGATGGGCCAATTCTTCGCCACGCCCGTTTACCGGCGAGCCATCTGGCGGGCCTATGACGAGATCGCGAACCGAATCATGGCGGCGACCAACGTCAATCCCATCATCGACGCCAAGTATGCCAGCTTCCAGGCCGAAGGAGTGGCCGCCAGTTCCCCGTCGGCGTTGAAAAACTGGATCAAGTCCCGCCAGACCTATTTGCTAGGCCAGCTCAAGTCGGCGACTGCCTCGTTTGCGGTGTCCACCGGCGGGGGGGCCAATTTCGCAACCAACCAGAATCCCCTAACCCTCACGGGTACCGCCCCCGTTTCAGTCAAGGAAATCGAGATCAATGGAACGGTCTATCCGGTGACCTGGACCGATTTTCGCCATTGGCAACTGACCCTGCCGTTGGGGGCCGGCGTTAACAGTCTTGCCCTGCGCGGACTTGATCGATGGGGAAGGGCCGACCCGACCAACCAGTCAAGCCTTTCGATAACCTACAACGGAAATTATGAGACGCTCACCCACCAGGTGGTGATCAACGAAATCATGTATCACCCGGCCGTCCCCGGGGCCGAATTCATCGAGCTTTATAATACCGCCACCAACACGCCCTATGACTTGTCGTCGTGGCGCCTGGAGGGAGTCGATTATATATTCCCGGAAGGTGCGACACTTTCACCAGGCGCTTATCTGGTGCTGGCCCGGGACCGCAAGGTTTTTGCCGACACCTATGGCACTCCGGTTCCCGTGGCGGATGTGTTCGGCGGCTTTGGATCCGGGCCCAACTGGACCCTCAAACTGGTCAAGCCAGGGACAGGATCAACCAGCGACACGCTGGTCAACGGGGTTCGATTCCGCCCTTCGGCGCCCTGGCCTTCTGCTGCGGATGGAACCGGAGCCTCCCTGCAATTGATCGACCCGGGTCAGGACAATGTTCGCGTGGCAAACTGGGCCACTGCCGCCGTCGGAAGCGGTGTCCTGGCAACCCCAGGACGAGCCAACAGCGTGGCCGCCACCCTCCCGCCAATTCCTCCGCTATGGATCAATGAGGTCGTACCGGAAAACTTGACGGCCCTGGATAATTTCGGGGAGCCGGCCCCGGTAATCGAAATATATAACCAGGGACCCGAGCCTGTGGATCTGTCCAGTTATTGGATTACCGATAGCTTCGCGGACTTGAACCGCTGGCCGATTCCCGCCGGCACTGTGTTGGGGGCCGGAAAATTCCTGACGATCTGGGCCGACGGCCAAATCGAGCAAACGACTCCCGCCGCACTACACGCCAATTTTCCCATGAGCCCGACAAATGGATCGGTCGCGCTGGTGTGGTCGCACGGTCTTGATGGACAATCCGCCGTGCTGGACTACCTCGACTACGCCTCTCTGGGCGCCGGTCGTGGCTTTGGCAGTTACCCGGACGGCCAGTCCTTGCTGCGACGAACCTTTTATTATCCCACCCCTGGCGCATCCAATAATCCGGCGCTGGGGCCCAATCCGATATTTATCAATGAGTGGATGTCTTCAAACACCCACACCATCACCAATGCCGCGACTGGCCTGGAAGACGACTGGTTTGAGCTTTATAATGCCGGCAACCAGGCAGTCAACCTGACCGGGTTTCGGCTCGCCAGCCCGGCCACGGATGGTTCGCCCTTCACCATCCCTCCAGGATTTGTTGTCCCGCCCTACGGCCACCTGATGGTTTGGGCCGACAAGGTCCCTGCCGCCAATGGATCGCCGGACGGTGCACTTCACGTCAATTTCCACCTCAGTAAGAAAGGCACGAGCGTCGCCCTCTTCGCACCAGACGGATCGGGAGTCGACCGCATCACTTTTGGTGCGCAATCGGCTAACGTCAGCGGCGGACGCGCGCCGGACGGAGGTGACCTTCCCGCCCTCAACTTCACTGTTCCAACTCCTGGTTCGGCCAATATTCCGCTGTCACTTCGGGCGGATTTTGATCTCGAATCCGGCCAGTGGCAGTTGAGTCTCCCCACCCAACCTGGTCTCCGCTACCGGGTGGTTTTCAAGGATTCACTCGCCGCCGCCTGGAAGTCCTTGGTGGACTTTACCGCCACCGAAGCGATGAGCGTCGTGACGGATCCATTGCTGGAAGGAAATCAGCGGTATTATGCCTTTACGGTGGAAGTGGGGCCATAAACACCGGCGTCATCATTACCCGTCACTTCGATCCTTTCGGGTTAGATGGGCTGTCATGGCGGAAACTGCCGCCGCGTGCTTTCTCTCGATTGCCCAATCAAGGGGACTCTTACCTTGATGATTTCGAATTTCACAGTCGGCACCGGCCTGTAACAAGAAAAGGCACAGATCGCACCTTGGCTCATGCGGTTTTCTTCTGGTATCCTCTTCATAGTACGCCATTTCGACCTCCGTATCCACCGCGATATGGAGCGCAGTGCAACCGCTCTTGTCAGGACCATTGATCAAAGCACCTTTCTCCAGAAGCAAGCGAATCATGGGGATGTCCATGGTTTCCACGGCATAACCCAAGGGAGTTAAACTCCCTTTGACGCAGTGTTCGAGATCAAGTCCTTGACCGGCCAAGACCTCAACCAAGCCGGTCTTTTTTCTACAAATAGCCTGGGTCAGCATAAGGTGCAGAACGTGTTGCGAAGGCCTGTTGCGAACGAGAAAGGCTGAAAGTTTCGGCGGAGAGGACCACCTAACCTTTCGGATGATTTCCTCGTGCGTCAGATCGACATCGATTGAAGGTTTGTCTGGCCCTGACAGAACCACTCCATCACCAGTATCGGAAGTGAATTGAACTGAACGTTTGCTGGCAACCAAACCGACGCCCGCCAAACAAGTCACCGTTCCAAGCAGCAGTGCGCCGAAACCAAACCGCAATGATTCCGCTATCGAGATCCGCCAACTTGCCCCGGCAAGACTCGCAACCGGGACCTCGTGCCACCCGGATCCCCTTTGCTTCCAGACACCCGACGGAGATCCGTATCGAGAGCGGTTGACAAAGATCAATTCGTCGGCCCCGTCGCCGTCCAGGTCGCAAATGCCGACGAAATACGATTCATTCCCATGCAGGTCGACGACCGTGCCGGAGCCCGAAAAAATCTCGGACCGGGTAGCAACACCAGAATTACTCTGTTTGAGGGAGTATTTCCAAAACCACAACCCTCCACCCAATTTCCGCAGTGGAATAACAGTTGTGGATTCCGGCCAGAATTCCGTATGAAGCCAAAAGCACGGAACGAGGTGGGCATCGTCGATGATCCAACCGAGGAAAAAAGGGATGGCCGAGGTTACAAGCCCCAAGCACAACAGCACCCATCCCAACCTGCGTCCTAGCCAGTTGTCTTTAACCCGTTCCACAAATTTCCGTTTCACGTCCTCCCGTCCGGCTGTCACCGTAGTGATCGATTCCACTTTTGGGGCGATCGCAAAGGACTCCCGCTGGCAGCATGTGTGGGAATTATTCTGGAGTAAATGGGCCGATTACTGTTTCCTGTCGGAGCTGTTCGTTTATGGAGATTACTGAGTCAAAATCCGGCACGGCTTTGGTGCTGAGCTTTGTGGGCCGCTTGGATGCCGCATCGTGTAATGGCGCCCAAGCGCGCGTGAACGCGTTGATCGACGCGGGGGAACGACAAGTGGTGATGGACTTGGAGCGGTTGAACTACATCAGCAGCGCAGGTCTGCGGGTTTTCATGACGGCCGCGCGCCGCTTGAAGCCCTTGGGTGGCCAACTCGCTTTTTGCTCACTCCAAACCAGCACCCAGGAACTGTTTGAAATCTCCGGGTTCGCCTCCCTTTTCCCCCAATTTCCGACTCAGAAGGAAGCGTTAAAAGCGGTTGCCAAGGGATAGTTTTTCAACTTTCTCCCTGTCAGCAATGCCGTTTGTACACCGGGGACAAACTGTCGCCAGGCGATTCCTGTTGGCAAAACTTTCATCCTTGGGCACCGCCTAGGGCTTGGTCGATTAGCCAGAAGGCTGGCTAGACGACTTACGGAGTCAGGGTTTCATTGGAGTATTAGTTGGCAGCAGGTCTTTCAGATCGTCAAATCCCAGCTTCCGCAGGTCTTCCACAGTAAATCGATCATAGGGATGCTGGGTATCGTTGCAGGACAATATCCAAAGCAGCGTATCATAGAGCAAATACAGTGAATTGGTTCCGTCAGGGAGGAGCGCCTCGGGAATTGTCCAAAAATGCGGCCCGACAATGACAAAGTAGCGACTGTCCCGCGCCATCACTGATCTCGAACTCCTTGGGATTCAAGAAGATTCCGCCGCTGAGGTTACTGCCTTTCTGACCCATGACAAAAAAGGGTTTTCAGGATTTTCAGCCCCGGCGTAAGGAGAAGCAGGGTAACGCCGCAGCCGTGCCACCGTCCCCCGAAACCAGATAAAACTGGACGGTAGGTTAGCCAAACGCCCGCCAAATGCCGCTTTGTATTGACGGGTATTCACACTCGCCAGCAGGGAAGGCCAGCTGGGTTGCGTTGTCGGAAAAGCAAACTCGCCAAGAAATCGATCAAATCATGAGCACCATCACCACCCCGGACGGAACACAGATTTATTACAAAGATTGGGGCACCGGGCGCCCCATCGTCTTCAGCCACGGATGGCCCCTGACCGCAGACAGTTGGGAAGCGCAGATGCTCTTCCTCGCCTCTCACGGTTTTCGCTGCATCGCCCATGACCGTCGCGGCCATGGGCGCTCTTCCCAGCCGTGGAACGGCAATGAGATGGACACCTACGCCGATGATTTGGCGGCCCTCATCAACTACTTGGATCTTAAAGACGTCATCCTGATCGGATTTTCGACGGGCGGCGGTGAAGTCGCGCGGTATATCGGACGACACGGCACAAAGCGGATCGCGAAAGCGGTCCTGGTGTCATCGGTGCCGCCCCTGATGCTCAAGACGGCGTCGAATCCCGGCGGATTGCCCCTCGAGGTCTTTGATGGCATTCGCGCCGGTTCGATTGCAGATCGCTCCCAGCTCTACAAGAGCATCGCCAGCGGTCCTTTCTTTGGCTTCAACCGCCCGGGCGCCAAACCCTCCCAGGGCATCATCGATTCCTTCTGGTTGCAAGGCATGACGGGTGGCCACAAGAACACTTACGACTGCATCAAGGCCTTTTCCGAAACCGATTTCACGGAAGACCTGAAGAAATTTGACGTCCCCACCCTGGTGATCCACGGCGACGATGACCAGATCGTGCCGATTGACGCCGCCGCGCGTTCAACGGCGAAGATCGTCAAGCACGCCCAATTGATTGTGTATCCGGCAGCGCCACACGGAATTACCGACACCCATAAGGATCGGCTCAATGCCGATCTCCTCGCTTTCGCCAAATCCTGAAATAACAACCTCCATTCATCCATCTCATTTCATGTCAAAATCCACCACAAAACTAGCCGGCAAGGTTGCCGTCGTCACAGGCGCTTCCAAAGGGATCGGCGCTTCCATCGCCAAACACCTCGCGGCCGAAGGCGCCGCCGTGGTGGTTAATTATGCCTCCAGCCGGGCGGGCGCGGATCGCGTCGTCAGCGAAATAGTGGCCGCAGGCGGCAAAGCTGTCGCCGTGCAGGCGGACGTCGCGAGCAAGGCGGACGTCGAACGGCTGTTCGCGGAAGCGAAGACCGCCTATGGCCGTCTTGATATCCTCGTCAACAACGCGGGCATCTATGAATTCGCCCCCGTGGGCGAAATCACCGAGGCCCACTTCCATCGCCAATTCAATCTTAACGTATTAGGCCTCATCCACGCCACGCAGGAAGCGTTGAAGTACTTCGGACCGGAAGGCGCGAGCATCATCAATATCAGCTCAGTGGTCAGCACGCTTTCGCCTGCTGGATGTTCCGTCTATAACGCGACTAAATCCGCAGTGGACGGGCTCACGCGCACCTTCGCCAAAGAGTTGGGGGCGCGAAAGATCCGGGTCAACTCCGCCAATCCCGGACCTGTCGAAACCGAAGGCACCCATTCCGCGGGCATTGTTGGCTCCTTCGCCGCCTATGCTGCCGTGACGCCCCTGGGGCGCATCGGGCAACCGCCCGATATAGCGGCCGGGGTGGTTTTCCTGGCCTCGGACGATTCTGCCTGGCTCACCGGGGAAACCCTTTACCTGACCGGCGGATTTCGCTGATCGGAACCCCTCTTTGACACATCGAACAAAATTAAACCATGAGCCCATATCATAAACTCTACACTCCGGAAGACGCAGCCGTCGTTTTCATCGATCATCAACCGCAAATGCTTTTTGGCGTCGCCAACGCCGACCGGGCCACCCTGATCAACAATGTGACCCTGCTCGCAAGGGTTGCCAAGGAGTTCAAGGTACCCACCGTCCTTACCTCAGTCGAAACCGAGTCCTTCAGCGGCTACGTGTGGCCTCAACTGCTGGATATCTTCCCCGGGCAAGCCGTGGTGGAGCGCAGTTCCATGAATTCCTGGGATGATGCGGGATTCCGGAAGGCCATCGAAGCCACCGGCCGGAAGAATATCATCATGACGGGCCTCTGGACCGAGGTGTGCGTCACCTGGCCGACCATTGAAATGCTCGGCGCAGGTTATAATGTCTACGTGGTTGAGGATTGCTGCGGCGCGACATCCCCTGCGGCGCAGGAAGCCG
>DATJII010000011.1:0-8519 GCA_035493435.1 Candidatus Limnocylindria bacterium | reverse complement strand
GAATGGGCAACGAAGTGGTAGTGGTTGGAAAAAACGGCCCATGCCTCGATCCGCCAGCCGTTTTCCGCCGCCAATTTCAACAGTCCTCTTTCCAGCACGTCCAACCTCCGTGGTTCATTGAACAGGTGCTGTTTATGATAGGTTGCGCCCGTTACAATGAAGGTCCCTCCGACGGTCAACTGATGAGTCGGGGCATGGGGTCAAGGCCTGTTTTCGGCGGGCATCGGCAAAGAGGATGCGAAGCGAGGGTGGGGAACTCAATTCCGTACTTGGAACTCCTGTTAGTCGGATGGGAAAGGGCTGGAGCGAAAGCACCTTCAGGGTCTGTCCACTGGCGAGACCATACCCCTCCCAAAGCGGCAGCTTCGCGGACTCCGCAGCCGCACTCCAGGCGCTGGCGCGTGATTTCGCGCGCCACGGGCAACGGCGCCATCAGGACTTTGAAGTGGTTAGTTTGAGTCCGGCAATGGCTATGATCAGCAGCGTGAGAAACACTCCCCGCCCGAGACTCACCGGTTCCCTGTGAAGTAGAGCCGCGGCCAGGGCCGTTCCCGCAGCGCCAATTCCCACCCATACGGCGTAGGCGGTGCCCATCGGGAGATTTTTCACGGCTAAGGATAGCAGGAACATGCTGGCAGCCAAGGTGACGGCGAAGAATACCGTGGGCCAGAGACGGGTGAAGCCAGAGGTGTGTTTGAGGCTGGAAGCCCAGCAGACTTCGAGCAGACCTGCGACGACGAGAATAATCCAAGGATTCATAAGACGAGTCATGCATATGCGTCGTCTTGTCAAACCGGGTACGGCGCGTCTCGTCCGGGTGGAAACCCACGTGAAAGGCCATTGAAATCACGAGCGATGGTTGAAATCAATACCGAATTGGTGCGCTTCGGGACGTCGGCGCGTTTGCCAAGATTCCAGTTTCAGCTTACTTCCCCGGCGCAGGCGCCAATTGCAAAGGGATGGTGCCGAGGTCAATGACGCCGGTGGGCGGATCGGAAGGGATGGTTATTTTCTGCGGTGGGGCCATGAATTGCGATTGCGGTTGTCCGTCCGGGCCAGGAACAACCGCTCCGGTTTGCAGGTCGTAAGTGCCGGGCTCGACGTCTTCGACACTCAACGTACCATCCGGTTGAGTCATAAACGGAAAATTCTTGATCGCTGCGACGAGTCGCTGGATTTCCGGCGATCGGCGCCACGCAGCGAGTGCGGTGGGATTCCCTTGAATAGCTGACGGAGGAATGGCGAACGGAGTATGGATGCTGGCCCATATAGTTACCGAAGGCGGAGGCATCCGTCCTCCAGGCCAAGCCAGGCGCAAGGTGAGCTGGTAACCCTCGCCCCCAATATCGACGTGCGTCGATTCGCCCGCATGAATCTCGACGTCGGTCTTGCGGGCGTGGGCCCAACTCGTCTGCCCGGCGCCCTGATCCTGTCGAATCAAGCGGACAAGCTTGAAGTTTCCCGAGGGGACGTGGTCGTAGTGGAACTTTCCCTCAGCATCTGTTTGTAAGTGGTAGTCGTTGAAACCCAATTGCACAGTATCCTTAAATCCTTGGGGTGTTTCGAGAAGCAGGTAACGTCCCGCCGCAGGCTTGTCACCTGCCCGCCAGGTTCCCTCCAATTGTCCCCACGCTTCGAGACGCAAGGGTGTCTCCTCCGCCAATTGCTGGGGGGACGTTTGGATGAAACCTTCAGGGTGGGAAACCGCGATTCGTATCAATTGATCGTGCGACGGCAGACGAAAGCGCCCCCGACTGTCGGTCTGGGCCAGAGTGCTCCCTCGATGGCCATTCGGATCAAAGGTGACACCTTGAAGTTGGATGGCCCCGCCCGATTCAATGAGGGCCACGGTGGCATTGGCCGCCGGCTGTCCATCGGGAGTCAAGACGCTGATGGATTTGTCCTTGGCGGGACGCAGGGAAACATCAAGCTGAACCTCGCCTTCTTCCGCGCGAACCACTCGCGAAACGAAGGTGGTATAATCGTCAGCCTCAAACTTGAACATATAGGAGATCTCCGGGTATCCGGAGATCACGGGCTCCTCATAAGTGTGGCGATACTCCCCGTTGGCGAAATTGAGCCAGAAACGATCCAGGGTACTCCAGGCCGGGTTGGTGGTACCACTGCTGTAGTTTGGACTTGGCCAACCCGTGATGATCTTGAATTTTGGGACGGCTGCCCCAGTGTTCGCGTCGGTGACTTTTCCGAAGATGGTCAGTGCAGGGTCCAAGGGAATGACTTTCTCAGTGGCATCGGGATGCAATTTGATTTCCCGCGAATCCATGTAGCCTTTGGCTGAAAAATCGAAGATTAGTTCGGCATCGGGGGCATCCTCCCAAAAGGCGCGTCCTTCGGCGTCGGTTTTGAGTTCGACTTCCGCCTGAACTGGAGGGTTGGTCTGGAGCCCGATTGATTGCATCGGGTCACCGAAGGTGTTGAGCCACACGTTGGCTCCCGCAATCGGTTCGTTTTTTCGATTCACCACCTTGAGGCGCAACCCTACGGCTGGTTTTAATACGAGGCGATGGTCGGGTCCATTCTCGGTAACTTCGATCGATTGAGTCGTGGCGGCGAATCCCTTGGCTTGGGCGGTCAACAGGTTCGGCCCAGTTTTATTTCCCCGTACGACGAACTTTCCGTCGGTGGCCGACACCGAAGTTCGCCGACCGCCTTCACCAATGTGGCCGACGGCAACTTGGGCTTCTGCGATCGGGCTCCCCGCCGAGTCTACTACGATCCCGGTCACGTTAATCCCGCGGCCCAGTTGGAAGATATGGGTGCCGTTGCGAAGCGCTTTCTCCACGGCGGGGTCCCGTTGCACAAAGACCGTGGGAGACGAAACGTAATCGGGGTGGCTGGCGTTTCCGAAGATTCGTCGAACCACGTCTTCCGCGATGCGATCGATGTGCCATTTTCCGGTGGCATCGGTTTCTACTTCGATCCAGCCGAATTCATGGTTTTCCGGACGCCTGGACATGCCTGGAGTCTCTTCCTGGTTAAAGCCCACTTTCGCCCGTGCGACCGGCTTTCCATCTGGGCTCAGCACCGTTCCCCCGATTATAGGTGCACGCTCCATCTTCACGGTATAAAGCGGGGGAATTACTTCACCCTTCTTCGGGGTCCAGCCGAGTTTGGTATCCGCATACCCGGTGGCGGTGGCGGTTATATCCAGGTCGGCGATATTGGTGGAAAATTGGACGATGGCGGTTCCGTCTGCTGCTGTGAGCGTTTTCTTCTTTTGTGATTTGCCGCTCGCGACCGCCCGCGATTCGACAGTGACATCGGAAAGGGGACGTTCCGTGTCGGCGGTGACGAAGGTGAGGTGCAGGAATTGCAGGGTGGCCGGGGGGGCGGCTGTGGCGGGTTCCGACATGGCCGAAGCGGGTTCGGCATGGACGGGAGTCGGTGTCGGGCGGGTCGTTTGCCCGGGCGACGCTTCCGCCGCTGGGGCGGTGGGGATCACCGGTTCGGGCCGGGAATGAAACCTGGGCCAGGTGACGGTGGTGACTACGACGGCGAGGAGGGCCGTGCCGATCAGCATTTTTGCCTGCGTGCGTGTCATAACTAGAATAAGGAAGGAGAGGAGTCCACCGGTGGTTCCGGCGGCCGCCGCGGCGGAGATTGAGGATCGACTGACGCGGAAAAGGAGGGACGCGGGCGCTTGGGCGACGGCTTGCCCGGCCAGGATCATCGTGAGGGCGGCCGCGCTTGAAGTAACTCCGCGCCGAGCCAGGATGCGCCGGAGCTTCTCAACGGCCCGGTCCACGCGCATCCGGGCGGTGTTTTCACTGAGGCCGGTGCGTATGCCGACTTCGGACAGCGGGTGCCGCTCGAAATAGCGTAGGAGCACGACTTCGCGATCCATTGCGCTCAATTCGTGCATGGCTTCATCGAGAACGGGACGAAGCTTGTTCCAATCGAGCTCGTCGCCGTTCCCGTCTCCGTGGAGGAGTTGGTTCATGGTGTAGGCTTCCTGTTCACGGGCGCGACGGCGTAGTTCCGTACGTCGGGAATTGGCGGCGACGTAGCGAGTGCTGGTGTAGAGCCAGCCAGTCAATGAAGTATGTCCACCCAAGCGTCCAGCCCGACGGGCAAGATCCGCGAAGACTTCCTGGGTAACCTCTTCCGCCGCTGTGGGATTCCCATCCACCTGGCGAAGTGCGGCGGTATAGACCAAGTCGAGATGACGCCCGACCAAGGCCTCGAAGGCCGACTCGGAACGATCCTTTGTAAACTGCCGCAACAGTTCGGTATCGGACAGCGTCATCTCATACCCATAACAACCGCCGACTGGCCAATCGCACAACCGGAATGCGAAAATGTTTTGGCGGGGTAAAGGTGGAGCGTCGAAGACCTCCGGGTTACATCGGGAATACTGCCCAATCCCGCAGGGATCGCACCGGGGAGATGCTATCGTGGCGAGTCATGTTTTTTTGGGCGCGGGCAACTTGTTGCCCATGGCGTTCTTCCGTAACGGGAGTTTCTGCGATCCCCACGGGATCGAACCACAAACCGTGTGTATACTTTCTTTGATCCCTGCGGGATCGGACCGCCCGATTCCTCTGCTGATCTCTCGGCTATAATTCCTTGCCTGTCAGACGTTGATAAGCCTCCAGATATTTTTCCTGGGTTTTCGCCACGACTGACTCGGGCAGGGCAGGGGCGGGCGGGCGCTTATCCCAGGTGAGGGATTCCAAGTAGTCCCGGACGAATTGCTTGTCGAAACTCGGTTGATTCCGTCCTGGTGCGTATTGATCGGCGGGCCAGAAGCGCGAGGAGTCGGGCGTCAAAGCTTCGTCGATGAGGATGAGCTGGCCGTTGAAGAGGCCAAATTCGAATTTAGTATCCGCGATGATGATGCCCCGTTCGCGGGCATAGTGGCGGGCGAAGGCGTAGAGTTTCAGGCTTAGGTCGCGCGCCTGTTCGGCGATCCTGGCGCCGACAATCTCGCTGGCCTGTTCAAAAGGGATGTTTTCGTCGTGGCCTGTTTCCGCCTTGGTGGCTGGAGTAAAGATGGGCGCGGGTAACTCGGAGCATTCGGTCAGGCCAGGTGGGAGCTTGATGCCGCACACCGTTCCTTGGGATCGGTACTCCTTCCAGCCCGAACCGGCCAGGTAGCCGCGCACCACGCATTCGATGGCCAACGGTTGGGCCTTGCAGACGATCATGCTGCGACCGGCAAGTTGGGCGGCGAAAGGCGCGAGTACTGCAGGCAACGGGTCGCTTGCCTTGGCAACCCGGTGGTTGGGGAGCCAGGATTCCGTCAAGTCGAACCAGAAGTGGGAAAGCTGCGTGAGGACCTCACCTTTGCGGGGGATGCCGTTGGGCATCACGCAGTCAAACGCCGAGATACGGTCGCTCGCGACGAAAAGCAATTGATCGCCGAGATCGAATACTTCGCGAACTTTTCCGCTCTTGAGCTTCCGGATGCCGGGTAGGTCGAGCGACAACAAGGGCGTGGCAGACATGTCGGGAATGGGGATACAGACTTCGCGCCCGGGGAGCAACCGCGAGTTTGCGCCATGCGCTCACGGGAATTTACCTGACCGCATCGCCCACAGTGGTTAGCATCGCGTAAGGGTATGAAACCCGGAAAGCCAGCTACTTCGCCTGAGGCGATCCATGAGCTTCGTGTGGCGCTCAAGCGCTCACGAGCCGTTCTCAGGCTGATACGACCGTACCTGTCGAAACAGTCCTTCGCTGGCGAAGACGCGACGCTCAGGGCAATTGCCAAAAAACTGGCTCCCCATAGGGATGCTGAGGTCATCCAGAAGACGCTCGAACGGGCCTTGGAGGATTGCGACGCAGATGTCCGACGGCAGATGCATGGCCGTGTTTCGACCTTGGCAGATCCGAAGAAAGACCCTGCGGAAAAAGGAGCGGCCAAAGCAGCCGTCAATGCCCTGCGACGGTTTCTCGTCCAGCGCGAGATAAGGCCTGGCGCACCTGAGCCTGATTTCAAAATGTTCCGGTGGGGCGCGTGTGAGTCTTACCGGAAGGCCCGAAAAAAGCTCAAAAGGGCGTTTAAAACTCGATCAGCGGCGGATTTTCATGCCTGTCGAAAATGGTGCAGCCGCCTGTTCCTGCAACTTCAGGTCCTGGAGGAGTTCGTTCCGTCGAAGATGGCGAAGCGCATTCCAGACTATGATGCTTTCCAAAAGGAACTGGGAAAACATCACGACTTGCATCTGGCCAAATCAGCCATGGCAGCGAACGCCCCGAAGGCCGACGAAGCCTATTCGCTGGGTCAGGTTTTGCGGTCTCTGGATTCACGTGCGGAAAGATCCGAACGACGGGCACGGCGGGACCGTGGATTGTTCGCGGCTTCTCCTCGGTCCTTTTTCAGTAGTCTGGGATAATACAACTCCGGGTGTAAGCCCGGCTTGCCCGCCATAAATGCCCCAAAAAATCGTTGCCATGGCGGATGGCTGGCTCGCAGAGTTCGCGCTTCGTGATGCACCGGCTCAAAATTGGGTTGATTGGCGGCGGCACCGTGGGTGGCGGCGTCTATCAGGCGATCCAACGCAACGGCGCGCTCATGGCCTCGCGCCTGGGCGTGACGTTCGAAGTGACGCGGGTCGCCGTCCGTGACTTGAACAAAACGCGAACGGTCGAAATACCCGAAGAATTGCTGACGACAGATTGGAAAGGGCTCATTGACGATCCGGAGGTCGACATCGTCGTCGAATTAATCGGGGGCATCACGACGGCGCGGGAAGTGGTCGCACGGGCACTCAAGCAATCCAAGGCGGTGGTCACGGCGAACAAAGCCTTGTTGTCCGCTCATGGGCCTGAGCTGTTCGACTTGGCGATTAAGCACGGGGCAAACCTGTATTACGAGGCGAGTGTTGCCGGTGGAATTCCGATTATCAAGGTGCTGCGGGAATCCTTGGTAGGCAACCGTATCAGCCGGATCGCGGGCATTGTCAACGGTACCTGCAATTACATCCTGACCCGGATGAAACTGGAGCGGGCTGAGTTTGCGACGGTCCTGGCTGAGGCACAAAGGCTGGGTTATGCGGAGGCTGAGCCATCGTTGGACGTCGATGGCCATGACGCCGCGCATAAGACCGGCATTTTGGCCTCGCTGGCTTTTGGCTTCTGGGTCAAGCCCGGGGAGATACACACGGAAGGGATTCGTAGCATCACCCCGCTGGACATCCAGTTCGCGGGACAGTTGGGTTATACCATCAAGCTCTTGGGGGTGGTGAAGTCGTTCGAACCGGAAAAGAAGTCCGGGAAAAAACAGGTGAAGGCAAAACTAGGTGTCCAAGTGGCGGTGTATCCGGCGCTGGTGCCAAATTCCCACGTCCTGGCCTCGGTAAACTACGCATTCAACGCGATTTCGGTGCGGGGTGACATCGTGGGAGACACCCTTTTCTACGGAAGCGGCGCTGGACAGGACCCGACGACGAGTTCGGTTTTAAGCGATCTGGCTGATGCCGCCCTGGATCTCACCCACGGTTGTTCGCACCGGGTGCCCGCATTTTCCGGTCGCGGTGATGGCGGCGTGGTTTCGCTCGACCAAGTGGTAGCTCGTTATTATTTGCGCCTGAGTGTGGTGGACAAGCCGGGAGTGCTGGCGCGGGTTTCGTCGGTGCTGGGACGCGCGGGCATAGGCATTTCGAGTGTCATCCAGCCGGAAGGCCACGTTGGGGAAAGCGTTCCGCTCATCCTCATGCTGCACGATTCGAGCAACAAATCGGTGCAACGCGCCCTGGCGGCCATACGGAAGCTGAACGTGGTGAAGGAGCAGCCCGTATTAATACGGGTGGAATCTCTCGAGTAAGGTTTCACGGACCGTTCGAGGGCTCAAAAACAGGGGGGCAGGGCGTCGGTGCGGCGATGGCTGCCATCCCCGGCCGCAGGGATTTCCCTGCTGGCCACGCCTCTTTTCATCCTCGTCACCGATGCGCTGGGCGCTATTTCCGGCGGCGTAGCAGAAGTGCGGCGGCGCCCGCCAGCGTCGCAGAGGCAGCCCCGGTGAAGGACGGTTCCGGCACCGATGTATAGTTATATGTCACTTTCGCGAAGCCGATGGCAGTGGCGGACCAGCTGGTGATGCTGCCGCTTAGGTTGGGGGAGACGTTGCTTGTGGTCCATTGGATCGTAAAGGGGGATGCGCCATTGACCGCGTCCAGAATTCCCGTGTCATAGTCGGTGCCGGCCCCCGAAACGAGAAACGTGGTGCTGTTGCTGAGCCTGAGGCTGGCCGAGCCGCTTGAATGGGGGCCGGCATTGCCGCTCTGGTCGCCGCCGCTTGAAGCGTAGGAAATGTCGTTCAGATTATAATTTGCTCCGGTGCTGAAGCCTCCGTTCCCACTCGAAGAACCCGTGTTAAAATTGATGCCGTACGTTACGTCCCAATCGACCTGGAAGGATCCCAAAGTCCCAAGGCCCGGATTGAAGGGGTTGACCGTACCAATGAAACCGTCATAGGGAACCAGGTTTGCCTCACTGGTGGTGCCGCTGGCACTGAAAGAAAAAGGAAAATCCTGGACGACAGAGGCCGCGAAGGC
>DATJII010000010.1:0-22658 GCA_035493435.1 Candidatus Limnocylindria bacterium | reverse complement strand
CGGACTTCATAGACGGTGGCAAAGCCTTTGATGCCCGCCAGGTGCGGAAGGAGCGCCATATAGCCCTCGTCATAGTGAATATTATATCGACCGTAGGGCTTTTGGGCGTCGGTAGCCAGTTCCTTCAATTCCTGGGACCATCGGCCGAGCGCCAGCAAAACGTCGTCCGCTGGGGTACCAGGCGTGGTGGGATGGGGAAAATCGGGTTCTGAGGCGAAATGCCGCTGCCAAGCTGGGAGATCGAGACGGCCATTAGAGAGTCGCTCGGGTGCCCCTTTGGACGATCCCAAATTGAGCTCCTTAAGCCGTTCTTGGGCTTCTTCGAACGCTGGCCCTTTCTTTCCAGCCCGATACTCCAGTAGCGGTTTGAGCAAGGGTGTATTGGCGAAATTCTGGTCGGTTGGCACCGGCGGGGGAATCACCGCTTCGAGGTCCAACGGATCTTTGGCCTCCTGGTGGACTTTCTGAACCGATTTCCAAGCGCTGGCTCCCCGCCAGTTTTCAATGACCAACGCGGCAACGACGACGGCCACCAAGCCCACCACAGACATGCCCAGCCCGATCGCCACGCGGGCGAACCATCCAAGTTTTTGCGATTTCTCGTCGTTGTCGGAAGCTTTCATACGGAAGTAAAGTGTGCCATTCGGCGATTTCTTGGGCTGATCCCACCAGGTACTACGATGAGTTGGACGGCGGACGGCCTGTAACCTCACGGTTGCCCTTTGGCAAAATAGGGGTCGCGGATATTATCCCGAAGCTCTATGAATCTGGAGTTGGTGAATTTGGGACACGCCTCGGAAATCGTACACTATGTGCTTCGGAACGGGAGAATCAGGCTCTAGACCAAGGAGCGGGCGAACTTCCGCTATCACGCTGGGTGCGTGGGTCGGAGCAGGGTGGCGGAGAAGGGTGTTCGTCGTAATCGGATGTCTGATGGCGATCGGACTGGGGAAAGGCAGAGCCGTGGAATCTTCCAGGCTTGATCCAGTCCATGTTTATCGAGTGGCGATTGTCCTGTCGACAGCGGCGCTCAAATCCCTGCGGTCGTCTCCTCGGGAATACGTGCACGCCGGTTTGAAGTGTGACGACCAGACTTTTGCCAGTGTGGGAGTTCGCTTAAAGGGCTCCACGGGGAGTTTCCGTGGTATTGATGACAAACCTGGGTTGACCGTGGACTTGGCGCGTTACGATTCGAACCTCTCGTTTCAAGGGCAGACCAAATTTCACCTGAACAACTCGGTCGAAGATCCCAGCTACCTTTCAGAACAATTGGGAGCCGAATTTTTTCGAGCCGCAGGTGTTCCCGTCCCGGATGTCTCGCATGCGTTGGTCACGCTGAACGGACGGGAGCTCGGACTGTATGTGGTCGTGGAAGGCCTAACGCCGGGATTTCTCCGCCGTCATTTTGTCCGAACCGATGGGGAAGTTTTTGAGAAGGATCTGGAGCTGGATAAGGAGGCGGGAGAGGTGCCCGTCGGGTTGAGGCGGCTTTGGCGTGCGTGTCGCGAGAGTGGACAGGCGGGAGGCTGGCAGAAATTGGGTGAATCGGTGAACAAGTCGCGATTCGTCAGTTTTCTGACTGCCGAGGCCATGGTGGTGCACCGCGACGGCTACGGCCCGGCTCGAAACAATTTCCGGATTTACGTTGATCCAGAGACCGGGTGCGCTGAGTTCATCCCACATGGGATGGATCAGCTTTTCCAACTGAAGACCTATCCTGTTCAGCCCCAAATGGCGGGCAGTGCCGCCAGGGCGTGGGTGGGTACCACCGAAGGAGTCGCTGCGTATCAGTCGAGGTTTCGGGAATTGTTCCAGCAAGTGTACCGATTGGACGTGTTGACAAATCGGGTGACAGAACTTGCTCAACAGCTTCAAAATCAACTGGATCGGAAGTTAGCCGCAGAGGTTCAACGGGGCGCTGGAGAGCTGACAGGGCGGATTGTCCAGCGTGGTCAATGGCTGGCGACGGAATTGACTCAACCGGCAAGACAATCCCCGATCTTTGTGGCAGGTGTGGCGAAACTTGTCGGTTGGCAGCCGGTTGGAGTCTCGGACGGAAGTCGGGCGGCTCTCATCACCGTGCCGCCAAAGATTTCCGCTCTGGAAATCGCGATCGATTCGGCGGCCATGGTGTCTTGGCAGACCCAACTGAAGCTGCCCGTAGGCCGATATATCTTCGAAGCGCGAGCGCGAACGATCGAGGTGGAGGAACTGCCTTTCGGGAAAGGGTCAGGCGCAGTTTTGCGGTGGCTGGGCGGGGAGGGTGTATCCTCTCGCTTGGTGGGAACGTCCGAGTGGGAGAAACTTTACTTCATGTTCGAGGTGATCAATCCTGCCGAAGAGGTCATTTTGCGCTGTGAATTGAAGGCGCAACGGGGAAGGGCTTTTTTTGATTTCAACTCGTTGATATTGAGACAATTGAAGTAGAAATCCGGAAGCTGGGCCAACGGGGCGATTCCAGGACATTTGCGCCTTTGATTTGGCGTGGGATGTGCTAGCTTACTGCGTCCCTGGAACAAGGCCGCGATTAATTGGACCAAACAATTCATGAACTACGGGTACAAAGAGTTGAGTGCACGCATCTTGCGAAGGCCAGGCTCGCGTGCGTTTACGCTGATTGAGTTGCTGGTTGTAATCGCCATCATTGCCATCCTTGCGGGCATGCTTTTACCCGCCTTGGCGAGCGCCAAATCCAAGTCCCAGCGTATTGCGTGTGTCAGCGGCTTGAAACAAATTGGATTGGGTTTCCGGCTTTGGGCGGCCGACAATGGGGATAAGTTCCCATGGGGGCTATCAACCACGAACGGCGGTAGTTATGGCACGAAGGATTGGGTCGATCATTTCCGGCGTTGCTCCAACGAATTGACCACAGCGAAGATCTTGCTTTGCCCTGCGGATCGGACAAATCGTGTCGGCACCAATTGGGTGAATCTGCGCGGCGACAAGAATGTGAGTTATTTCGTGTGTTTTAATGCCGATGACAAGAAGCCCGCATCTGTCGTTGCCGGTGACCGAAATGTGATCGGAGGCGGAGGCGGGTTTGATGCCACGTGGACTCCGTTTATGGGCACATCCATCGATGCCGCGTGGAGTAGTGGATTGCATTCGAAGCAGGGCAATTTGCTTTTTGGCGATGGCAGTGTGCAAAACAGCAAAACTCCGGATCTGCGGCAACAAATCAGTTCCATGCTGGCCGAGTCAGGAGTTACGAACGTCGTCTTCTCCAAACCCCGGGGCGTGTTCTAAAAAAGGTCCTGGACGAAGGCGGATGGCTATGAACCGTCGGACGACCATCACCGTGCTTTCCTGCACGGCCATTGCCGGTTCATTGCTGGCCTTCCTGCTTTTGGCCGTGGATTGGCCCCCGTCAAACGATGCTGCAATTCCCGAAGCCGTGGGGGAGTCGATGGCGGTCGAGGCTCAAAAGCTTGGCGGCTCATCGGGCAATTTTATTGTCATCGCTCGTGATACCTCCACTTTCAAACAGCCAGCGGCGGACCTCGCCTTGGCTAGTTTTCTGAGAGCCATTCGCAAGGGAGGAGGATCTATTTCAGGATTGCACTCGGTGGAACTGGATCCTCTGCGGCCGGTCCAGGTTCCCTCGGGTGATTATATGGAACTGCTTCATAGTGCGCCGCCAGGTTCGGTGGTGGTTTCGTTCATGGGGCCGCCGATCCTCACCGAGGAGCAACGCGGCCAATTGGGTGCTCTGAAGACGAAGGTGGTGGCGTTCTGTTCTGGGAATATCGCTGGCGCGGGGGAACTCCGCCGTTTGTTCGATGATGGTTTGGTGCATTCCGCCGTGGTGGCGCGTTACCTTTTGGCCTCCTCGAAATCAACCTTGGCATCATCTGGTGGCTTCGACAGCCAGTATCTTGTGATTTCCCAGCCGAGCCAACTCGGTGGCGCCACCACGGGGGGCAGCCAACCATGACCCAAGGCGCAGGCGTGAATCGTTCGGCTCATCAGCGCGGGTTTGCGCTGCCTGATCTGCTGGCGGTGTTGGCGGTGCTGGTGACGCTTGGGGCAATCGCAGGGATTCCCCTGGTGCGAGTCCGGCAACGTTCGCAAAAGGTGACTTGCGCCGGAAACTTGGGAGTGGTGGGGCGGGCGTTGCTGCTCTATGCGCAGGATTCGCGATCGCAGCTTCCCGGACCTGTGCCTGGCCAACGCGATGTATGGTGGGGGTACAAGGACCTGATACAGTCCTACGTCAAAAAAGGGCTGGAAGCCAGTTCCGCAGAAACCGTTTTTGTTTGTCCCAGGGACCGCGGGTACTCCGATCCGGTGCCGTTCAGCCAGTCGGCGCGCTTTGGAATGTCGAGTTATGTCTTCAATGGCGTGTCGATTCCTGGCGTACCAAGCATATCCGGCTGGAACCTGGGGGCAATTGCCGAGCCCAAGCGCACCCTGCTCGTAATGGAATGGGCCGCCCATGCGCCGCTTTCGTGGCACCGCAGCCGTACTGGCAAGGCGAATGCTCCGTTCTACAAGGACGCCGAGTGCGTGGTGGGTTTTGTGGATGGGCGCGCGGCGGAAACAAGGATTTACTATGATGGATTCAACGCAGCCTATACCCGAGATCCGATTGCCGGCTATGACTACCGTTTCAGCGGCAATTAGGCGGGTCGGAGTCCTTTGGGTTCTCGCCGGGTTCTTCGTCCAGACGGTTGGCGCACTTCGCGCCGGAACCTCCCTGACGCCTTGGGTGCCGGTCTTCAAGGGAATCGATCACGCCGTCGGAACCAATGTTCCCGGCACTGGAGCCTCCTTTGACAACCTCATGGTGATGCATGTCATGCGGGTCGACACTTCTGACCCGGACATCCGATTCATGACGTCCCCGCGAATCGCGGCCAACTACACGCCAGGAGTGCGGGAGACAGGCGGATATACAGTAACCCAGTTCCTGCGCACCAACAAGGTCCAGGTCGCCTTGAACGCGAACTTCTTCGATCCGTCCCAGTATTACCTGCCGGCCGGGACCCCCATGGACGTTTCTGGACTGTTGATCAGCCAGGGAGTGGTGGTATCCGAGCAGACCAGCCGCTCCGATTCGGCTTCGTTACTTATAGACGGGTCGAATCACGCCCATTTTGTGCAAACCAACTGGCCGGCGGTTGGCACCGCTGGCGTTGCCAATGCCATTTCCGGCCAGTATCCGGTCCTTTCCGCGGGATTGAACGTCGGGCGCCAATACCTGGGCAGTGGGGATTTTGTCCATCAAACGCAGCCTCGAACCTTATATGGCCTGTCGCAAGACAGGCGCTACCTGTTTCTTATGACCATCGATGGCCGCCAGCCTGGCTATAGTGATGGTGCCCTGGATTGGGAAGCGGCCGAATGGATGCTGAGGGTGGGAGCCTATGAGGCCGTAAACATGGACGGCGGCGGATCGACGACACTGGTGATGGAAACCTCCACTGGAGGCAGTGTGGACGTGAACAAATCAAGCGCCGTGGCGGATTCGGGAAAGGAGCGCACGGTTGGGGCGCATTTCGGCGTGTTTGCCAAGCCCGTTCCGGGAGTGATCAATGATGTAACTGTGCGGGCGGATGACGATGCGGCCACGGTACTATGGAGCTCGATCGGTCCTGCCACCAGCCAGGTTGAATATGGCACCACCTCCGATTTTGGCCTGGCGACCGCTCTCAATACGGCTTTGGTGACCAATCACGCCGTGCTTCTCACGAATCTGCTCCCCAACACGGGGTACTATTTCCGAGCCCATTCCACCATTGGCGCCAACGCCTATGCCTCTTCGAATCTGTTTTTTTCCACGTCAAACTACGTCACCACCAACCTGGTCGTGGATTTCCCTTCCGAATGGAAATACACAGTGGAGAATCTCGATGGGATCGGCTGGCCGGACCGGTTGTATGATGACGCGTTGTGGACAGGATCTGGATCGGGATTGCTCATGGTCGACGTGCGCGGCCTGAATCCCGACGTCCAGCCGCAGGGCGCCTCGCTTCCATTGGATCCCAACGCTGGTGAACCGTACATCACCTATTATTTTCGAACGCATTTCACCCTGCCTTCCGTCTCCGCCGGGACGTCAATAGTGCTGGCAGGGTATGTTGACGATGGTGCGGTCGTGTATTTGAATGGGATTGAGATTTCGCGACTTCGCATGGATGATGCCCCGGCTCCGATCTTGAACCAATCGCTGGCGCTGAACTTTCCCTGTGACGGCGATGCGACCTGCCTGGACGGTTTTGAGCTGCCGCTGGGCGTTGGAAGCTTCTTGCGGGCGGGGGATAACGTTCTGGCCGTCGAGGTTCACAATTACAATCCAGCCAGTGCCGACGTCACCTTTGGTTTGCAGGCCACGGTGACCGACCGCATTGCTCAGCCTCCCCGCTTGTTGCTTTCATCCACTGGTGGAACTGGAACGCTCGATTGGACGGCTGGCGGTTACATTCTTCAACAGGCACCAAGTCTCCAAGGCCCGTGGGCCAACGTCGACGGCCCCGTTGTTGCGGGCCCGTACACGATTCCGTCCTTGCCTGCCGGGCAGACTTTTTTCAGACTCTGGAAGTAATATTAATTACGCCCCCGAGTCTGACGGTTTTCACCCCATGCAAACTGAAACTGCGAATTCACGCCCTGATCCCCATGCCCGGGCGCTGTCCGGGTTGTCGCGGCGATCGCCGCCCCCCCGCTTCACGGCCTGGATTTGCCTGTTGGTCGCCCTGGCTTCGCACGGTGTTTGGGCCAGCCTTGCCGGTACCACGTTGACCGCCTGGACGCCGGTGTTCAAAGGAATCGATCATGCCGTTGGAACGAATGTTCCCGGCGCGGGCGCCTCCTTTGACAACCAGATGGTGATGCACGTCATGAGGGTCGACACCTCCGATCCGGATATTCGCTTCCTGCCTTCGCCCAGGCTGGAGAACGACTATACGCCTGGTGTCCGGGAGACGGGCGTCTATACCGGAATGCAGTTTTTGCTGACCAACAAGGTCCAGATCGCCATCAACGCCAACTTTTTCGGGCTCGAACAATATTACGTTCCTGCGGGCACCCCCACCGATGTCAGGGGATTGCTGATCAGTCAGGGCGTGGTCGTCTCGCCGCAGGATAACAGCTTTTACGCAGCCTCCCTTCTTTTCGACGGTTTGAATCGAGGCCATTTTGTGATGACCAATTGGCCGCCGGCAAGCACGGTGGGGACGTCCAATGCGGTTTCAGGCCTCTATCCCATCCTGGTGGCCGGGGTAAACATCGGTCGACAATACCTGACCGATCCCAACACCATTCACCAGATCCAACCGCGAACACTGTTCGGATTGTCGAAGGACAAGCGCTATCTCTTTCTCATGACCATTGATGGTCGCCAGCCGCCCTACAGTTATGGCGCCCTGGATTGGGAATCGGCGGATTGGATGTTAAAGGTTGGTGCCCATGAAGCGGTTACGATGGATGGCGGTGGATCCACGACACTGGTGATGGAAACATCCACCGGTGGCAGTGTGGAGGTGAACCATTCCAGTGCGGTGGCGGATTCGGGGAAAGAACGCTCCGTAGGGGCGCATTTTGGCGTGTTTGCCAAACCCGTTCCGGGCGTGATCAATGACGTCCTGGTGCGGGCTGACGACGACGCGGCCACGGTACTGTGGACCTCCATTGATCCGGCCACCAGCCAGGTGGAATACGGCACGACTCCCGACTTTGGCCTGGTGACGACGCTAAGCACCGCCTTGGTCACCAACCATGCGGTGTTGCTCACCAATCTATTGCCCAATACGGGGTATTATTTCCGGGCGCATTCCACCATTGGCGCCAATGCGTATGCCTCATCGAATTTGTTTTTCACCACTTCGAATTACGTCACCACCAACCTGGTGGTGGATTTTCCGTCAGAGTGGAAATACACGGTGGCGAATCTCGATGGAGTAAATTGGGTGGACCGAAGCTACGATGATACCCTGTGGGAAGGTTCGGGGCCGGGATTGCTCATGGCGGATGCCAACGGTTTTCCGAACCCGGATGTGCAGCCCTACGGTACGCTTCTCCCGCTTGATCCTGGGGCCGGAGAGCCCTACGTGACCTATTATTTCCGAACTCAATTCAATCTGCCCACTGTTTCGTCCGGCACCTCCCTTGTTTTGGTGGGCTATATCGACGACGGGGCCGTGGTGTACCTGAACGGCGCCGAGATTTCCCGGCTCCGGATGGACGATGCGCCGGCGCCGATATCGAACCAGACGCTGGCGGTCACCTTTCCGTGCGACGGAAATGCGACCTGCCTCGATGGGTTCGATCTGCCCTTGGGTGTGGGCAGCCATCTGCGCGCGGGCGGCAATGTGCTGGCGGTGGAGGTTCATAATTATAATTCCGCCAGCGCCGACATCACCTTTGGCGTGCAGGCCACGGTGACGGATCGGATCGCACAGCCTCCCCTCCTGGCGTTATCGGTGGCCAACGGCGCGGGAACGCTGGATTGGTCGGCGGGAGGATATGTCCTGCAGCAGGCTCCCACGCTCCAAGGGCCGTGGACCAACGTTGCTGGCCCCGTGGTAGCCGGGCCCTACCCCATCCCGTCGGTATCCGGTGGTCAGGTTTTCTTCCGGCTTTGGAAGTGAGTTCCGATCCCCAGCGGTAAACGGGACGTAGGGGGTTGTCCTTGGGAATTGTCGGAAGGATTGCCTTTTATTAGCCCCAAGTGCTCGTCATTGCAGTGATCTGGGGAAATACGGTAGCCTCAACGGGAATGGCGCGTTTGCCGGTGGGATGGTCTCGCGGGTAGCGTGCGCAAGAGGACTATTCTTTAGCACATGAGCGTACTTGTTGTTGGCACGACGGCCCTGGACTCGATCAAGACTCCGAAGCGTGAAAATCCCCGTTTGTTGGGAGGTTCCGCCAGCCACGCGGCCGTGGCCGCCAGTTTCTTCGCCCCTACCAAACTGGTGGGGGTCGTGGGTGACGATTTTCCGGCCAAGTACATCAAGCTGTACGAGAAGCATGGTATTGACCTGAAAGGACTCGAGCGCGTGAAGGGTGGCGTCACGTTCCATTGGAGCGGCGAGTACGAGGTGAACATGAACAACCGCCGGACCATCGAAACGGTTCTCGGCGTGATTGAGCATTGGCAACCGGCATTGCCTGGCGATTACGAAACCACGCCCTACGTGTTGCTCGCAAATATTTCGCCCCAGGTGCAAATTCGCATCGCCGACCAGGTTTCCAAGCCCAAGTTTGTCGTGGCGGACACAATGGACCTGTGGTTGAACATCGCGTTGCCCGACGTGATGCAATTGTTGAAGAAGATCGACTGTCTGGTGCTCAACGACGGCGAGGCCCGCCAATTGACCAAGGAAGACAACACGGTCGCGGCGCTGCCCAAGTTGCACAAGATGGGGCCGAAGTACGTCATCATCAAGAAGGGCGAACACGGCGCCCTATTGTCGTCGCCGAAGGGCTTGTTCGTGGCCCCGGCATACCCGCTTAAGAAGGTGATCGATCCGACCGGGGCAGGGGATTCGTTCGTCGGCGGCATGCTGGGGTATCTCGCCAGCCAGGGCGGCTCGGTGGACGCACATATCCGGCAGGCCATCATTCACGGCACGGTGGTGGCCTCGTTCTGCTGTGAAGGCTTCGGTCTCAATGTGACGACCGCCACCACCAAGGCGGAAGTGAACGCCCGGGTGCGCGAGTTGGAGAAATTGGCCCGATTCTAGGCGTGGATGGCGATCTGTCGGGGCCTCTGTATGGCCCCGACAGGCCTGTCCTGAAAAAGCCTTCGAAGCCGTGGTATCTCCGTAGGTAGCACCTAAGCTAGCCTTGCCGGATTTGGCGGCTTGCGGAGGTTTTTTGTGTCTTAAGCTTTTTCGCCCGGTAAGTACTTTCTGCGGGAGTGAACTTCGCCAAGGGATTGCTTGCTACACGATACATGCGCTACACCCTTACGAAGGCGATTGTGCTATTGGGATTTACCACCGGTTGCTTGGCGATGGTGATTCCAAGAGGCCCCTATCCTGAAGAACTTCACGGTACCTGGGTGGGCTTTGACCCGGGAGCAAGTTACTTCTACCGAATGGAAATCAGGGAGCGAGGCGGCCTTTTTGCCACCAGTTTTTCGGGCCAGCAACCGGAGCTGTATAGAATTGATTCGTGGAATCTTGGAGCGAGAGATCATTTAAAATTGGCCCTCATTGGTGTTTCGACCAATGCATCTCCGTTGTCGGTGGACGGTTCTGCGTCTTCCGGCGAGGCCGGCACCATCCGAATTCGTATTGTGGGCCCCCGAGGCGGCTCACCGCTGGAGGCCGTGCTCTATAATGAACGAATGCTCGGTGCTCGTTTTGGGGCGCTGAAACGCTCCGTGGAAAGCTCCCGTTTGCGCACAGTGACTGGCAAAGATCTCGGCGACGATCCTGGAAAATGGCTTAAAGAGTATTCCACGGACGTAGTGCCGGTCAGGAAATCCAATCCGCAATGACCCTCTCCGTCATCATTCCAACGTGGAACGAGGCGGCAGCGATTGAAACGGTTGTCAAGCGTGCGAGGGCAGTCCCAGAAGTGGTGGAGATTATCATCAGCGATGGCGGCAGCACGGATGGCACACTGGACGTGGCACGGAGGCAGGGAACGCGGATAGTGACGGGTGCCAAAGGACGTGGGGCGCAGATGCGTCTGGGAGCTGAATCGGCAACCGGCGATGTCGTGCTCTTTCTCCATGCCGACACTTGGGTAAGGCCCGCCATCGGGCAATCCATTGCGCGAGCACTGCAAGTCCCCAATGCCAGCGTGCGACCCATCGTAGGTGGCGCCTTTTACAAACGATTCCGCGATGCGCCCTGGTACATGCGCGGTGCACGGTTTCGGTCCTGGGCCTTTTTTCGGATCTTCGGAGTGCCACTGGGAGATCAGGCGATCTTTGTTCGACGTCAGGTCCTGGAGGCGGTGGGTGGCATGCCGCCGCTACCGCTCATGGAAGAATTCGAGCTGGTACGCCGCCTGCGGCGTGTCGGCAAGTTGGTGCTCTTGCGGCCTAGCGTCTCGGCAAGTGCGCGCCGGTTTGTTACCCGGGGCGTTTTTTCGACGTATTGGCGCATGACGCGAGTGCTCTGGTTTTACACTTGTGGAACACCTCCTGCCGAGTTGGAGCGGGTCTACGAGGAGTCGGGGCGAAAATGATTCGCTCCCGGAGACTCTTTATGCTAGGTTTTCGAAACGTATGCGTTTTCGGTGCATGGCCCTGAGCGTCTTGGTACTGGCGGGAGAAATCGGATTTGCCCAGACCCCTGAAGCAACTCCTGCGAAGCCGACTGACGCCAGTCCTCCTCCCCCCTTACCGACGCTTCCGACCGCTCCCCGCCCCAAGCGGTTGCGCACGAATGCTGTCTTTCACGCGAGTACGAACGCCATGTTGGCGGGCACCAATTCGCCGTATACCGTCAGCCCTTTCCCGGCGGGCAATCCCGTCGCGGGATTTACGCCGGTGCCAGATGCCCTGAAGTGGGATTCGAAATCGAAGGAATACAGTCCCGTCAAGGGCCTGCAAAGCCAGGATTTCAGCTTCATGCTGACGAATGTCTGGACCAATGAAGTGACGATTCGTTCGGCCCACACTTCCTGCGGTTGCACCGTCGCCCAACTGCCATCCACTCCTTGGATCTTGAAGCCCAACGAGGGCGGAGAACTAAAGGGCAGTGTCAATTTGGCGGGTAAGTTCGGCAGCATCACCAAGTCGGTCACCCTCGATACTTCGGTCGGGCCCCAAGTGGTGGCCATCCGGGTCAACATTCCGACCCCGGACGTGGCGGCCATGCGCGAAGGTGATCGTTCCCGTAACCTGCAGGTCGCTTCGGCGGATCGGCAGGCCGTTTTTCGTGGTGATTGTGCTTCCTGCCACGTGTCTCCGACTGTTGGCAAGCTAGGAGCCGATCTGTACGACAAGGCTTGCGGTATCTGCCATGAAGGACCCACCCGGGCCTCCATGGTGCCCGATCTCCACAAACTCAACAAGCCGACCAATCACGACTATTGGACCGCCTGGATTTCGCAGGGTAAGGCGGGGAGTCTGATGCCGGCGTTTGCCTTGGCTTCGGGCGGAATCCTCGATCAGAAGCAGATCAATTCCATCGCCGACTACCTGACTAGCGCGGCCTTCACCAATGCGCCTGCCAAACCTGCCACGGCCGTTCTGCCTCCTCCCACTGGCAATAAGCCGACACTTTAAGCGCGAATGCCTCGCGGCTGGTTGGTTACTTTCGAGGGTGTTGAAGCCTGTGGCAAATCCACACAGGTGCGTCTTTTGGCGGAATGGTTTCGTGGGAAAGGGCGCACCGTCCGGGAGTTAAGGGAACCGGGTGGCACGCCACTTGGCGAAAAACTTCGCGACTTGGTCAAACACGATCCCGCTGGCGTTGGTATGGCGCACGAGACGGAGTTGCTGTTGATGAATGCCAGCCGCGCCGAATTGGTTCGCCGGGTGATACGGCCTGCCCTCGAAAACGGTGAGGTAGTCCTCTGCGACCGATTTTTTGATTCCACCCTCGCCTACCAAGGTTGGGGCCGGCAAATGGATGCGGCGATGGTCAAGGCGGTGGTGGACGTGGCCGTCGGCGTGACTCGCCCCGATCTGACGTTTCTCATTCAGGTCTCACCCGAGATCTCGGCACTACGCTTGGCTAGCCGCCAAGCGGCCGAAAAGAAGCCTGCCCTGGATCGATTCGAAGTGGAGAAACAGGCGTTCTATGAACGCGTTCGGGAAGGCTATCGGTGGCTGGTGCAAAATGAACCGCAACGTGTGGTTGAGATCGACGGCAACGGCCTGCCCGAGGCGATTCATTCGGAACTGGTGGCAGTGGTTACGCGCCGGTTGGCCTGAGGGGGCACACGTCCGTCGCCTGCCGTCCCAAGGCGTTAGATCAATCCTCGGCGAGAAGCTTCTCGATTTTCCCCTCTAATCCGTCGCGGGTTTCCATCTCACGTAACTTGCCTTTCTTGTCGAGAAGCCAGGTGGCAGGGATCGCTTGGATGCCGTACTGCTTGGCGAAAGTGTTCTGCCATCCTTTGCCGTCAAAATATTGCGGCCAAGGGATTTCGTTCTTCTTCAGAAAACGATCCAAGGCTTCCTTGTCTTCATCCAAACTGATGGCCACGACTTCAAAGCCTTTGGCATGCAGTTTTTCGTAGGCGGCTTTCACTTCGGGCAAGGCTCGGATGCAGGGACCACACCAAGTCGCCCAGAAATCGACCAGCACCACTTTGCCGCGCAACTTTACGGTATCAACATCCTGGCCATCCACGGCCTTGTACTGGATTTCGATGGACTTCCCGTACATTTCCAGGCGCTGAAGGGTGGCTTCGGCTTGTTCCCGGACCTGCGCCATGGCGAGGGAATTGGTGGCGATTTCCCGGAGAATGACTTTCGCCTCCTCGGGGGGAAACTGGGACGCGCATTCGGACAGCCCGATATAGATTTGGGGGTGTGCGGGGAATTCCTTTTGCAGCCCTTTCAATCCCTCAAAATAGGTCCGAAAACCCGCCATACGGTTGGTTTCCATCATGGGTTTGATGGATTCGAAGAGCGGTTTGAACTTGGCGGCGAAGGCGGCGTCGACCGAGTTCTCGGGCGTTTCCGGACCGCGCTTCTCCACCAAAGTATCCAGTTCGTTTTTTCGGTCCGTGGCTCCCAGGTTGACGGCGGCCTGGAGCAATTTGATATGGTAATCCTTGGCCATCGACGCCCGGGGATCGCTGGGAAACCGAACTGCGAATTCATGGGCGAGATCGGCGGCCGTCGCGGCGGCTTGCCCCATGGTGAGTTTGTACTTCGCCCGATCGTCATCCGTAACAGGACGTTGATTCCACTCGGCGGGCGGTTGGGGCGGCCGTTGGGCGGCCATCAGGGCATTCCACGCGTCATCGACCTTGTCCGGCAGTTTGTTCGTCGGTGCCGCAGCGGTGGCGGACGTGGTCGCCGCTGAATTGGTGGACGGAGCTTCCACTGCCACGCCCACAAAGGAGACCCACGCCCCGGCGTACAACGCACACGCACCGGAGACCAAGGAGGGCAATCTGAGATTCACTCCGGGGAGATAGGCTCCAGCGGGCGGAAGATCAAACCTGAAATTCTGGCCTGCTCACTCTGGTTCCGGTTTGGGCACCGGGAGATAAGGGAGAAGTTTTTCGCGGAGAAGCAGGATTCGACGGGGATTGGCGGGATGACCACTATCGCCTTCACGAACGTTCAAATCCGGGTGCGCCAAGGCGAGATCAATAGCGGCGGTAAGTGTGGACAAGTCCCCGAGGCTGACACGAAGCGTGTTCTTTTCATCCTGTTCCAAACGCATGGCCCGCCGCGCAAATTCCAGGGCCATGGCACAAGGTTCCAAACACGGAATGGCAGACTTCAATCCAATAGGGTCCTGCTCCAATCCATCAATGGTCCAGAGCCGCCGTTTGACGCAGACTCGTTTGTCACAGGTCGCCCGAATGGCTTCCGAGGCACTGGCGTCGTTCAAGAGCGCGGCAGTGCGGAACATCCCGGTCTGACGATCGACAAATTCCCGGAAGCCGGTGATGTGCGGCTGCGAGTGGCTCACTGCGTACCAATCCGCAATAGATCCCGGATAAAGGTGCGAGAAAGCGGTTTCCAACTCGCCGGGGTCGCTGACTGTCGATTTCCAGCCGTGGCGAAGGTTCGGAGCGGATTTTAGCGGTCGGAAGTCACCTCGTTCCGTATTCGCGGCCAGCGCTCGTAACCCGGCCACTTCAACCATTTCAAGTGAGTTGGGGTCGCAGTCGGTGTTGGCGACGTGGCACAGGGTAAACGACGAGTCCGAGGCGCGAATCAATACTTCACCGAAGACCCTTTGGGTCCCGATCCATTCGATGAAAGCGCCCACTGCAGGATTGTCGAACGAGGCCATTCAAGGGTTAGTCTAGCGTGGAAGTGCCCTTGGTGGAATGCCGCTTTTCGCCGTGCAGGAGTTGGTTGAGATTCACGACTGCCATTTCCAGCAAATGCCCTTGGGAAGTCAACCGTTCCGCGGCCGTGGCCCCATCACTGGCGCTGGCGGCGTTATTCTGGGTAGCCCGGTCGATTTGTCCCACGGAGTTGTTGAGTTGGGTGATACCTTGCGTTTGTTCGCGGCTGGCCGTCGCGATTTCCGCGATCAGGTCGTCCACTTGGCGCACTTTGTCGACGATCCCCCGCAGGCCTTCGGTCACCTTGTTACCCACTTCGACCCCGTGCCGACTTTTTTGAATGGTATTCTGAATGCTATCGGCAGTCTCGCGCGCCGCTTCGGCGCTTCGTTGGGCGAGATTTCGGACCTCATCTGCCACCACGGCAAAACCCATTCCGGCTTCACCGGCGCGGGCGGCTTCGACGGCGGCGTTCAAGGCGAGAATGTTCGTCTGGAAAGCGATCTCATCGATGGATTTAATGATTTTGGAAATACTGTCGTTCGATTGGCGTATCGCTTCAATGGCTTCGCCCATCCGCAGCATTTCGGCAAAGCCAGCATCGGCTGCGGTACGGGTTTGCGTGGTCAGAGTCTTGGCGGCACTGGCATTCTGGGCGTTTTGGTGAGCCATACCCGCCACTTCTTCCAGCGACGCCCCGGTCTGTTGCAGCGAGGCGGCAACGTGGGAGGAGTTTTCGGAAAGGTTCCGACTGGATTGCTGCAAAAGACCGCCGGATTCAGCAGCGGTGCGGGCGTGGGAGCCCAGGTCATTGGCCAGTTGGTCCAATTGCCGACCGGTATGACGAGTGACGGCCATGAGAACGACGGTAAAAACCGCCAAGCCACTCCCCAAGGTGATCCCGATATTGACCAAGGAACGACGATTGCGATTCTCCATTTCCTCGGCGGCGGCTTTGGCCAGTGCTTCCGCCTGGGCGACGATTTCTCGTACGCATTTCTCGTAGCGCATCCGTACGGGCTCGTATTCGGTGGAGTATAGTTTTCGGGCAACATCCGCTTTGCCGTCCCCCATTGCTTCGAGCAGCCGAGTGTCCAAAGGTTGGAGTTCCTTGTCGTCGATGGTCTTTAGTTGATGCAGCAAGGTTGCGACGTTGGTATTCGCTGTGAGGTGGCCCATTTTTTCCAGGGTCAACTGGGCTTCATCATAGGCCTGGATTTTTCGTTGCGCCGCCTCGACGTTTTCCATGTCCAAGAGCAGCGATTTCGAGGAATCGTTCTGGGCCAGGAGCAAAGCCAGTGACTCTACTGCCAATTCCTTGAGTTCCTTGGCGGCGATCAGGTCTTGTGAGTTGGTGCGCAGGCTGACGCGCACCACCAAGGCGGTGACCACTCCCATGATGAGGAGCGGTACCAACGTCAGGTGAAACCGTGCTGAAAGTGAAAGCCTCATAATCTCCGCGGTCGCTGCCACCAAGGCTCGGCGACGGCTGACTATTTTTTCACGATCACCTTGAGCTTCATCTTGGGATGAATGGCGCAGCGGACATCGGTCACACCTTCGTCCGGAAAGGCCACGACGGAAGAGCTTCCCGGCGCCTGGATCTTGATCGTGAACGGGTTCACCTTCGAATTCGAAAAGACATTGTGCGTGACGTCGTCGGTGTTTTTGAAAACCACCTTTTCCCCGGGTTTGATCGTTATTTCCGTTTCCGAGAATTCGCGGTTTTTCTGGATGATCTTTTGGCTATCACCGGGAACGTCATCACCCGCGGACAAGGAAGTGGCGGCCAGGAAAGCCAATAATGTATAGTAGCGCATAGGTTTCACTCGGGTGTACTGGAGGATGTTAGGGCAGGGTGGGAATGGAGACCGGTTGGTCGTTGCTGGTCAACGTGCGGATGAAGTTGCAGAGATCGTCCTTTTCCCCGGAGGTCAGGACGAAGGGTTTTATTTCCTGGGCCAGGCTGGGTCTTTTCGTGGTGCCGCCCCGGGTATAATAATCCACGACTTCTTCGAGCGATTTCTCGGATCCATCGTGCATGTAAGGCGCCCGCCGGTCGGCGTTGCGCAAGGTGGGTGTCTTGAAGGCAAACTGGACCGCCTCGACCTGTGGCAGGTGCTTGCCACGCCCAATGTCTGTGGACACCAAACCGATGTCGTGGAACCCGTCATCAGTGAAATTCCAGCCGGTATGGCAGGCGGCGCAATTGGCTTTCGTATTAAATAAGTCGAACCCCCGTTTGGCGGACGCGGAGATGGCGGATTCGTTGCCGGTCACCCAGTCATCGAAGGGTGCCTTCTCGGAAATCACCGTGCGCTCAAAGGTGGCGATCGCCTTGGCAATGGTGGCCGGGGCTATAGGTTCACCTGGATACGCCTTCTCAAAGAGTGGCTGGTAACCGGGGATGTTCTGCAGCTTTGTCACCATCCCCTCCAAAGGCTGGTTCATCTCACCAGGGGATTGGATCGGGCCAAGGGCCTGTTCTTCCAGGGAGGCGGCCCGGCCGTCCCAAAACATCAACTCGCCGAAGGCTACGTTGAGAATGGTGGGAGTGCGCCGACCCAGCTCCTTGGAACCAAACCCCACCCCTTTGGGGAGGCCGTCACCCCAGGAAAAGGCGGGATTGTGGCAGGAAGCGCAGGAAATCGAATTGGGTCCGGAAAGCCGGGGGTCGAAGAATAGCCGTTTCCCAAGATCCACCCGGGCGGCACTCGGTCGATTGTCTTCGGGACACGGAACGGATGCGGGTCGCCGATACTTGGCCAATGCCTCCTGGCGGTCGTAGGGTTTATCATCACCGGCCACACGAAACACGAAGGTGGCTGTCACGATCCCCAGCAGGCCGAGTCGATAAAAACGATTGCGCATAGACGACCCTGTCAGCGGATGGGGGGGATTTCCCGATGACAGCGTCAACTACTTCATCGGTAGAATACAGTGAGTTCTTAAATCGGTGGCATAAACGATTCACCCAGTGGAGGGTCCGCAAAGGCAAAAAGGGCTGTTTGCTGCCTAGCCGGACTCAGGCAGTTGAGAAGGAAGATCAAGCAAGGACGATTGAGTCGACTGCATGAGTCCGGAAAAGGGAGCTCCTTATCGAAGTGGACGGAACTCGCGTCCAAGGTTGGGAATCATCAAGACTCCGGCCAATGAAGCGCATTTGCGTTTTTTGCGGTTCCAGTTTGGGCTCCCAAGCTATGTTTGCCGAGTCGGCAAGGGCAACCGGCCGAGTGCTGGCCGAAGCGGGAATCGGGCTGGTCTACGGTGGCGGACGGTTGGGCCTGATGGGCTTGGTGGCTGATGCCGCTATTGAGGCCGGGGGCGAAGTGATTGGCGTAATCCCAGAATTCATGGTGCGCAAAGAGGTTGCGCACCCAGGGCTGACCCAACTCCAAATCGTCCAGTCCATGCACGAGCGCAAGGCGGCGATGGCCGATTGTTCGGATGGCTTTATCACCCTTCCGGGAGGGCTGGGTACCTTTGATGAACTTGCAGAGGTACTTTCTTGGGCGCAGCTGGGCCTTCACACCAAGCCATGCGGCCTGGTAAATGTGGCCGGATTTTTCGACGCTTACCTTCATCAGTTGGATCATGCGTTATCCACCGGTTTTATGCGTTCGGAACACCGCGCTTTGGTCCTGGTGGATCAGGATCCGATGGCCCTGCTGAACCGGATGCGCGCCGCACCGTCGGCCCCGGTCTCGAAATGGTCGGGAACGGAAGTGCGATAGGCACCTTCTTCGTGGATTATAATCCCCTTGATCGCCGGCATTCCGGAAACAAAGGCGGCTGGTCCGCGGATTACGCAGATTCACGCAGATTTCCTAAAAGATCTGAATCGAACATGATTATAATAGAATCAACTTTCTGTTGCCTTTCTAATCTGTGTGAATCTGCGGATAGTTTCCCCTCTGTCGTTCCCTTCCTTTGCCTTGACGCATGATTCTTAAGGTAATCTGGATGCGTGGGTGGCTGGGACACTTTATTCTGGTGTCTCAGTCAACTCGGTCGTAAAAAATCAAAAAAAACGCAGCCCCCGATCTTCGAGGTGCTGCGTTTGCCAAAGTTGTTTGGTTGTGAAGATTACTTCACCTGCTTCACTTTCAGCCACTTGCCGGATTGGGCGGATTTCAGCACGGCATCGACGACGTAGTCGGTGGCCAGTCCGTCCTTGAAGTCCGGCTTCGCGGGCTTGCCGGTGTCGAGGCTCTTCAGGAAATCGGCGACTTGATGGACAAAGCTGTGTTCGTAGCCGATCTGCAATCCGGGAACCCACCAGTTCTTCATGTACGGGTGATCGCTGTCGCTGACGTGGATATTCCGCCAGCCACGTACCACACCCTGGTCCCGGTGATCGAAATACTGCAACCGATGCAGGTCGTGCAGATCCCAGGAAATGGAGGCGTTTTCGCCGTTGATTTCGAAGGTATAGAGAGCCTTGTGGCCGCGGGCGTACCGGGTGGATTCGAAGGTGGCGAGGGAGCCGTTGTTGAAACGCGCGAGGAAGGCGCACGCGTCATCGATCACGACCTTTTCGACTTTGCCGGAGAGGTTGTGTTTCCGTTCCTTGATGAACGTCTCGGTGACGGCTGAGACACTGGAGATGCCGCCGTTCAACCACAGCGAGGTGTCGATGCAATGCGCGAGCAGATCACCGGTCACGCCGGATCCGGCAGCCTTGGCGTCCAGACGCCAGAGTCCGGCGCCGCCTTGGGGCAATTCCGGATTGATTGTCCAATCCTGGAGGAACTTGGCGCGGTAGTGAAAAATGCGGCCCAAGCGACCTTCGTCGATCAACTGCTTCGCCAGCGTGACCGCCGGGCAGCGGCGGTAGTTGTACCAAACCATGTTGGCAACTTTCGCCTTTTCGACGGCAGCGACCATTTTCACGGCCTCCTTGGGATCCATGGCGAGCGGTTTCTCGCAGAGAATCATCTTGCCAGCCTTGGCGGCGGCGATGGCCATTTCGCAGTGCAGGTTATTGGGAACCGCGATGTCGATGACGTCGATGTCATCGCGGGCGATGAGCTTGCGCCAGTCCGTCTCGATGGACTGGTAGCCCCAGTTGGCGGCGAATTCCTTGACCTTTTCCTCGTTGCGCGCACACACCGCCTGGAGGACGGGCTCGTGGTCGCTAGCGAAGAAGTTACTGACTTTGCGGAAGGCGTTCGAATGAGCCCGGCCCATGAAGCCGTAGCCGATGAGTCCGATGCGGAGAGGTTTCTTAGCCATAAATCAAATGGAGAAAGCCTTAGGGTCCAAAGGCTCGCGGCTCTCCGCAAGCGCGAAGTGCAGTTACTTGCGATTGAGCACCGCAAGTCCTTTGAGCATGTCGACGGCGCGGGCAAGCACCGGGTCGCGTACGATCTTCGATTCAGCCTTCGTCGTGTCCGCTTTGTCGGATACGCCTCCTGAATTCGTCTCTTCGCGACGGGAGCGAACCAATTCGGCCTCATTCAATCGTTTCCGAACGGTCACGGTGGCGGTCACCACGTTGGTGCCGCTGGGGGCGTTGGTACCTGCGAGGACTGTAATAAAGGGGTCAGCGAGGTAGGCCCGTTCCTGTTCCAGCGTGACTTTGACGGCGATATCCGGCTTGAGACCCGTGCGTGGGATCGGGTTGCCATCGGAGGTCTTGGCGGCCGCGACCGGAAGATGCAGTTTCGCGCCATCGGCGAGTTCGATATCGCGGTATAGCGACGCTCGGCCAGCGGTGGTTCCGCCGATGATGATCGCAGCGCTTTCGGCACGGAGAATTCCCGCCAAGGCTTCGGCCGCACCGCTGGTCTGGCGGTTGACCAATACGGCGATGGGAAGTTTCCAGTCGGTGGTGGTGGCGCCGATAGGCAGAAACGATTCTTCGCCCCAGTCGAGAAGCTTGTGGTTTGGCGGCACGAACAAGGCTGCCGATTCGGCTGCCGCCCGGAAGGCGCTGCCGCCGGTGAAACGGAGGTCGAGAATCAAGCCCCGGGCGCCATTCAGCCAGTTGGTGTCAGCCACGGCCGCGGTGAGCTGGGGCGCGAGGGCGGGTGAAATCTGGCCTATGCGGACATACAAGCATCCGCCCTCAAGCGTGGATTTCTTGGCCAGTGCAGGAGCGTCGGAAAGGACTTCACCCGCTTCGCCGGGGCCAAGGACCTGGCCGCCGAAATGTTCGACCAAGGCGTGTCCCGCCTCACTGTCGAAGTCCGCTGGACTGATGACTAGATTCGTTCGCAATACACGGACCAAGTCATCCAAGGGTGGCAAGGGATGCAGGTCTGGAGCGGCGCCCAAGGTCACGCCGCCTAGTAACAAGATTCCGCCAATAATGCCCCTCACCGCCATAGTGCTGCTATCCTTCGCGCCCGAAGCCGGGACGGAAAGCGTTTTCGACAGAGATTGCATGGCGGTGGGCCAAAAATCAGAGAGCCGCGAGCGATTCGGTGGCGGCTGCCACGGTTTTCTCGATGTCCGAAGGAAGGTGGGCCGTGGAAATGAATCCGGCTTCGAATTGCGAAGGCGCGAGATACACTCCGCGTTCCAGCATTCCGTGAAAAAAGCGGGCGAATTTTTGGCGGTCGCTGTGCAGGGCGTCCGCCAGATTGTGCACCGGTCGAGCGGTAAAATAGCCGCAGAACATGGAACCGATCCTTTGCCATTGGACGGCGACGCCTGCTTTCCTGGCGGCCTCGGTCATCCCTTTTTCCAACTGAATCCCGCGTTCTTCCAAAAGCCGATAGGCATGGCCGCCACGAAGTTCCGTGAGCGCTGTTAGTCCGGCCGCCATGGCCAAGGGATTGCCGCTGAGAGTGCCCGCTTGGTAAACCGGACCCAAAGGGGAGAGATAATCCATGATATCACCACGCCCGCCAAAGGCACCCACGGGTAGTCCACCGCCGATAATCTTTCCGAAGGTGCTCAGATCGGGTTCGAGCCCGAAGATCGCTTGGGCGCCACCGAGGCCGAGGCGGAAGCCGGTCATGACCTCATCACCAATGAGGACCGTTCCGTGATCCCGAGTCAGCTTTCGCAGCAGTTCCAGGTAACCTGGCTTCGGCAGGTAGAGACCGGCGTTGGCAGGGACGATCTCCAAGATCAATCCGGCAATTTCCGATCCGTATTGTTGGAAGACGGCCTTGAGAGCCTCCTCGTCGTTGAAGGGCAGGACCAAGGTATGCTTGGCAAAGTCAGCCGGGACTCCGGCGCTATCGGGATTGCCCAGGGTCAATGCTCCTGAACCCGCTTTCACCAATAAACTGTCGCCGTGACCGTGATAACAGCCGTCGAATTTGACGATCTTGTCGCGTTTGGTGAAGCCCCGCGCCAGCCGGATGGCGGACATACAGGCTTCGGTGCCGGAACTGCAAAAGCGGATCTTTTGCACGCTGGGCACGCAGTCCTTGACCGCCTTGGCCAATTCCACTTCCAGCGGATTGGGGATGCCGAAGCTCGTCGCGTGCAGCGCTGCAGCGCGGACGGCCTCGATGATCGGTCCATGCGCATGGCCGAAGATGGCGGGTCCCCAAGTCCCAACGTAGTCGACATACACGTTGCCATCCACGTCCGTGACGTGGGAACCCTTGGCGGATTGGGCAAAAAACGGATTGCCCCCGACGCCTCGGAACGCGCGAACGGGTGAATTGACGCCCCCAGGGATATGCTTGAGCGCCTCGGCAAAAAGCGTCTCGGACTTGGCCCGCGAAATCATTGGCGCAACTCTAGCGTTCGGGGTGTCAGATGGAAAGGGAGACTGGGGCCGTGTTGGCTTGTCGAACGACACCCGGTAACGG
>DATJII010000009.1:0-9309 GCA_035493435.1 Candidatus Limnocylindria bacterium | reverse complement strand
AGAATTCTTAACTTAATACCAGATCATGAAAATTAACGAAGCCATCGCCACACACCACCGTAAGGCGCTCATCACAGCCCTCTGTTGGACGACCCTGCTGTCTTGCGCGCTCGCAGATGATTGGCCCCAATGGCAGGGCCCAGACCGGAATGCCATCTCCAAGGAGACCGGTCTGCTTAAGGAATGGCCGAAGGACGGGCCACCGCTCGCTTGGAAGATCGCGGGACTTGGCGGCGGCGACAGCGCCCCCGCTATCGCCGCGGGTCGGATTTACGGTATGGCAAACCGCGGCGAGGACGAGGTTGTTTGGGCCTTGTCCGAGACGGATGGCAAGGAACTTTGGGTCACGCGCCTTGGGCCAGCCTTCAAGCAGCAAGTGCCGCAGAGCAAAGAGGGGCCGTCCTGCACCCCGGCGGTGGATGGCGAGAGGCTCTATGTGGAGGGTATGGGCGGCGACGTGGCTTGTTTGCAGGTCAAAGACGGCAAGGTGATTTGGCAATACAGTCTGACACGCGATGGTGGCGGGCGGGTGCCCATGTGGAGTTACCGGGAGTCGCCGCTCGTGGATGGTGATAAAGTCATCATCACCCCGGGGGCCCCGGATGCCATGCTGGTGGCCCTCGACAAACTGACTGGCAAGACCGTCTGGAAGACCCAGATGCCAGCCGACACCGGAAGCAGTGCCGGTGGTCCGAGTGGCGGCCCCGGAGCTCCCGGCGGCCCTGCCGGTGCCGGCGGACGCGGCCCCGGTTCGGCTACCGTGGTCACTGGAACCAAAGACCCGGGCTTGTTCACCAGCGAGCATTGGGGGATGACGGCTTTCTCGACCAAAACTCCCAATGGGAAATATATTGCAAAGCTTTACTTTGCAGAGACCTATGAAGGCATTACCGGCTCCGGCCAGCGCGTCTTTTCCTTTAATGTCCAAGGGCATGAATTCAAGGACTTTGACGTCTGGGCGAAGACCGGCGGTCGCAACCGTGCCTATACGGAAACGGTGCCGGTGGAAGTGACCACCGGAGAGTTTCGCATTGACTTCACGAGGCAGGTCGAAAACCCGGCCGTTAAGGCAATTGAAGTCATTCCGCAAACGGAGGCTGCAAACGGTGCGGTGTCTTCCGCCGCAATACGGATCAAGGCCGGCGCGTCTGCACCCTTTACGGATTCCAGCGGCCAGGTTTGGAAGCCGGATGAGGGTTTTGAGGGAGGCATGACGAGCCAGGTGGGCGGCGGTTTCGGCGGCGCTCCGGGCGGATTCGGCCGTGGCCCTGGTGGTCCAGGCGGATTCGGTGGTTTGGGAGGCCCGGGACCGGCCTATGCCTCGGTTATCCCTATCGACTTCGACGGCCAGCGTCAGTACGTGCAATTCACCGCCAGAGCGCTCATCGGGGTCGCGGCGTCGGACGGTAAGTTCCTCTGGCGTTACGACAAGCCGGCAAACGGGATGGGCCTTAACTGTTCTACCCCGATTTACCACGACGGAAACGTGTTTGCCGCTTCGGCCTATGGCGCGGGTGGTGGGTTGGTGAAGCTGACCAAGGATGCAAATGGTGGCGTCAAGGCCGAGGAAGTTTATGCCACGAGGAAGATGCAAAACCACCACGGCGGTATGATCCTCCTTGATGGCAGCCTCTATGGTGCCAACGGGGGCAACGAGGGTGGCTATATGGTCTGTCTGGACTTCAAGACTGGGAACGTCCTTTGGGACGGTCGCGACGATGCCGAAAAGCGGGCGCCGAAAGGCTCCGTGGCGTTCGCTGACGGCCGCCTTTACTATCGCACCGAGAAGGGAACCGTGCTCCTGATTGAGCCAAGTCCGAAAGAGTACCTCGAGCGCGGCCGGTTCGAGCAACCTGACCGCACCAGGCTGCCAGCCTGGGCGCATCCGGTCATTGCCAATGGCAAGTTATACGTGCGCGATCAGGATGTGCTGTTCTGCTATGACGTGAAGGCGAAGTAGACAGGTTCGGCAAACCTCCAAGACACCTAAACCGAAAGGCAAAAGCTTATGCAACACAGAATGGCGCTCGTTTGCGTCGCTTCTTTGACCCTCCTCGCAAATTCCGCATTCGCTGAAGATTGGCCCCAGTACTTAGGACCAACCAGGAACAGCCTATCGCCCCAGAAGGGCATCCTGCGCAACTGGCCAGAGAAAGGACCGGAGGTTCTATGGACAGCTTCGGTGGGCAGAGGTTTTGGCGGTCCTGTCGTCAAAGACGGCAAGGTTTACTTGCTCGACCGGAACGATAAGGTCGGCGACAACCTGCGTTGCCTCGACTTCTCTAACGGGAAAGAACTCTGGACCTTCGCTTACGATGCCCCGGGGACGGTGATGTTTCCAGGTTCGAGGAGCGTACCTACCCTGGACGGCGACAAGATTTACTCCTGCGGCCATAATGGGGACTTGTATTGCATCGACACCAAAACGCACAAGCCGGTCTGGAACAAGAACGTCTGGAAGGATTTCGGGGGCGACAAGCTTCCGTTTTGGGCAATTACGCAATGCCCGTTGGTTTACGGTGACTTGCTGATCGTGGCTTCACAGGCGCCACAGGCGGGCGTTGTTGCTTATGACAAACTCACGGGCAATGTTAAATGGAAGACACCGCCGGTTGGCCTCATCAGCTATGCCAGTCCGGCCATCGTAAAGGTGGACGGGAAGGACCATGTGGTCATGATCACTGGATCGACCAATCCGTTCCAGCGAACCAGTTCCGTCGATGAATTAGGCAACGTCGTTGGCATTGAGCCGCTCACGGGGGCAATCCTCTGGAAATTCGACAAGTGGCAGTGCCACATTCCCGTGGCCAGTGCGGTCGATGCCGGTGAGAATCGACTGCTGATCGCAGGCGGCTATGAACTGGGCGCACTGATGATCAAGGTCGAAAAGAAGACTGACGGCAGCTATGGGACCACGGAACTCTTCAGAACCAAACAATTCGGCGATCAAACAAAGCCCCCGGTGCTTTACAAAGGCCACATCTACGCTGAGTACGGAACCAATGAGCGGCGTGACGGTATGGTTTGTATGAGCATGGATGGCGAGATTAAGTGGAAGACCAAACGTGCACCTGATTTCAACAAGGGCAGCATGATTCTGGCAGACGGCCTAATTCTGGCGAGCGACGGTGCGCGGTCGCTATATTTGATAGAACCTAATCCCTCTGAATTCAAACAACTGGCATCAGCAGAGTTGTTTCCCGAAGGGGCAGCCGGCTCAGAGAATGACATGGCTTCCAGAATTGGAGGCAGAAACCAAAACTGGGCACCCATGGCTCTTGCCGACGGAAAACTCCTTATCCGAGATCAGACCCAGCTAAAGTGCGTTAAAGTCGCTCAGTGAGATAAGCCACGCCAAGACTCCTGTGACTTCGCTTCAGGCGGCCCCGTCGTGCCTCAAAAATAGGTGTTACCCGAAGGGGGCCGGAACCTGCTCCGGTTGCCTCAAAAATGCGGTTACCCTAATCCATTGAAAACGAAGAAGAGCGGGGGTCCACTTAAGGGCGCTGCGGCCCCTCTCCGTTTCCGTTTTCTTGGTCACTGTTTTTCTAATGCAAGTGATCCCACCGACTCAAGCCTTCAGTTCCCGAATCGAGTCAATTTCTTTGAGCTGGCTGTCGATTTGCCGCCGTAATCCAAACGGGTTGAGCCGCCCATAGAGCTGCTGCAGTTGCGCCTTTTTTTCAGCACTGACTTCCTCCCGTTCCAGCACCCGCTCTAGCGGGGTGGCCGCCCGATCATGTACCCGCAAGGTTTTGCTGCCTTCCCGGCGTTTGGATTGGAGTTTCCGCCACAAACCGCACCTTAAAAGAAGTCCATTCCATTCTCTACCTTGCTTAATCGCTCCGTTCTGCGAACTTATTACTAAGCTCTAAAGCTTTTCTGCGGAACTGACGGAAAGCCGCCCCGCACAACTTTCGTTGCACCCACTCATTGCTCGACCTCACGATTTGTCCGCTGTCGATATTCCAATCGCATCCTTTATTCTGTCTCAGCCGAGCAAGGTGGGCCCTGTTCTTTTGTTGCGGTGCGGTTGCTTGCCAGGCGCGCCCTTCTAGACCAGACTGCATCGAGATGTTACCTGATGAACAGGCGAGCCATCAACAGCTCGCGATTCTTCGCGGAATGACTGGCCAGCGCCGGCTGCGACTGGCCGAGCAGCTCTACTGGTCGGCGCGCAAGATGAAAACCGAAGGATTGCGCAGCCAGCATCCCGAATGGCCGAAAGAACAGATTGACGCCGAAGTGCGCCGAATCTTTCTTCATGCCCGAAGCTGAATTATTCCTGTTGTTTGTTCGCCCGTTAAACCACGCGGGCATTCGCTATGTGATCAGCGGCAGTGTCGCGTCGATTTTCTACGGCGAACCGAGGCTGACCCACGATGTGGATTTCGTTTGTTTCTTAAAGCAATCGGACCTGCAGCAGCTGTCAGTAGCGTTTCCGCCTCAGCAGTTCTATTTACCGCCTGCGGAGACGATCGCGGTGGAAATGACACGCGAGCAACGCGGTCATTTCAACGTCATCCACCTGGACACTGGCTTTAAGGCGGATTTCTACCTTGCAGGGCGGGAAGAGATACATGCGTGGGCGTTCCGTCAAAAGCGACAGATCGACTTTGAAGGAGAACCGATTTGGCTCGCCCCGCCTGAATACGTTATCGTGCGCAAGCTGGAGTATTTCCGAGAAGGTGGGTCGGAGAAGCATTTGCGGGATATTCGTTCCATACTGGCCCTGTCGGGTGAATCTCTGGACCGAACTCTTTTGTTGGATTGGATCGCCCGGCGAGGGCTTCAAGCTCAGTGGCAAATGGCCGTCGAAGCCGGATAATGGTATTACGCTCGGACGGCTTCCACAATGCTGAGCGCGCACGCAGTTGGCACGATGCGTCTCAACTTCAAACCGGCTTCGACAAGCATGGCGGCGAATTCCTTTTTTGTTCGCTCGCGTCCGCCAATGACCAACATTTGAATATCGACGAGCTTGCCCCAACTGCGATCGTTGCCGGGCGGGATTACGTTGTCGACGATCAGGATGCGGCCCTTTTCAGTCATAGCGGCGCGGCAGTTCCTGAGGATGTTCACGGCCTGCTCATCGTTCCAGTCATGAAGAATATATTTCATGATATAAGCGTCGCCGCCCGCGGGGACCTCCTCAAAGAAGCTGCCGGCTTTGAGTGTGCAGCGTTCACTAATGCCGGCTGCAGTCACGTAGTGGTCCTGCTGAGCACGAGCAATAACGGAGGCCTGGTCGAACAGGACGCCATGAAGGTTCGGATTTGCTCGCAGGATGGTGGCCAGGAGGCTGCCGTGACCACCTCCGACATCCACCAGTGTTTCAATCTTGGAGAAATTATACGCGCTCGCGATGGCCGGGTTTTCAGTGCCGGAAAGGCTCGTCATTGATTCACCAAATACTGCCAGGTCCTCGGGGTGCCGCTCGAGATACTCGAAAGGCATTACACCATGAGCTTTGACAAAGGGTATTTCGCGGGTCTTGACTCCGTGCAAGAGTTCTTCCCAGGAATCCCAAACGTACTTTTCGTTAATCATCAGAGTCCAAGCGTGCAGCGAGCCCTGAATACCCGTTTGCAGGGTGGCGGCCAGCGGCGTCAGCTTGAACCGTCTGCCTTTCGTTTCAGCAAAGATTCCGACGCTGGCCAGGGCACGGAGAACACGGTAGAGGGCAGGTGCCTGAACACTCGCTGCTGTCGCCAGTTGCTCGACTGTTCGCGGCCCGTCCTTAAGCAGGTCGGCCAATTTGAGTTTTGCGGCGACGTAAGTCAGCCGGGCAATCCAGTGTCCGATGGTTAAATCAACCATGACATCGCGGGGTGGACGTTGTTTGGGCATAGTGCTTGCGTTGCTGGTGACGGATGTTTTGTGATGGTGTGATTTAGCCAATCTTTCGAATCTTTGGAACAGGGCGAATATTCAATGCCTGCTCACCCATTGGAAAGACTTAGTTTCATTCTCGTTCCCTCGCCTCGGCAGCCTTGATTTCATCCCACGAGGGAGCGTGCCAGATATAAAGGTCTCCAGTCGTGTTTCCCCAAAGGACGCTATTACCATCAGGGGAAAACTTAGCTCCCATAGAACCCGTGCCAGAACCTGCCAAGGTGAACACCTCTTGCCAGCTCTCCGTATCAAATAGTTTCGCCGCTTCCGCACCACTGCTGGCGACCACGAGCCGTTTGCCGTCGGGGGAGAATCGTGCCGAGTTCATGCCCATGAGCACACCGCGGACTGTCGCGACTTCCCGCCAGGTTGAAGTATTCCACACGCGCGCGAAGCCCATATCGCTGGCGATAACGAAGAGGCTGCCATCTGAGGAAAAGCTCCCTACAGTGGGTTCCACACCATCCAGGGGTAATCTTCTATCGGTTTGCTCTGTGAGTGTCCGAAGCGCGTAGTCCCCGCCATAACCAAAGGCGAGGCAGTATCGATCGTCTGGGGAGAGGCTGAGGGCTGAAAACCCGAGGGGATAAGGCCAGGACTGGATTGGGAGGGTGGAACCAAGGTCCCATTCGTGATGCATCCCGGTGTCCATGGAAGTCGTCACCAGTTTGCTACTGGCAGCGAGAAAGGCTTCCGGTCTCACTACGCCGGTGCTCTCAGTCCACTGGCGTTTGAGCGTGCGGTGCTCCAGATCCCAAACCTGTAGTGTGCCATTGGTGGAGCCCACCGCCAGGCTCCGGGCATCCTCCGAAAACACTGCATCCTGTCCCTCAATGAGCGCTCCGCCTGTGCTGAGCAACGGATTGTTTTGTTTAAAATCAGGACTCTTCCATTCGGAAACCTGTCCCTCTTGGTTCAGAGTCACAATGGACTGACTGTCAGGAGTCATGCCCCAGGTTGCGACGCGCTCCGGGAGGATCATGTGGGTTTGATGCGGGTGCGGGAAGGAGGTATCCCAGAAGCAAACCACGCCGTCCTTGCTCCCACTAATGAGTGTTTTGGAGTCGGGCAGCAACGCAAGCCGCCAGACCTCCTGGCGATGGCCGCGCAGGACATCCAGACACGTTTGGCTCGCGATGTCCCAGATTCTTAAGCTCTGATCGGCACTGCTGGAGGCAAGCCGTTTGCCGTCGGGCCAGAAAACGATTGAGCTTACCCAGGAACTGTGACCTGCCAGTTTCCCGATGGGTTCGCCGGTGGCAACCTTCCACAATCGGATGTCCGACTCGGTGAACCCGGCGCCTGAAGCCAAAGTTGACCCATCGGGTGAGAAGGCAAGAGTCGTGACGAACTCTTTTGCGGCTACTGCAGTCCAAAGTTCCTCTCCCTTGCGCAAGTCCACGACGCGAATACGACCGTCGCGCGAAGGGTACGCGGCGACGCTCAAATCTGCTGTGCACGCGAAAGGAACGCCTGGGTCAGCGCCCGAGGGTTTGGATGGGAAGCTGGACAGTCTAGTGCCTTCGGGGATGCGATAAAGAGTGATTGATCCCCCAGTACCGGACATCCCGCCGCCGGAGCGGGATATTGTGGAGGCAGCCAATGTCCGGCCGTCCATAGCGAACGCCAGCCCCAAACAGGAACCTTCAAGAGGAAAATCTGCCACGATTTGCCGCGTGGCCGCTTTCCAAAGCCGCAGCCTGTCTATCGATTGCGCCGAGGATGAAGCGGATGGGAAACTGCTCAACGCCAAAAGCGGTTCGGTCGGCGAAAAAGCTATCCGAGAGTAGGATTCGCCTTCCGTCAGTCGTACCAGTTCGCGTCTGGCCCCTAAATCCCACACGGACACGCCGCCCCGATGGCGCGTGCCTACTGCCAACAGGCTGGCGTTTGGTGAAACCGACAGCGAATTGATTTCGCTCGACTGGCGGCACAAAGTGAACAGGGTATCGCTGCGCACCTGCTGCCAGACGTAACGCCATTCCCAACCACGCAAATCTTTCTGCCCCTGCGCCGGTCGCTGCCGGTTGAGTAAATCGACAGCCCGGCCCCGGTTGTTTCCCTGCAAGGCCAGCGCCGCGGAGTTCATTTCTGAGGCGTAAGCGCGCTGCCGCGCGGCCAACTCTTGCACTTCCGCTTGTCCGCGCAGACCGGCTTCTTTGGCGCTCGCTTCGAGGGCCCGTTGCTCATTGGCTTGGGCTTTCTGCCGCTGAATGGCTTCCTGGCCTTTGGCGTGCGTTGCCAACATGGCTTGCCAGGTCGCCAAAGCAACTCCGACAGCCAAGGCCAGCATAACAGATCCTGTGGCAATGAAACCGACCTTGTGTCGGCGGAACGTCTTTTGAAATTCGTACAGCTTGCTTGGGGGGCGGGCCGCCACCGGCTCGTTGCTCAGGTGGCGTTTGATATCCATCGCCAGTCCGTTAGCCGTTTCGTAACGCCGCGTCCGGTCCTTTTCCAGGCACTTCATGACGATCCAATCCAAATCGCCCCGCAACTGGCTCACCAACTTGGGCCCTTCCACCCCGTGACACCTGGCCGTGGTGGTCAACTCCTCCCCGGCCAGGGTATGCAGCTTGGTAGAAGGCCGCACTGGATCCTTTTCGCGGATCGTCTTACGCATTCCTTCCAGGCCCGACTCCATTAGCTCCTTGGGATCGAAGGGTGTCCTTCCGGTCAGCAGTTCGTACAACAATACGCCCAAGCTGTAGATGTCACTACGCGTGTCGATATCCAGCCCGCTCAGCTCCGCCTGCTCCGGGCTCATATATGCCGGCGTCCCAATGAACTGCTCGTACGCCGTGAACAAGGTCTTGTCCGTGAGTCGCTGGTCGGTGGTCGCCTTGGCAATCCCGAAATCAATCACCTTGGGCACGGGCACTCCATCGTGCAGGGTGACCAGGATATTCGACGGTTTGATGTCGCGGTGGATGATGCCCTTCTGGTGCGCGTGCTGGATTGCCTGACAAACCTGGGTGAAGAGCTCGAGGCGCTGGCGGATACCTAAATGGTTCTGGTCGCAGTATTCCGTGAGCTTAATCCCTCGCACCAGCTCCATCACAAAATACGGCCGCCCCGTCTCAGTCGCTGCGGCGTCGAGAACTCTGGCGATGTTAGGATGGTCCATCAGCGCGAGCGCCTGCCTCTCGGCTTCAAAACGGGCAATGACCGCCCTGGTGTCCATGCCCAATTTGATGACCTTGAGCGCGACGCGCCTGCGGACCGGGTGCTCCTGTTCGGCCATGTAGACCGCACCGCAGCCACCCTCACCGATTTTTTGCAGCACTTTGTAGCGGCCGATCGTCTGACCAGCAACCTCAACGGGCGTGTCGGCGAAATCAACTCTCAGAGTGGGTCGCGCACCCTCGGTTTCGTGCGGGATGGTAGGCTCGTCCGGGTCGGGGGCGGCCAAGA
>DATJII010000008.1:0-12655 GCA_035493435.1 Candidatus Limnocylindria bacterium | reverse complement strand
CCCGCCGGATCAGCAAATTGTGCCAATCACCCGGCAGGGGTTTCAACAGGGTGTTTTCGCCGTAGCCCGTGTCGCCAAATCCCGACCCGCCTTGGGGCCATTTCTGGGGAATAAACGAAGGTTTCTGCCAGTTTCTCGGTGCCGGATGAGCGGTGGTGGCGTTCGTGAAATGCCAGATGTCACCCACGCCTACGAGTGCTATCTCGTCGGCGGCCTGCGTGCGGAAAGCAAAGCCCAGGATGATGAAAAAGAGGAAGTGGCGAATCATGCAAAAGGGAAAAATCGCGAATACCCCCACTTAGCCGACGAGGTAACGAGGCGGAAAAGCGAAATCCGCAGCGTGACCACGCACTTCCGCCTCGTTACCTCGTCGGCTACGAGAGGAAACTCGTGGCGATTCCTGAGAATCGACTCATTCAATGGACGGTTCCTTGAGTTCCATGTTGGCGTCTCGCTCAAGTTCACGCTCCTGTATATAGAGTTTCCAGAAAAGCGGCCAGAAATCGGTGTCGAGCGGATACAAGCGCGGATAGCCGGGAATGACTGCGCCACTAAAAGGCCAACGATCATCATCGTTGATCAACCCAGCCCTCATTGGATTCGCAAGGATATAGCCGCAGATCTGCGCAAAGGCATTCCGATATCTCTCCTCTTCCCGCAACACGTGATCGTGGGGCTGATGCTGCCATTCCCGACCATTTCCCAACAAGGGCTCCAACTCGGTTCGCAGAAATTTGACCGCATTGATCTGGTCGCTCGTAGTACGCATTCCCATCCAAAGCAGATGAAGGTGGTCTGGCATCAGGCAGTAACAGGGGCGCCAGACGTCATAACGGGCTATGCAATGCAGTGTGATTTCCCGAAAGGAATGATGAAATTCAGATGTTAACCATCCTCGAGCACGCTCTTCCAACGTCAAAGTCCAGAAAACGGCTGCGTGCCCTTGGTAACGATAGCGTTCGAGTCGTGGTAAATTCCCCTTTCGATCCGATGGCATTCGATCTGGTGGTTGATGATTGCCTCGAACGTTCCGAAAGGCTCTGTTGGTAGCCGACGAGGTAACGAGGCGGAAGTGCGTAGTCACGCTACGGGTCTCACCCGTCCGCCTCGTTACCTCGTCGGCTACCTCTGCGGCTCTCTACTTTTCAGTCTTCGCGCCGTCCTTCGTTTCCACCTTCTCGGCCACCATGTGGTAGGTGAGCGTTACGGTGTCGCCGACCTTGGCTTTTTCGACGCCTTTGGTCTTGGTCTTGCGGGAGACCTCGAATTTGCTCTCACCCTTTTGGATGACGATGATGTTTTCATCGATTGCAACGATCTGGCCGCTCAGTTGGTAGCTTTTCGGCGCGGCTGCACAAAGATGCAGGACGGGCAGGGCAGTGGCTACGAGGAGGAGTCGATGGAGATTTTTCATAATCAAGTGTGAGTCAAAGAGGCGACCGCAGGCCTTTCGTGGTCCAGATTTTGAATCCGAACTGCCACTGTCGCAATAAATTAAACAATGGGATGAGGCTCCCGCCAAGGGAGTGGACACCACCTTTAGGAGTCGGACTGGGAGAAGTGACGGACTATTCACCACCTGCCTTGCCGTGCCCCGGTTGTTGTTCATGTCTCGCACCATTGCTTGTAAGAGGTACGTGTCCGTCCCCCAGTTGGTTCGGAGATTTGTCAATGCGGTGCGGGTTTTCGTTCAGGAAAAAGGATGAAAGAGAGGCCATGGCATTTGTGGGTTATCGCCGATGCCAACGGATTCAAAATCCCACGGTAAATCTGCGGCCGCCCGGGACAAATCCTGGGGCGAATACAGTTGCCGCTTCCGATGGCTTGGCAATCATTCGGCCGGTTAAACCTCTGGCGCACTTGTTCAACCGGAGGCCGCGGGTTCCTTTATGTCCATTCCATCCGGCACCACTCCTTTCGCCGAACTCTTCGACTTCCTCGAAGACGTGCTCGCGTGGGTCAAAGACCGGGAAGGGCGGTACCTGTGGGTGAATCGGGCGTTGTTGCTGAACTACGCGTTGGAGCATCCGGGTGGGCTGGAACGGGCCGATGAAAAGCAGGTGTTGGGAAAGACTGACTACGAACTCTCCCCGGCCTTCCTGGCAGACCAATTCCGCCTGGACGATGAACAGGTACTGGCGGGCAACCGGATCGTCAATCGCATTGAGCGGGTAGGCGATTCGAAGGGGGCGGCGACGTGGAATGTCACCAACAAGATCCCGGTTTACGACACCCTCGGAGCCATCGTAGGCACGGCGGGAATCACGCGGCCGCTCAACAAGCTCGCCCCAGGAACCAAAGCCTCGTCGGATTTCGGACCGGTGCTGGCCTATATGCGGGACCGTTACCGTCACCCGATCACCAACGGCCAGCTCGCCACGGTGGCCAAAATGTCGTTGCGGGCTTTTGAACGGCAATTTCTCGCCAGCTTTCATCTGACACCGCAGAAGTATTTGCGCAAGTTGCGGCTGGGAATCGCCAGTCGGGCATTGATTTATACCACGGAATCTTTGGCGGAATTGGCCCTCTCCTCGGGATTTGGCGACCAAAGCCATTTTACCCGGGAATTCCGGCGTTATTTCGGCCGAACACCCCGGGAATACCGGGAACATTACAAGTCGGAGGCTGCCGTTTTTAGAACAAAATCTGCCGCTTCCGAGCAATAACCTCAGAGGCCCACGCTGATACCTTCACAGCGTGAAATCCGGAAGTTCAACGGCCTGGAAGGTCCTGGGCAGCCTCTTGGCTTGCCTGTGCCTGTGCCTGGCAGTGCAGGCCGCTGAGCCGGAGGTCCCCTCCAATGCCGGTGCGGTTCCTGGCGTCTTGCGGGTTTTAATACTTTCCGGCGCTGGTGACCACGACTGGTCCAGCACGACACCACTCCTGCGCCGCTTACTGGCAGATTCCGGGCGTTTTGACATCCGGGTTTGTGAGACGCCGAGCGGTATAACCCCTGAAACATTGGCGCCATTCGATGTAGTGGTCAGCGACTATTCTGGGCCTGTTTGGGGCAAATCGACCGAAAAAGCCCTCGAGAACTTTGTGGAATCGGGCAAGGGCCTCGTTTTGGGGCACGGAACACTTTCGACTTTGGCGAGCCAGGGACATCCTTCCCGCGCGACCGTGAAGGAATCAGTCTGGCCTTGGCTCGCCAAAACCGCGCGCATCTCTTGGACGGGCGACTCCATCCAAGATGTCCACGCGCCCTTTCAGGTTCTGGAAGTAAAGGCGGCGATGGAGGACCAGCCAGTCATGAACGGACTGAGGGCGGGCCTTAAAACCGGCGATCGTCCGCTGATTCATTTCAAACTGCAAAGCGGCGCGGAGGTCGTCGCGAAATCGGCGTCAGGGGATCCGCTGATCTTTATATCCCACCTTGGCAAGGGTCGCGTATTCTGCACGGTCCTTGGCCATGACCAGGCGGCGATGCAGGAGAAGGCCTTTATTACGACCTTCCTGCGCGGAACCGAGTGGGCCGCTTCAGGGCGGGTGACATTGCCTCCCGAAATAGGCATGCCCGGACCGAAACTCGACGCCGTGCGGGGCCTAATCGTCACCGGCGGTCATGATCATTACGCCTCGTTCTACGGTCTGTTTGAGGGGTATAAGGACCTGGGCCGATTTCCGGTGAGCGATAGCAAGCTGGCCTTCAAGGAGGATTTGCGCGGCAAGTATGACGTGATCGTTTTCTATGATTTCACCCGGGAACTTGACGACAAGGAGCGGCAGGTGCTGCGCGATTTCGTGGAGAGTGGCAAGGGAATCGTCATCCTGCATCACGCCATCCTGAACTACCAGAAGTGGACGTGGTGGTCCGAGGAAGTGGCGGGAGGGCGGTATCGATTAAGCCGGGAAGGGAATATCCCCAATTCCACCGTCAAATTCGGCGAGGAGCACCTGATCACGCCAGTTTCCGGGCATCCCATTACTGCGGGTATCGGGCCGTTCCACGTGACGGACGAAACCTATAAGGGATTATACATTTCGCCGGATATCAAACCCCTCCTGCTGACTGACAACCCGACCAGCGACCCCGTGGTGGGTTGGGTTGGCCCCTGCAAGACATCGCGCGTGGTGTTTATTCAGCTCGGTCACGATCACACGCCCGGCCAGCACCCGTCCTACCGTGCCCTGGTGCACAATTCCGTGCTCTGGACAGCGGGCAAGCTCAACTAGTCGCATTGGACAAAACTTTGGAAAAACGTATGAAAGTTGGACTCTATAGCATCACCTATCTGGGAATCTGGTATCGCGGCGAAGCCCTGAGCCTGCCCGATATGATTCGCACCGCCCGGAAGTTTGGCTACGACGGCATCGAAATCGACGGCAAACGGCCCCACGGCAACCCGTTGGACTGGCCGAAGGCCCGGTGCCAGGAATTGCAGCGGGTCGCGAACGGCGAAGGCATTGAACTCTTGGGTACGGCGGCGAATAACGATTTCAGCAACCCGGTACCGGAGGTCCGCGAAGCGCAGATTTGTTTCGTGAAGGAACTCATTCGCATGACCGCCGACATGGGCGCCAAGCATTTGCGAGTGTTCCTGGCTTGGTGGGGCATTACCAAGCATCCCCAGTTGGCTACCTACGACATCGCGGAAGGCTATTGGCCGATCGTCCATGCCAAGTTTTCCAATGAGGAAATCTGGGACTGGTGCCGCGAGGCATTGATCGAGTGCTCCCGCTACGCTGGCGAAATGGGCGTAGTTCTCGCGTTGCAGAACCACAAGCCCTTGATCACCGATCACCATGATGTGCTCCGCATGGTGCGCGAGGTAAATTCCCCGCACCTGCAGGTCTGCATCGATGCTCCGCTGATGCCGGACAAGAGCCTCGCCGCGATGCGCGAAATGGCCCAAGCGGTTGGTGATAAACAGGTCATGTGCCATTTCGGCGGGGAATTTGACCGCCGGTCGGATGGCGGCATTGTGGGCGTGGACCGGCACGACGGCATTATCGTGGGTGAAACGAATCAGTATTATATCGATTTCGCCACCGCCATGGCGGAGATCGGTTACGAGGGCTACATCAGCTATGAACTCTGTCACCAATTGCCGGTGGTCAACGGGCAGACGGTGGGAATTGAATTTGCCGATCACAATGCGCAGCTCGCGGCGGAATTCATGCGGGATATTATCAAATCCGCTTATGGTCGGAAACCCGCAGTATCGTTGAAGCCCGAACTGGTCGAGATGGGGCGATAAAAATACCTGAGGCGACGCTTATGAGATCCTGGTTTTACCTGCTGGTTGTGGCGGTTTTCATCAAATGTGGGAGCAAAGTGCTGGCTCAAACGCCGCAACCAGCAGCAAAACCAACCCGGAATCTCCTCGTGATTGGCCAGGCCAAGGGATATCAGCACGAATCCATTGCCACCGCCATGGCGACGTTGTATCAACTCGGCCGTAGTTCGGGTCTGTGGAATACTTATTTTCGAACCGACTGCACCGCGATCACCAAAAAGCCCCTGAAATGGGAGGCCAAGAACTTGGATGCTTTTGACGCCGTGGTCTTCTTCACGGACGGGGACCTGGACATGGATGCGTCCCAGAAAGCCGACCTGTTATCCTTTGTGCGAGACGATGGCAAAGGGTTCATTGGCATCCACAGCGCGGCGATCACGTTCACCAGTTGGCCGGAATATGGCCAGATGCTGGGCGGCTATTTCGATGGCCATCCGTGGGGCACCTTCAATGCTCCCTTGGTAGTGGAAGACGCACAGTTCCCCGGCATGAAACACTTCACGGCTTCGTTCGAGATGCAGGACGAAATCTACCAGATTAAGGACTATTCGCGGGACAACGTGCGGGTTCTGATGCGTCTTGATCCAGACAAGCTGGACCTTGGTCGCAAGGGGGTGAAACGTACCGACCGGGATTTTGCTGTGGTCTGGGCGCACAACTTTGGCAAGGGGCGGGTGCTCTATAACGGCCTGGGCCACGTGAAGGCAGTCTGGGATCGCCCGGATTTCCAGAAGATGTGGACGGATATGGTGCAATGGTCCATGGGTTTGATTCCCGGTGATGCGACGCCCCGGCCACTGCCCGCCAAGTAATTGATTTTTGCGGATTAGATTTTCCAATGAAGCTCTTTCTTTCTCTGAGGCAAGCGATGGTGGTCGCCACGGGTGCCTTTTTACTTCGCGCCCACGCTGCGGAAGTTCCCGTCGGTCCGGAATACCGGGTGGGCGGATTGGTGGTGGGCTGCCAGGCTTATACCTTTCATCGTTTCACGGCGTTTGAAGCGGTGGAAAAGACCGCGGCGGCCGGTGGTAAAGCGATCGAGTTTTATCCCGGCCAGTCGTTGAGCCCGGATGAGAAGCAAACCAAGGTGGTGCCCGCTGCTTCCGACGAGACGATCCAGAAGCTCAAGGATAAAGCCAAGAAACACGGGCTATTGATCGTGAATTTTGGCGTGGTCGCCATTCCGCGCGATGAGGCAGGAGCCCGCCAGGTGTTTGAGTTCGGCAAGAAACTCGGCGTGCGTGCGCTCACCACGGAGCCTTCGCCCGATCAATTGGACCTGATTGAGAAGTTGATCAAGGAATACGACCTCCCGGTGGGCATCCACAACCATCCACATCATGTGGAAGATCCAAAATATAAATTGTGGGATCCGGCCTACGTTTTCTCCCTGGTGAAGGATCGGGATCACCGCCTGGGCACCGCCGGGGATATTGGTCACTGGACCCGGTCCGGCGTCGATGCCACAGCGGCTTTGAAGATATTCGAGGGTCGGGTCATCAGCATCCACTTGAAGGACATTGTGACGTCTGGCAAGGCCGACGCACCTGACGTGCCGTTGGGCCTGGGAGTGACGGACGTTAAAAATGTCCTGCGGGAATTACGCCGCCAGAAGTTCGATGGCAACGTGTCGATCGAATATGAGCGGGATTGGGAGAACACCGTTCCGGACATCGCCCAATGTGTGGGCTATGTTCGTGGTTTTGCGGATGCGGAATCGAAATAAGGAGGGTTCCCGATGAAGCAATTGGAAACGACAAAAGTCGGCAAGTTGAGCCGCCGCAACTTTATCCGCGGTACCGCCGTGGCTGCCGCCGGATTCACCATTGTTCCGCGTCACGTACTCGGTGGGCCGGGCTTTGTTCCTCCCAGCGAAAAGATCAACATTGCCATCATCGGCTGTGGCGGGCAGGGACGAACGAACATCCGTGCTCTCTTTGAACAGGCGGATGCCCAGATTATCGCGATCGCTGATCCCATAGAATCGCAAAACCTGGACGGCTTTTACTACAAAGGTGCGGCGGGACGCTTGCCGATCAAGGCGGAAATCGAGAAGCACTTTTCCGCGAAGACACCCAACTATCAAGTGGCCGCCTATGAAGATTTCCGGCAAATGCTGGAAAAGGAAAAGGCGGTCGACGCGATTCTCTGTGCCACCCCGGATCACCTGCATGCCTACGTCAGTGTTACGGCGATTCGCCTGGGCAAACATGTCTATTGCGAGAAGCCTTTGACCCATAACGTGTGGGAAGCCCGCCGGGTGGCGCAAGTCGCCAAGGAAACCGGGGTCGCCACACAGATGGGCAATCAGGGCCACTCGGGGGATTTCATCCGTCAGACGGTGGAGGCTATCTGGGACGGGGCGGTGGGCAATGTTACCGAAGTCCACGCCTGGACGACGGCGACCCGCTGGAATAAGGGGTTGGGAGGGCGTCCCCAGGATGAAATGACACCCTCGGGAGTGAATTGGGACCTGTGGCTGGGACCGCGTCAGCCTCGGGCCTATAGCGCCGCGTATAACCCGGTTCGTTGGCGTGATTTTTGGGATTTTGGCACGGCTCCCATTGGCGATTTCTTCTGCCACAACTTCGATCCCGCCATGTGGGCCCTGGACTTGCGCGAGCCCTTGAGCATTGAAGCTTCGGCGGCCGGTCCGGTCGATCCCTATATCGCGCCGGCGGCCGGGCTCTATACCTACCGCTTCGGTGCACGAGGCAACAAGCCACCCGTCAAGTTCACCTGGTACGAAGGAGGACTGCGTCCGCCTCGCCCCGAGGCATTGGAAGACACCGATCAACTGGACGGCAACGGGGTCATGTTCATCGGCGACAAGGGCATCCTGGCCAGTCCGGGGTGGGGAGGTCGACCCAAGCTTTTGCCCGGTTCCAAGGACCAAGCTTACCAGCGTCCGGCACCCAGCCTGCCACGTTCCAAAGGACACCATCGGGATTGGCTTGATGCCATCAAGGGCGGTCCCGCGGCGAGTTCCAATTTCGAGTACGGAGCGGCGTTGACGGAGGTCGGCCTTTTGGGCTTGGTCGCCATGCGTGTTGGGAAAAAACTCTCGTGGAACGCCAAGGAAATGCGTTGCCCAAATGCGCCGGAGGCGGATCAGTATCTGAAGGAGACCTACCGCGCGGGTTGGGAATTGGGATGAAAACGGGGTCTCGCGCTTTTGCCGAATGGCATGGCGTTTTGCTTGGGAAAACGCGAAGCGTCCCGGAGTGCGGCAGTTGCTGCCGCTTTGCTCGCGTTCCTTGGCAGGCAGGTGGAGATTCCTTCTTGTGACTCGCATCGAGCAAGCCGGAGAATGGCCTCTACCCGGTAACATCTTGAAGGCGGCACCCCGTGCAAAAGCGGTGTCGTCGCTGTGCTTTGCCACCGCACTCCACGACGCTGTCGCGGCACCGAGGGCGCATAGGCTTCTAGATCGCCTCGAACTCCATCCCCAAACGGGGATGTGTCCTCCAGCCCTGGGTTGGAGCAAGGCACGAGCGACTACCCAGGGTACAGATCCAAAGGGAACTCCTCGCGCGTTTGAGCTGAATGGCAAACAGATATATGCGCGAGGGCGACACGGTTGAGACCGGACGCAGTTTGGCTTTTTGTCCCCGTGACATTGGGGAGAAAGACAAGAAAGCGTTATGGCCGGCATCCGTGGGACACACTTTCAAGGGAGGTCCACGAAAAATACCCAATCGTCGTTTCCTAGGTCTCTGATGTGAGGGTGTTTGTCTACACCGGCTGCCGGGTTGTCGGCACTATCAAAACAGCCGTGTCCGGAACCGTAGATGGATCCACCACAGAAGAAGGCTACGACCCAGGAGCCTTGCTGCGTGTTGGTCCCGCATCTGTAGTAGAGCCAAACTCCCTGAAATTCTCTGGAAAGTTGGCAACCTGGGAACAAGGCCCTGAACTCGGCCGCCCGGGTGCGGCACTCTTTGTCGGGGATTCTGGGGCAATTCTGCCAGGTAGCAGGAGGCATTGACGCGAGGGCTGTGGCACGTGGCCGGACTTTGGCATCAATAGAATGGAGATAGGAGCGCCAAAAAATCTCTCTGGATTGACCAGCGGAGGCGACACCTACTCCGAACGCAAGCAAGACCCAAACCGCGCTTTGCCACAGGGGAATTCGCCTTCGTACAAGGACAGCACTCACTACGGATGCCAGAAATGAAATAAACCATAGGAAAGCTACGGGAAATCCAATATGGATTAGCGAGGCGACGGTGGTGTCCTGGGCGCCCGCGGCGGTCACGGCGACTATCCAAATGATGGGCAGTACCAATGCCGCGAGTATGCTGCAAATAAAGGAAGGCATTTCGTGGGAAGTCGCGATTTTTTCGAGCTGACGGTGCGGATTTATGCCTGGTGATTAGAAGTTCAACTGATTCCACCCGGAGTATCGGAGGGTTCCTAGGCCTAATACCTCATCAGCCGATAAAATTGGGGCGACGGATCCAACGTTTCGACGACCACCCACCGGCCGTTCTCTTCCTTCGGCGTCGACGTCACAGTCCAATGGGGATCGGCCAGGGTGTCACTTTTCATGAGTCGATACCCTACGAATACGCTTTCCCAACTCAAGCTTACCTGCCGGTCATTCACCTTGAATTCGAGCTCGGGAGCCGGAACCAAAAGGCCCAAGGTACTTGAAGAATCACCTGCCAGAGTCAAATGATTGGTTGTTACGTCAGTGCCGTACCTGGCGCTCAACACGTAATCTCCCTTGAATCCGCGCAGAACGGCCATGCCCTGATTGTCGGTGATGACGTTGGTGCTGGTCCACCAGTCGCCAAACACCAGATTCGTCCAGGCAACTCCGTTGGGTTTCAGGCTCCAATCGGCCCGTATCAAAGCGGCATTCGGCAGCCAATGGTTCTTTTCCCAAAAGCCCCACATCACGACGCCATTCATGAGCGGGTGGCTGAAGCACACGGTCAGGAAATCGCGCAGATAGTCGGCTTGGACCGATTCGTCTGTGGTGTTGATGTCAAACTCCGTGGCTTCAAGGGCCAGCCCCAATTCAGCATATTTCTCGAGATAGCCATAGAGCACGTCAGGCGGCGTGAGGTAGGCCCCAAAGTGGCTTTGCAGGCCGATACCTTGGATGGGCGCGCCGTTGGTCTGGAGATAGTGTGCAACATTATAGAGGCGATCCCGGGCCAGGGAATTCCCAGGGGCCGTTTCCAGGTTCTCATACTCGTTGAAGAAGAGCAGGGCGTCTGGCTCCAGGCTGCGGGCCAGCTTGAACCAATGGGTCATTTCTGCGTCGCCCAGCACATTGCGGAGGGCCAGTAAATGGGTAGCTTCGTTGATGACATCCCACTCGACACATTGTCCACGGGTGGCCGTGAGGATATTAGTGAAATGGGCATCAATGCGTGTGCGTAGGCGGTTTGTGTCGTTGGAGTTTGCCAGTTTGACGACGTCCGCAGGCAGGTAGAAGGTCTCGTTGGTTCCGGGCCAGATGAGGTTGTGTCCCCGCACTGGAATTCCCCGCTGGGCGAACCACGCCAGAGCCGATTTGGCACGTGCAGGATTGCTTTCCCATGGCTGCCATTTGAGGTCGTTCTCCAGTACCACCTTGTTGAACCAGTTCGTGATAATACCGCGGTACCGGTCGCTATCGGAACCTGTTGCTAACAAGCGTGAGGCGTCTATGGCCGAACCAAAACCGAAGGCATGTCGCTGCTGGCGTACTTCCACGGTGATATTTCGAAGGGGAAATCCGTCCTGATCCCGTACCTGGATGCTTAAGTCCGCTTTCCGGTGTTGTTCGATACGCTCCTGCGCGGCAGCGCGCCATGGGGCATCGATTTCGCGTCCAGGATAAGTTATATCGTTTGGGAAGCTTGTAAGTGGGCGGGAGGTACCGTAGTTCGTTAACGTCAGCCCGCCCAACTCGACGTTCTGCACACCGTAGCCGAGCCGGATGTCAAATTGGGCGGCACCGGTCGCATAACTTTCTGCGGCGGCAAAGGCGAAACGAAAGCGGGTCCATTGCGGCCCGGTAGGCGACAACAAACGAGCGAACGATTGGGTGTAGGGCGGGGAGGCTTTCTCGAAAATCAGTTCCGCCATCGGTGCGCCATCGGCAGGGCGCTTGAGCCAGATCTCTCCAGCCAGGACGTCGCCTTTGGTGACGGCAGAGACGGTGGCCGAGTTCAACTGGATATCCCAAGGATTTGCCGGGATGAGCAAAGTTTGGATTTTGACAGCATCGGTAAACGGTTGACCCGAAATGGTTTCCACCGTGCGCCCGGCGTAGTTGGGCGCCGGACGAAGCAGTTGCAACCCTACGATTCCCTTGGCTGGCAAGAGAGGGGTTTGGGCTACGGTTCGTAGCGCAAGCAGGAGTATTGACGCGAGAAAACAAAGCCTCACTGGCGGCAACCTACGTTTCTGGTCCGATTATGCAAACGTTTGAACCTTTGGCCTCCGTTGCCTGCTAAACGTGTGGCTGGCTTGGGGCGACTGCTCTGCCAACCTCACTGTGTTGTCGGAAGCAACCGTAGATAGCCGAAGCGATCTGGACCTGATCGCCGCCCTCAATGGCGGCGAGGCGGGCGCTTTTGACGTGTTGTACTTCCGCCATCGCGATTGGGTGGCGGCCTTGGCTTTGCGGTTCACAGGCGATCACGCGCTGTCCATGGATGTCTTGCAGGAAACGTTTCTTTATCTCCTCGGAAAATTTCCAGGATTCGCGCTGACCTGCCAGTTGAAGACGTTTCTTTATCCCGCCGTGCGAAACCTATCGCTGGCGGCCAAACGCAAGGCGGAACGGAATCAGGAAAGCGGGCCGGATTTGGAAGATGTCGAAGCGGCTACTTCCCATGAAATCTCCGGGAACGAATCGGTCCGGGATGAACTCTCCCTCGTCTTGGCAACGCTTTCGGAAACGCATCGGGAGGTCCTGCTCCTGCGCTTCGTTGACGATTTGAGCCTGGGAGAAATCGCTTTGGCGACCGAAGTCCCACTGGGGACGGTTAAATCCCGCCTCCATCACGCTCTGGAAATCCTTCGTCGCGATCCGCGTACGCGGGACCTGATCTCCGAATGAACCTTTTGCCCTCGTCGAATACTGAACCCCTGACGGCATGAATGATTCCGACCAGCACGAAAGCTCCAGTAGGCCCCAGCCCAAGTTGGCGGCAGCGCTAGGGGCGATGCCTCGGAGTGAGGTGTTCGTGCCAAGGGCGGTGGACGACGCGATTCTCGCCGCGGCTCGCCGACAGCTTGAACGCCAGGCGCCCCGTCGCAGGCGTATGCGGGTGGTTCCGTTGCTAGCTTTGGCGGCCGTGTTGGTCGCAATCGGCTCGTTAGTTGCGCTTTTCGGATGGGGACGGCCTTCGAAGGATGCCCTCGTATTGGACATAAATGGGGACGGTCGTTTTGATATCCTCGATGCCTTC
>DATJII010000007.1:0-9946 GCA_035493435.1 Candidatus Limnocylindria bacterium | reverse complement strand
AAATCGGCGAAGAAGCTCCTACTCCTGTTCGCCGGACTGCTCCATGAACACTGGTTCGGAAACATGATGTTCATCGTGGCGATGATCGTCGGGTACCTGCACGGCTGGTTGAAGATCAAATTTCGCGGAGCCCTCACGGTCTTTGCCTTTGATATTCCCCTGACGCTCGCTTTGTTTTCAGTCATTTTTCGCGTGTCCCAGAAAGGCTCGGTGTTCCCGAAGGAGCGGATGAGCACCGTTTTGCAGGCGTTGTTGGCCGTTTGCACCATTTATACGCTGTTGCCCTTTGACGTGCCGTTTTTGGTGTCGCTATCGGCTTTTCGCGGCTGGTGTTTCATTCCGCTGGTATTCCTTCTGGGTTACCATCTTTCAACGAGCGTCCGGCAGGTGGAATTCTATATCTGGATGATGATCCTTATGGGGACGGCGGTGGCCGTGTACGGTGATTTCTTTCAATCGGAGGCGGAGGTGAGGGAAATGATCAAAGCAGATCCTGAGCTGGCTTTTCGCTTTCAAAACACGTTTTACGCTCAAGGGGGGCATGCCGTATTTCGTCGCTTTGGCACTTACGTCTCTGCCGCCCAGTTTGGCGGATCGAGTGCCTATTGCCTGTTGTTTGCTTTCAGCCGATTGACCGTTAAAAGCTGTCCGCTTTACGAGCGAATCGTCTTGTCGCTTTGCTGTCTTCCGTTGGCCTTTGCGGTCATCCTGAGCGGCTCTCGGACGTCATTGGCGTTGATGATGATCGCGTTGGCGTTCACCACCTGGTATCGCCGAGGGTCCTTCCTGCTCCTTCTGGCGCCCGTTTTCATGGTCATCGTAGTCAAGGCCGGTTCAGCTTTGACGGGCGGCGTCAGTTCAGATCGTTTTAATACCCTGTTCGACAAAGATACGGTGGGTGGGCGTTTTTCAATCGTGTTCGAGCCCGCCATGGACGCCATTCAAGAGTTTCCCATGGGTGGTGGCCTGGGTCGTTCCGGTCACGGAGTGCCGATGATCCTCATGAATATTCTCGGCCATTTTGACATGCACCCCGTCGACGGTGACTTGGGGCGAATCATTGTCGAGATGGGTATTGTCGGAGCCGCTGTATTGTTGGCCATGGTCTGGGTGGGCATCGGCGATTCGTACAAATGGATGGCGACCCTGCGCAATACACCTTTGGGAATCATCGGTTTGCCCGCTGGCATTTATTTCATTCTCGCAGTCACCAGTATTCCCACCGGTTCACCCTTTCTGGGCATCCCCACGGGAGCGTTGCTGTGGTTCTTTTTGGGTGCACTCAGCCGGCTGACGTCCGACTACGAGATTGCACTCAAGACGCAAGGCGCTGCTGCCGACATAGATGAGAGGTTCGTTTCCTTTATTTCGCCCAAGAAGATTGCCGGACTGTACCAAGGTGCCACGGAAATGGCGGGGTCCGCGATGCCCGTGGTCCGTTCCCGTATTGCGATTCGAAATCAAGCACGGCGTCCCTCGTCCAAATCAGGCAAACGTTTCCTTTACCGAAAATCTTACGATGACCAAGACTGAGATGAGCGTGGGAATAGTGGTCCACGACTTTGATTCCGGCTTCGGCCAGGGCCGCTATTGCATCGAAATCGTCCGCCGACTTTGTGACCGGATCAAGTTCACCATTTTTTCCTGCACCTATGCCTCCCAAGAGATGCCTAACGTTACCTGGGTCAAGGTACCCACGTTGCGTTACGATGCCCTGACGACGGTCTTTACGTTCGTTCCCAGCGCCGAGCGGATGTTGAAAAAACATCCCACGGATTTGGTGCATTGCCAGGGGCTGACCTCTTGGAGTTCGGATATCATCACCGGCCATATTTGCAACGCGGCCCGGTTGAAACGGATGAACACCCGTTGGGTCAAGCCTCGCTTGTTTGCCCAGTTGGTCACTCCGCCCGAAAGGTGGTTTTACCAAAATCCCAAGGCCCGCCACGTCATCTCCATTTCAAGGGTTTTGGATGCGGAAATACGGCGGGAGTATGGATGGAATAAACCCTCCACCGTGATCTATCACGGCACCGACAGCATTCAGTTCCGGCCACCGGAACCCGGCGAACGGGCGCGGCTGCGCGAGCGGTTCAAAATTGCCGGTGACGATTGGACTTGGTTATTCATGGGAGAAGCGATCAAAGGATTGCGTCAGGTCATCGATCAACTGGTCGATTTTCCCACCGCCAAGTTGCTGGTGGTGACGCGTTCAAGTCTCAAAATGTACCAAGAGCAAGCGGAACGTCTGGGCGTGCTTGATCGGGTCATCTTTCATGGTTTTGAAAAGCGACCAGAGGAGGCATTTCGCGCCGTCGACGTCTTCTTATATCCCAGCGACTACGACCCCTTTGGGATGGTGGTGAGTGAAGCCATGGCTAGTGGTGTTCCCGTGCTCGTAGGCTATGAGCTCGGCGCCGCCGAATTGATCACCGATCACGAGACTGGCCTCTTGATTGATCCCCACCAGCCAGATTCGATTCGCAACGCCCTGAAATGGATTGAAGCGGATCCTGTACGCGCCAAGGCAATGGGCGTGGCGGGACGCGCTGCGATCCAACAGCATTCATGGGACGTCTGTGCGGAAGCCACTTTGGAGGTGTATCGCCGCGTCTACCGGGAGAAATTCCCTGCATGACTCCGCCGCGTGTCCTAGTCGCCGTTCACGGTAAATCCGGGAGCATAGAGGCGGTTCGGGCCCACGGTCTAACCCGGTTGCATCCTCCCGACCGGCTCGCCTTTGTTTATCGGGAACCCTCACCAACCGAGACCATTGCCTGCTGGGACCGCACCGTTCGCCAGTTCCGGCCGGACCTGGTTTATCTACTAAACACCGCCTTTCCGGGCGCCTTGCTCGCACCTTGGTGGCGGCTTATTTCGGGAGTGCCTTTTGTCCTTGATACCGGGGATGCAGTGTACGAGATGGCTCGAACTTCGGGAATTGGGGGCGGCTGGAAATTGCCGGCCCTATGGGCCTTTGAGAACTTGTTGCATCGCTCGGCTGCGGGACTGGTGGTCCGGGGCACGCGGCATCGCGAATATCTCGAAAGCCGGGGCGTGGGTCCGGTGCAAGTCATTCGCGATGGCTATCTGGAAGGCCCACCGGTCTCGCCCGACGCGTTGGTCGAACTGCGCCGGAAGTGGGGGCTTACCGATCGCTTTGTTCTCGGCCTCATGGGTTCTACCGTTTATAGCCCCCGCCTGAAAATCTGCTATGGATGGGATCTCATCCGTGCGTTGGCCCAGTTGCGAGACGCGCCAGTGATGGGCTTGATTATCGGAGACGGTACAGGTTTGCCCTGGCTGCGCGCGCAGGCTGAACAATGGGGTGTCGCCGATCGCGTGGTGTTTACCGGTCGGATTCCCTATGCGGAGGTTCCGGCCTATCTGCGGCTCATGGACGTCGCGATGTCGACCCAGACCAACAATCTCCCGGGGCAGGTACGCACCACCGGAAAGCTCCCGGAATACATGGCCGTCGAACGATTCATCCTGGCCAGCCGGGTGGGGGAGGCGTCGTTGATACTACCGGATTCCATGCTGCTGGATTACCACGGGGAAGTGGATCTGGGATATCCCGCTCGCATCGCGGAGCGGGTTAGGCTATTACTTAGACGCAAGGACCTGATGGACCTTCGCCACACTTTACCCGCCAAGGCACGCGAGCTCTTTTCGTACGACGTACTAGCGAGGGAGTGGTCGGCTTTCGTAGGTCACGTAGCGGGTGGAGTTCAGGTTTGATTTCGGTGTCCGACCGTTGACCAGTTGGATGGCATTCGATCTAGATCAGGTCAGATTCCAATTCATTTGTTCCCATTATCGATGGGTATATTATGGGGCGAAGACAGAAAACCAACCGAGTTGATTTAGCGAATTGAGCGAAAAGTCGGCTTCGACGATGTGAATGCCTCCTGTCCCAACGCGGCGTCCTTTCTGATAATTCAATGGGGGGCAAAGCCCAGATTGAAAATCGGAGAGCTCTTCCAGCGACTCCTTCAGGCGTTCGCGTGAAAGGTCGGGCCCACATCGGCTCAGGGCTTCGGCGAACAACCGGGCACTCGCTAATACCGCAAGATGAGTCGTGCGATGGGTGTCTGAGAGCTGCAGCCGAAGTGCGAGCGCCTGATATTCGCGCATTTCGAGGGGGGATTGATCCGATGAAAGGAGGGGGAAAGAGAGATACATTTTGCCACTATCCGGCATCGGCTGCGTAAAAAGGGATGCATCTACCCGTTCTGCGAGGGTCATGACCTTCGCGACTGGAAAGCGTTGCCGGAAGGACCCAATCCAGGGCCCATCATCCCGGGAAAACTGTGTCAGGAACAGGGATCGCCGCGTTATCCCAGCCGCTTTCGACAGAGTTGCAGCTAAGTCATCGATACCGGGCTGTCCGGAAACCTCGATAACCGAGGCATATCCCATCTGTTCCGCGATGGTTCTTATTGAGGAACGGAACAATCCCTCACCCACCTCCCCGCGATCAAACACCACGACTTGGGATCTCGACCGATCTTCCGGCGATTCTAAATGCGCCAGAAGTCCCCGTGCCTGGTCGGCCATACCAGGGAATAGATAATAAGGAGATGAATCCCAGTCAGACTGCCATCGTTGGGATGGGCTCATGGCTCCAACGATAGGAATCGCGTTGGAGGCGAATACTCGGTGAACCTCTTGCTCGTCGTTGCCCGCCAGGGTGCTGCCCACCATCGCGAAGGGATTTTCATTGCTGACAAACTCTTCAACCGCACGGCTCCGGTCGGACAATCGCAGCGGCAACACCAAAGGGTGAACTTCGATGTCGCGCCGATGGATTCCCCCGGACTTGTTCAGGCTCCCGAAGTAGTCATTCATCAGGTGAACGATTTCGTTCCCCAATTCGGGGGCTGTTTCGATCGGGGGAACTATAACCCCGATCCGAACCGAAGTGGAGGTGACGCCAGGGTCACGGAGTGAGCCTATTGATTTTATATATGCCAGGAGGTCAGCGACGTCTCCCGCCGCCAATTCGAATCGAGGCATGATCGGCGACAGCTTTGTGCCGTCTGGATCGAGGCCGAGAGTCAATGCCCGGACAAACGTCCGCGCTGTATAACTGGAGCGGGTGCGAGCTCCTGGGAGGGCGGCGACGATCGCGTTGGTCAGCACCTCCCAGCGAATGTCGGATGGAGTGACGGCACCTTCGCGGCGGCCTCGTCCGTCCCGACCGTGGCAGTTGGCGCAGACGACGACTACGCGACCGGAGACCCTTTCGTCCTGGCCAAGCCGCAGGGCGATAGGATTTCCCGAAGCACCCATTCCGTCCCGATAGATCCTTTCACCTCGCTGTTCGGGGGTACTTGGGGAATCAACATTCGCCGAGAGGCGTTTCGCAGGCGCGAAAGCAGCGACACCCAAGACCCAGACGCCTAGGACGATCTTTCGAAGAGCCGGGAGCGTCAATATGCCCATGGGTCCCAATCTAAGGATTAGGAGGCACTACCGTCGAAATGGGTGCTAGAGGAGCGGACGATTTTCCGTCGTCCAAAACCGTGCCCAACAGATCGCCGAGGTCTTTCGCCGAAGCCAGGCCAAAGCCCTTTTTCCAAAGTCCGGTCGGCTCATTGCCCATAATCAAGAGATTGCCATGGCCTTCCCGCGTGGCGGTGAGTTGGCCCAGTTTTCCCAGTACCAGGTCGACATTCTCCTTGGTTCCCGTGAGTAGCAGCCAGCCAGGTTTGAGCTTTAGGCGCTCGGCGTAGGCGTGCAGCATTGCCGGTGTATCACGCAGGGGATCCACTGAAATGGAGACGAATCGCAGTTGTTGATCGAACTCACCCTGGTAGCGCAATCGGACCTCTCCCAATCGGTTCATAATGGTTGGACATACTGATTGGCATTCGGTGAAAAAGGAATGGATCAACACCACCCGTCCCTGAAGGATGTCACTATAAAACCGGTGCGGATGCCCGTCTTGGTCGATGAGTTCAACGTCGGGAAAATAGGGATGGCCGCCCGTTTTGCGGGACGCAACCGGTGGATGAGATTCCATGTCACTCGTTTCCTCCTTGGCCGCACGGGAAGGGGATGTCGAGGTGTTCGGGCGGGATTGATTCTCTCGTACCAGCGTAGTCAATTGGCGAATCATGGAAGCCACGTTGGTTGTGGCGGTGACTCCGTCGACGCGGCGCCAACCACCCACGTGTTCGCCGCCAATCCAAACCATCGGTGAGTGGTTTTCCCTGCCAGCGGCAGACTCCGTGAACGCACGCAATACCTTTTCGACTTCGTCCGGTGAACCCGTTAGCAATCGCCACTTTCCCTTCCTGCCAAATCGCTGGGCCCAAGTCCTCAAGCGTTCGGGAGTGTCGGTGGAAGGATCGACGGTGATCGAAATCAGTTCCACGTCCTTGTTGTCGGGTGTCGCGAATGATTCTTCGAGACGGGCATAATGGGCGCCGAGTAGGGGGCAAACGGTGGGACAGGTGGTGAAGATAAAATTAATGGCCGCAACCTTTCCCCGCAGGAATTCAGGGCCAAAATCCAATCGCCGGCCGTCCTGGTCGATCAATTCCGCCTGGGGAATTTTTAATTTCCGGGCCGTGGCCGGCGTGTTGGCCGACGGGACGGCAGAATCCGAGGCGGCGTGGCGTTCAGGCGGTACCGCAAGTATCGATGCCATTCGGAAGATCAAGGCGGTGGCCAACCCCAGGTATCGCACCGGAAAGGTGAAAGGAAGAAATCTACGCTTCATGGGGTGGCATCGGAGGTCGCTTCAACGACGATATAAGGAGAGGCATACGTCAAGAGCGCCACGGAGGGAGCCTCGAGATAGACATAGTAGCGACCCGGTCGCGGGGGGGTGATGTCGACTTGGTAGCCACCACCCTCACTGGCCTGTGCCCGGTCCCTTGAGTGCCAGGTTCCTGGCGCGAGGACGGTGAGTGACCGAAGGTCTTTAACCGGCCGGACTAACGCGTGATCGGCTTCATCGAGCAAATCGAATTCCAATCGCAAAGGCTGACCCGCCCGGCAGTTCTGCACGGGATGCCGGAATCGCACCCGGGGAGCCGAAGCCTTTTCCTTGGCGCCGGCCACGCCAACGGCGGCAGAGATATCCACGTCCACACAGGCGGTCACCCGGGGCCGGTCCAGATAGAACGCGAATTCGTATGGACCGCTCTTGGGAAGTACCGCCAGCGATTCATAGACACCACCACCGCGGCGCTTGAATCCGCGATCGATCGCGAGCACTGCGGTCGGTGTCCTTGAATAGTTATTAAACTGGCCGGCCGGGGCTGCCATACCGGGCCGGTAAAGATAAATCGCTTGATCCGCCCGGCTGCCCATCAACATTTCTCCCGCTTGAGGACAAGGGGCAATATTTGCCGCGAAACAGCCCACCAATTCATGATTCTTTGGCCTTTGCCCGATAGGAATCTCCAGCAACGGAGCCTGCTCCCCGGCGCCCAATTCGCGCAATGGGAGGAAGGTTACGAACTCGCTTCGGTTATCGACGACATAAACCGCATTTTCTGATGTCGTGACGCTATCTGGACACACTGGGACCGTCGCTCGCCCAACGATTCGATTCACCGAGGTGTCTATGATTTCGATGGATTTGGATTCGCGGTGAACAGCTAGGAGATACCGGCTGGCGGGCACCGCAACCAGTTGGGACAAACCGGGTGACGATTCGATACGTGCGACGATCCGGCCTTCATCGAGATCGATGGCGGCCACGCAGTTGCCCTCGGCGATGGCCCCGTATAGTAACCGGCTGGCAGTCGAATAGGCGATCGACTCCAGCGATTTGCCGCATTCGATGATGGCTTTCAGAGTCCGGCGTCGGGGATCCACCACGGAAACAGAGCCGTCTTGCCCATTGCGGACCGCCAGCCAGCGGGCGTCCTCTGAGAATGCCATTTCGTGCGGCCCCTTCTTGAGTACAATACTGGCGTCCAAAGTATTGCCTGGGGATGGCAGGGCGATTAACCGATTGGCGGTGGTCGTCCAGACTGCGCGGCCGCCTGGCTCGATGGCGAGGCGTTCCGGGCCGGGCCTGACGGTGGTACTCGAATGAATGACCCAACTAAAGGTATCGATGCACGCGATTTGATCCGCCTCTGGAAGTGCCACCCACAGCCAGCGCGAATCGGGAGAGAGAACCCAATCGCTTCCGCGTCCTGCCAGGGTCACCAGGCCGATTAATTTAGATCCCCCGAAACCGGATGAGGGATCGATTACCGTAATGGTGGCATCGTCATTCAAGGCTATGACCTGAAAACGATTAAGGGCCAGCGCCGGGGCCGTCCAAGGGCTCCCCGCGACATAGGATAGTATCTTGGCAGCACAAGGCTTTGCCGCCTCGTCTGGCGATGGATTCCGGCGAGCGAACCACGCCGCCGGAACCAAACCCTCGACTGGCGCCCGCGTCACGGCATCCATTACCCGGCAACGAACGAGGCATTCTTGTCCTTCCGTTAATGATGCCGTGCTCGCAGGCGTCCCCGCTGGCTCAAAGGAAACTTCCACCGCCACCCCAGCATCGACGATCCGATGCGTATTGTTGGTGGCTGCCGAACCAAGGCTTTGCGGCATCGCCAGCGAGGCCCACAGCGGCAACAGTGCGATCGTTCCTTTCATTGACGTTCTGTTGCTAAACCCGATGCGGTGCAGGCGGGGTGGTTCAATGGACTCGCCCTTGCCCCCAGATCTTCCGCAACGGCTTGGACGGGATGATGCGATTTTCCATATCGACGGCGGAGCGTAGGGTGGATTTGACGAGCGGTTCGGTACGGCAACCTTTCTCAATCCACTTCACGATCACCTCTTTATACGTCATGCCGCTGCTGTCCGGCATCATGTCCTGGAAGGCCACGGCCATGGCATTCGTACCCGCCAGCAACGATGTAACGAACGGGCTTGCCACCACGCTGTGGGGAACGATCCATCCGTTGGCCGGATGCTTGAGTGCCCGCATAAGGGCGATCTCGGGGTCAGGGATGGACGGGTCCTGGTTGAGATTGAACCAGGCGTGAAGTGGCATGGTGATCTCCTTGCCTGGATTCTTGGGGTCGGGACCCTGTAGCTGCACGTTGTGGCCCGTCGTGCCCTGTTGACGTTCCCGCAGTTTCTTGATCAGCGTCAGCATCTGTTCATGAAGTCCCGGTGCCGGCGGTGGCGGATTCAACGAGATGATCCAATTCCGCCATAGATCCTGTTCCTTGTCGGTGAACACCTTGTACATCGGCCCATTGAAGCCCATCAGGTTCAGCATGGGACTGAGGTCGGGTCGACCGGGTACAACCATTCCCGATTTGATCAGTTCGTTGAGCAGGCCCTTGGGATCGTCGAACCAGTCGTTGATATAATTGGGACCCAGCTTCTTGGTGCGGTGATTTCGCCGGGCGTACGGGGCCTTGACGTTGATCATGGCGATCATTTGATCCTCCAAACCCGCGCCCATGCGGGCCTGGTTGTCCAGGTCGCTGCCCATGCTGCCGATGGTTCCAAACGCAACGTAGCCGGTCCAGATGCGCTTCCAAACCTCCTGCATGCGCGCATCGCCCTCGTTTTCACGGATGGTGTCGAGGTAGATCTTGACCGCCTGTTTGGCAACGGCTCCATGCCCGGAGGCGGCATTGTCGATGCCGACGTGGAGGACATAATAATGGGGGTCGATTCCGAAGGCGCGGAGGCCATCGACAATTGGCATCAGTGAAACGGCTTCCCACTCCAGTTGCAGCGTCATGCCCAGCAACTCCGGATAGAAGTCCTCCGGGAATTGGGTGATGGCGAGCAGGAAGACGGGCAGGGTGTATGCCGAGTCTATGATCCCCGGGTAGTCGGCATAGGCGCGGGTGTGGAGGTCCGGCAGGTAGATTCCCACGCTCTTCAGGAGGTCGGTATAGACATTGGCGTGGTTTTGCGCCGGGTCACCGACGCCCATTTCGTCCATGTAGATGTT
>DATJII010000006.1:0-2048 GCA_035493435.1 Candidatus Limnocylindria bacterium | reverse complement strand
ACCTTCATTATTGCCTCCGCGCTCGCCACTTCGGTCGTCGTCATCAGCAAAAAAGCGCAGGCGCAGGATGCCATTCCCAAGTCCAAGGACAATGCTGGCGGCAAGATGGAAAACCCTGCGTTGGCAAACACCCAACCGACGCCGAAGGATGCAGTCTTCGTAACCGAAATCCCGGCGGGATACCGTGACTGGAAGGTGGTCTCAGTGGCCCACGAGGCTGGCAACCTCAATGATATTCGCGCCGTTCTGGGCAACGACATAACGATCAAGGCGTATCGGGAGGGCAAGCTTCCGTTTCCGGAAGGCGCTATCGTTGGCCGAATAGCCTGGAGCTTCGTCCCGTCTGAGGAAAACAATAAGGCCTTTGGCCGCGACCAATCTTTCGTGGCCGGCTCCCCCACGGAGTCCTACCTGCAATTCATGGTCAAGGATTCAAAGAAGTACGCCGCAACGGGCGGCTGGGGATACTCGTCCTTCGGTAAAGACCGCAAACCTACTGAAACGGCGTCTATGCAAAGCTGCTTTCCTTGCCACCAGAAAATTGAATCTCGCGACTTTGTCTTCACCCGCTACTCACCTTAGTTCCTAATACCGAAACAATGAAACCAAATGAATTCGATTATGAATACATCGACAACTCAATCTGTGAAACTTCTCTACACCGCCAAAGCCCACACGACCGGTGGCCGGGAGGGCGGCGCGTCCCGCACTTCCGACGGCCGGCTCGATGTGAAGCTTACCGTTCCCGGCACCCCGGGTGACGGGACCAATCCGGAGCAGTTGTTTGCTGTGGGATGGTCCGCGTGCTTCCTCAGTGCGATAAAGCTTGTCGGCGCCAAAATGAAGGTGCGGATTCCACCAGATTTGGCCATTGACCCCGAGGTCGACCTTCTAATGGGTGAGGATGGCTTCTCGCTCCAGGCGCGCCTCAACGTCAGCCTGCCCGGTCTGGATCGAGAGCTCGCGCGCAAGATCGTCGATGGCGCGGAGCAGACTTGCCCCTACTCCAAAGCCATCCGTGGAAATATCCATGCCGAGTACGACCTCGTCTGACCATGGCCAGGAAAACGCGCCTTGGCGCTACACCGTTTCTGAAATTGAGCCATGATCCCATTTTCGCAGGACTTCGAAACTCGACACAACTTCAACAGCCAACAATTAACGAATTAGATACTATGCCAAAATTCAATGCTTACGCCGCTACTGAGGCCCACGGCCCGCTTAAACCTTTCAGCTTCGATCCCGGTCCACTCGGCCCCGAAGAAGTTGAGATCAAAGTGTCCCATTGCGGCATCTGCCATTCAGATCTCTCGATGCTCGACAATGAATGGGGCATGTCTCAATACCCGTTCGTTCCCGGACACGAGGTTACAGGGACGGTTGCCGCACTCGGCGAAGCGGCCAAAGGCGGGCTCAAGATTGGTCAACGCGTCGGGCTTGGTTGGTACGCTCATTCTTGTCTCGCATGCCACGAATGTCTTTCCGGCGATCAACATCTCTGTGCCACTGCTCAGGGTACGATTGTGGGACGCCATGGCGCTTTCGCCGATCGTGTGCGAGCCCAGTGGGCCTGGGTTCGTCCTTTGCCAGATGCGCTGGATCTGGAAAAAACGGGGCCGCTCCTGTGCGGCGGTATCACCGTGTTCGCGCCCTTCCTGATTCATGACCTGCCCTCCACCGCCCGTGTCGGAGTTATTGGCATCGGTGGATTGGGACATATGGCCCTCCAATTCGCCAACAAATGGGGCTGCGAAGTGCATGCCTTTACCACCAGTGACAGCAAGGAGGCAGAGGCGCGAAGACTGGGCGCTCATTACGTCCACAACACCAAACAGGATGGGGCTCTAAAAAAACTTTCCAGGAGCCTTGACCTCATCATTTCCACCATCAACGCGCCCCAGGACGTCGCTGCCTTACTTGAAACCCTCGTGCCCAGGGGCTGTTTCCACAACGTCGGGGCCGTTCTCAAGCCAATGGAAGTGCCTGCGTTCAGTTTAATCGCGGGCCAGAAATCCGTCGCCGGCTCGCCCACCGGAAGTCCCACCGCA
>DATJII010000005.1:0-4689 GCA_035493435.1 Candidatus Limnocylindria bacterium | reverse complement strand
TCGTGAGTTGGGGTGAGGAGAAGGAGAATTGGTGGCTAATGGTCAAAGACACCGGTCCAGGCATGTTGACGGAAGCGGGTAATTCCCTGGCGGACGGTTTGCAGGAAGCCACCGCGAGTGCGAAAGAATCCGATGAAAAGTCGGCCGCCATCAAGGGTGAGGCCTCGCATGTATTGCCGACGGAGGAAACCGCGACTCCGACCAAACCCTCCCAGCATCAGCCCGGGGAAGGCATCGGACTGTCGATCGTGAAACGCCTGTGTGAGTTACTGGATGCGAGCATGGAAATCTCCAGCTCGGCCGAAGCGGGAACGACGTTCCGGGTTGTCTTTCCGCGCCGTTACCGCAGCCAGTCTTGAAGCGCCTATAAAGGCCTTTTATTCGATGGCCAAATGACCCAAGTTCTCGACAATTCCCGCACTGACGGCGTAGCGGGTGAGTCCGGCGGTGTCATGGATATCGAGCTTTTGCATGACATACCCGCGGTGTTTCTCGACGGTCTTAATACCGATGCCGAGCATCGCCGCCACCTGCTTGTTTGCTTTGCCTTCGGCAATCAACTGGAGCACTTCCATCTGGCGTGAAGTCAGTTGGGTGAGTGACGGTTTAAGCGCTTCTGTGCGGTCGGACAAGTGGGGATGGAGCCGATTTATACGTTTGGCAATCGCCGGACTGAAAACCGTTTTTCCTCGGTGAACTTCCCGGATGGCCTGGCAAACCTCCAGTGCGGAAGTTTGCTTGAATAAAAATCCCGCCGCGCCAGAATTGATCGCGGTTTCGACACGGGCATCATCGTTGTGCGATGTGAGTATGATCACTTTGGCGGAGGGTAACGCTTTGAGCACTTGCCGGGTGGCTTCCAAACCATTGAGTCGAGGCATCGCGATGTCCATCAGCACCACATTGGGACGGAGTTTCACGGCCAAGGCAACCGCTTGGCGGCCATCCGCCGCATCGCCAATCACTTCAAAATCCGCTTCCAATTCCAGCATATGGCGAAAACCTTCGCGCACGATCGTGTGATCATCCGCCAGCAAAACCGTGATTCTTTTCATTGTGGTTGAATTTCGATTCTTACGGGCGGCAGCGAGTTTTCCTTACTTGCCCAAGGGCATCTCTGCCGTGGCTAAAATTACAGCGAGATTAACTTGAAAACCAGCCCTATCGAGACTTACCGAGCGGACGGCAGGATAGGACTACAGTCCAGGCCTTTCGATCCGGGACTCAATGCGTTCGCCGAACAAACTATCGAGGATGCCACAGTAGATCTCCTGGTCTCCGGTCTTCTCATCCCTCCTCCCCTGCCCCTTCTCGATCCATGAAACTGCGCCACCTCATTCCCGCACTTATATTCGTAGCGACCGCCCTTCGTGCCGCCGACTTCGCCTTGCGCGACGGTGATACCCTCACCTTCCTGGGCGACAGTATTACCGCGGCGCGCGGTTATACCAAGATCGTCGAACATTATACCCTCATGCGCTTCCCGGAGCGCCATGTACGATTCATCAATGCCGGCCAGGGTGGCGACACGGCCCATGGTTGTCTCCAGCGGCTCGAACGCGACGTGCTATCGCAGGGCACCACCGTGCTCACGGTAGCCTTCGGTATCAATGACATCGGCTGGGGCACCAAGGCCGATGACGCTCACCGGCAGATGTATCTCGATGGCATTCGCGAGATTGTGACCCGCAGCCAGAAGCGGGGCATCCGCGTTTTCATTTGCTCTCCCGCCATCACCGCCGAATCGCCCGACACGGCCGAAATTGGATACCTTCAGAAAATGACGGATGACGGGCTGGCGCTGGGGCGGTCGCTCGGGGCCGGGACCATCGATCTCACCCGGGGCATGCGCGAAATCCAGCGGCGCGTCGTTTCGGCGAATGCCGGTGAAAAGGATCCGAAAAAACAAACCCGCCTCCACGTCGATGACGGAATCCACCTGAACGATCTCGGTCAACTCGCCATGGGATACACCATGCTCCGTGGCCTGGGCGCTCCGGCTGAAGTGTCCTCCGTCACCGTGGATGCCGCTGCCTTGCGCACCACGTCGTCCAGCAATTGCCGTATATCGGGACTCCAACGTCTCCCTGACGGCGTCCGCTTTCTTCGTCTCGACCAGGGTTTGCCTCTCAACCTCGGGATCTTCGGCGCCCTTAATTACCGATGGATGCCGATTCCCGAAACGTTGAACGAGTACCGGCTCCAGGTCACAGGACTCGAAACCGGTGATTATGAAGTTCGCGCGGAAGGCCGCCTGCTCGGGAAATATAGCGCGGAACGACTGGCTCGCGGGGAGAACATCGCCTCCGCCACTTCCAACGGCTGGGAACCGGGTGGGCCCTGGGACGCACAATCCGACGCGGTACGGGAAATCGTCGACGCCCGCGACAAAGCCTGGGGAGGCGAGCATTTCCGTCGGCAATTCAACGACGACAATCCCGCCTCTGCCAAACTACTGCGCCAAGCCAAGGCGGCAGATGAAGCCCTCGTGACCCTGGCCCGTTCGATGGCCAAACCCTACCCCTATAAGTTTGAAATCCGCAAAGTGGCGAATGGAACTCCGGCGGGCCGGTAAAGTGTCTCGATTGATATCTTAATGGAAATCCGCCGCCGGAAGTTGCAAAAGCTCGGAAAGGGCATGTGCTCACACGGAGACGCGGAGGCGCGGAGAAAATCAGGGAATTATGGTTTCGGGATCTATGCGAATTTCGGCGATGGGCCCCTTTTTCAGCAGTCTTTACTTGCCTCCTTTACGAGCGCCTTACGATGCACCTTCTCCCCCTCGGCGGCTCGGTGTCTCCGTGTGAGAAAAGACAAATGAACTCATCGAGAGTGGTCATGGAGCCATTTCCCCTGTGAAACATTGTTTTCGAAATGGATATACTTTCGGAGGAATCGGTGAAGAGGGCGGTCTCGCCCAGAGACACCGACGCGTGGAGGAAAATCGGAGAAGTGTCGAGGGGTGCCGGAGGCGCTTACCGGTGAAGCGGGAATGCTTCACCGGTTTCGGCGGCGTGGCCTTTCTGCGACCGTTCTTGTTGAACTGACTCGCACCTCAGTTGCCAGCCTGGGCGGCTCTCTCGATGATTTCCGCAACGTCCGCCGGTCGGGAAACATAGACCGAGTGACTGCCCGGGACTTCGGTGACCTGCGCTTTGGCGCGTCCGGCCATGGCCCGTTGGGCGGGTGGCGGAATCATCTGGTCGTCCGAGGCAACCAGGTAATGGCTGGGCTTGGTTTTCCAAGCCGGCTCGGAAACGGCACCGGACAGCGCATCAAGACCCCAGGGCACCTGGGAATCGGCCATAAAGGATGCCACATCTGGTTCGACGTCCGCGGCGAACGAGGCGGCGAATTTGTTCCGGTCGAGGAAGAGGTAGCCGTCCTTGGGGGGCAAAATAGGCGGCACTGGCGCACCGGGCGAAGGATTCGCGATAAGCGATGCCACGGATTCGCCCTGGTCGGGAGCGAACGCGGCGATATAGACAAGTCCAGCCACCTGGGGGTCGTTGCCCGCCTCGGAGATGACCACCCCGCCATAGGAATGTCCCACCAGGATGACCTCACGGCCCAGGCCGGCGATCGCTGCCTTGGTGACGGCGACATCGTCGGCCAGGGACTTGGTCGGGTTTTGGACAATCACGACGTTGTAACCCTTTTTCTTCAGAATGTTATACACGCCCGCCCACCCCGAACCATCCACGAACCCGCCGTGAACCAGGACGATTGCTTTGCTCTGCTGCCGATTTGATTTTTGCGCGTTCACAATGTTTTCTTTCTATTTTGATTTGTTCGATGGCGTTTGCTCATCTGCACTGACGTTAGCGGCAACCACCGCGACACGACCAATACCCCTTTCCTTGCGCGGCGATGCTTTTCTGGAATATCAGCGAGGGGAGGTGAAGCGAACGACGGCGCGCCCGCGAGGATTCGCCCAGCGTCAGCCGTTGGCGGCCTTCCTGATGGCCGCGCACAGTCTTTCTCCGGCCGGAGTCACATCGCTGTTTTTGGCACGGGCCAGGCCGACGCAAAGTGCGGCAGCGGTGTCGGCCAGTGGGCGGTAAAGAAGCCTTTTGCCAATGGCTTCCTTGAAAATCTGGCTGACCACCGCCACCGCGCTGCCAATTCCAACCTCGGCGATAAGGGAATTGATGCTGTCACTCTCGGTGGCAATGTTCGGCCGCAACGGCGAGAAAACCTGCTGCAATACCCGGTGATATTCCGAATTATTCCGGCGACGAAGCACCACCAACGGTTGTGCCGCCAGCGTTTTCACCGGGACTCTTTTCAAGCGCGACAGCGGATGCCCCGGGGCCATGGCGACGAAAAAGGGGCAGCGTCGGAGTTCTTCAAACTCCAGCCCGGCTGAAGATTCCTCACTGGGCTGGATCATGAGGGCGAGTTGCAAAAAGCCATTACGCAGCTCGTTGCACAGTTCATCACTGCCCAGATCATGCAGGAAGACCTTCACTCCGGGCGTGGCTTTTTGAAACTCGGCGAGCGCACCCGGGAGGATTCCCAAGTCCAGCGGCGGCAGGTAGCCAACCCGCAATTCGCCAAATTCACCCCGGGCCAAGGCGCGGACCTTCACCGTGGATTCGTCCACCCGTTGGAGAATTGCCCGCGCCTCTTCTAAATATAATTTACCTTCCGCCGTCAGGGCGACGCCATGCGAGGTGCGTTTCAGCA
>DATJII010000004.1:0-7781 GCA_035493435.1 Candidatus Limnocylindria bacterium | reverse complement strand
GGGTTCTTTGAAACTGAGGACGGCTGGAAGGTTCGTGGCCGGGATACTTTCTCCAGGGAAGCGGATCGTGAAATTGGTCAGGCCCAGTTTAGGCTGGTTGATGAGGATCTGTGGGTCCCCGACGCTGTTGGTGGTGAAGGTTATTTCCCAGGGACCATTGCGGGCGCGACGATGTTCAATCCACCCGTAAAACGTGACATACACCACCACCGCTATCGCAAACGCGATGGCGAAATGTTTTAAGGGATTATCCCGACGCATGCCCATTTACCCTTGAGGAGCCGCCGCTCGCTGTCAAGTGGCCCGCTCGGTCGGTAGGTGGGACGACGCCGTCCCGGCGCGCGAGCGTCATTCGTTACGGATTACTAATCACTCGTCACTGATCACCGGCCAGTGTTATTCTCCAGCCATGCCGCGCCGCATTCTCCTTGCCATGGTTATTTTCGCTCGCCTTTCCCAACTGGCTGGCGCCGCGCCAACCGAAGCCCATCGGCCCAACATTGTTTTCATCCTGGCGGATGATCTGGGCGGGCGCGACCTTGGGTGTTACGGCAGCACCTTCCACGAGACCCCCAACCTCGACCGTTTCGCGGCCGGCGCCATGCGATTCACCGAGGCCTACGCCGCGTGCTCCGTCTGTTCGCCAACTCGCGCGAGTATTCTCACGGGGAAATATCCCGCCCGCCTTGGCCTCACCGATTGGCTGCCGGGGCGCGCCGATGGTCCAGATCAGAAGTTGAAACGGCCGAGCATCATCCGCCAACTGCCGCTGGAGGAAGTTACCTTCGCCGAGGCGCTGAAGGAGGCCGGCTACCGGACTGCTTTCATTGGCAAATGGCACCTCGGCGGCAAAGGCTTTTTTCCCGAACAACAAGGTTTCGATATCAACATCGGGGGCTGCCAACTCGGCCATCCACCCTCCTATTTCAGCCCCTACTCAATCCCGACGCTGCCGGACGGCCCCCAGGGCGAATATTTGACCGATCGGCTCACGGATGAGACCCTAAAATTCCTCGAAGCGAACCGAGCGGGGCCTTTCCTGTTGTACCTCTCCCATTACGCGGTGCATAACCCACAACAGGCGAAGCCGGAATTGATCGAAAAATTCCGGGCGAAACTGGCAAAAGCGCCGGCGTCCTCCGGCCCCGAATTCCTGCCGGAAGGCGTGAGCAAGGCGCGCCAAATCCAAAACCAGCCGGTGTACGCCGCGATGTTGCAGAGCCTCGACGAAAGCGTCGGCAGGATTTTGCGCAAGTTGGACGAATTGGGGTTGAGCACCAACACGGTGGTGATCTTTAATTCCGACAATGGCGGTCTCTCGACGGCTGAAGGGGCTCCGACCTCGAACTTTCCGTTGCGCGCGGGAAAGGGCTGGCCGTACGAAGGCGGGGTTCGCGAGCCGCTCATTGTGCGCTGGCCGGGGGTGACCGCACCGAACAGTGTTTGCCGCACCGCCACGATGAGCACTGATTATTACCCGACCATACTGCAAATGGCCGGCCTGCCACTGCGCCCGGAGCAGCACGTGGACGGCGTCAGCCTGGTGCCCTTGTTGAAGGGAGGGATGATCGCGGGACGTCCGTTATTCTGGCATTACCCGCATTACAGCAACCAGGGTGGCGGCCCGTGCGGAACGGTGCGGGTTGGAAATTTGAAGCTGGTCGAATGGTTCGAGGACATGCGAGTGGAAATGTTCGATCTCAAAAGCGATCTGGAAGAGAAGCACGATCTTGCGGGCAAAATGCCCGAGCAGGCGCGGGCCTTGCGCGAGCAACTCCTCGACTGGCGAAAGTCAGTCAACGCCTTGATGCCGACGCCCAACCCGGGTTGGACAGGGGCATCCGTTTCGAAGGACAAAGCAAAAACGGGCAAGGCGACGCAGGATCGATAGACGTTTTTTGGGTCGGTCCATGATTTCGATCCAGGCATCGGCAGCTCCCTGGCTTTTCCGGCGTAGAACGCGAGCCGACTCCGTACTGCAGAGATGCTCGATCCGAGCGGCACTCATTGGCTCAAGCGATTTGGTTCGGCGACCCCATCCAGCAGGTTGGTAAAGCCGAATTGCCTGTACACCGCCCCGAGCAGGTCGTGTTCAGCGTACGTTGCTCGACGTGGGCGCGGCACGCCAGGCTCGTAGGGGTGCCCGTTTGGACAGACCGGCCCGTTGAAGACTGTGAACGGTGCGTAATCAAACTGGCCAGAAGGGCACCTGGCCTCGCGCTTCAAGTACGGAGACAGAGTGGCGAGGCTCAGCGCATTGGTTGGGCTCAAGCGCTGCTCCAGACAGTACTGGATGCCAGCGCTATCGACTTGTCTCATGGTATTTAAGCATCGCTGCTGGTTGGCTGCCTGCGTTCTCAAAGCCCAGAAGCCTGCGGCGAAGAGTAGTCCCAAGAACAGAGTTAAGATTGCAATCACCTTTTTCATGCCGACGCCGAACGCGCGCGCTCACTCGCGCGGCGCCAGTGGCGTGGAGAATGTAACAGGAGAGTCATTGCCGCGTCGAGTGCAGCGCGAAAGTTAGACCGCCCTCCTGTCTGCATAACGAATAATCTCCTTAACAAGCTCGCCCAGCAAGTCTCGCTCCGCGGTCGTGGATTTCGTGCCACTCGACGGGTAAAGCTCAGAACCGTGACACGACGCGACCAGCAGCATGCATGTGAACCGGGTGCCTTTGTAGGTGAAATCCCACCAAGTGTCACCCTCTCCGGAGACCTCCGTGATCGGGCCGCATTGGAGGTCATCGGTTACGATGGCGCGAAGGAGAGGACAAGCATCGCCATCCAACGATCCGACGATCGCGGGAATCCTGGCATAATGGTGTCCGAACTCATTCGTGTGGAAAGTTGCCGATGAGGTTTTTCCTTTCTGAAAGAGTTTGGCGATTGACTTGAGCATGACATCGTGCGGTCTAACCAACCCACTCAGGCACGGCACGTCCCTGGCGCCGTTTCAGGCAACGGCGCGAGGGCGCTCGCGTGCCATGTCGGGCATGGCTCGACTCCCTCGGAGTTTTCAGAAATACTCGATGCCACATATCGCATATTCATCCGAATAAAACCGTGACGCAATTATTACGGACCCGGGTCCACGGAAAATGCGAGCAAATTCTGGATCGTAGCTCACCTCCTGAAACGAGGACAAATAATCGCGATGGAGGACAAGGAACTTTTCATAGGTCGGAAATGTCCCGAAACCCCGTCGGCGATCACCGCGCGCGTTCGAGGCCGTCAGGAGTGCGTCCTCCTCCAGAAGCGAAAGGAATGAGGATGCAATCGGCACCCACTTTTCGCACTGGACGTAAACGCGGAACCTATCGTCCAATCCGAACTCACATTGTGCTGTGCGGTGGGACAGGCAGGCCTCGCAGCCATCGGCGCTGCCTGATCGTCTCCGATGGAACGTCCATCCTCCGCCGAAGCGAGTCTCATAGGTGCGGCCAGCAAACCATTGATCGTATAGGTCGCCCAGCCCAGCCTGCAAATCGGCATGCTTTGGAATCTTTAAGAGATGTCGGCCTTCCGAAGTTAGCATCTTGTCGAACGTGCCGGCTCAGGCAGGCCGGGCCAGCGATGACCGATTGCCAACTGAGGCGCGATCCCGGCCTGGCCTGCAGCCGGATGGTTGGGCGCGTTGGCGTTCATCGGGTGTGAGGAGGATGGGAGAGCAAGTAGGACCAGACCAAGCAAAGGAGGGCCACCATCCCATAGCCCACAGCCGCCCGAACCGCCTTCACGTCTCGAATCCAACAGGCGATAAAAAGGGCAAGTGCGCGGCCGGCAGCGCATAGCAGATAGCCGTACTCCACGCGACTGAAGATCTCCGCTAGAACCCAAGGGTACGTATTTGCCGCTCTTTCGTCCCAGCCATGAGGATTCGCTTCGGAAAAGTTCGTCCGCCAGGCGACCGCTATCATGGGAATCCCAATTACGTATGCTTTTAACGGCGCGAGTCCGAACCGCAAGCAGTCTGACTTCCATTTGACTGGAGGCTCAGCTTCCATTTGCCCAACTAACGGGATCAGTGGCGCCGGACCAGAGACGTAAAGCTGACAACAGAAGCGGAGATGCGGCGTCTACTCCAGGCCGCTGGTTATGCCCTCGTTCTGTTGAAGCCCGCACGGGCCGCTCATCTTTTCTTAATGGCATAGCGTTTCATGGCGACACCGCCGGCTGCGACCAGCACTACCGGAGCAACCACCGACCAAGCCGCGCTTCGGTGAAGCTCGAGGTCCTCTGGCAAAACCCACCACATGGCGATCGCCCCGGGAAGCGACAGCACGCATATCCACACGATGCCGTGGCCAATCTGCCAGATCCGCGCCAACCGCTGGCTCTTCGCTCGGAGTGAGCTGTGTTCAGGACACTGCGATGTCAAAAAACTAAAGCGCATAACACCCGCGCTCACTCGCGCGGTGTCGAGTGCAGCGAGATAGTTTAATGCTATAGCCACGGATTGATCGCCTCATGGGACACTCGCTCAGGATACCACTCACCGTTAACGTACCAGGTTGGAGCGCGTAAGATGTCCGTCCAGGTGACCCCCGGATAAATAATGATGCGCTGATGTTCGGTATCGGCTGACCCGTACGCGTTGAGGCCGGGAAACCACGTTAAGACGCCCTTCGGGTCATAGTCGTTGCATTCCTTAATTAGGGAATGACCTTCAAACTCGCGCTGCTCCCCTGGATCGACCTCCAGCGGGCCATTCAGGTGAAGCTCGAAACTGTCGACCACGAACATTTCAAGCTTCAACTCTTCCGGGCTGAAGAACGTCAGATCACGAACCTCGCCCTCCTTGAGAGTCATGTGCCGGTTTTCGGGTTTACTCAGAAAGTCTCTTAGGTCTTGCGGGATTGGCATACTGAAATTTAACGAAAAAACTCACTCGCGCCGTGCCAGTGATGCCCGATATGAAAGCAGAACCTCATCGCGGCGTCGAGTGGAGTGACCTGGTTCGGCGCGTTTGTCATTCGTCCTTGGGCTTTTCGATGAAAATGTTTTCGGTCTGATAGCCGCCCAATCGAGCAGCCTCAAGGATGTGAGCCGGGACATGGACCAGAAAGCTGTCCACGCCCTCGCGAATCTCCTCATTGGTAAAGCGTTCCGGGAAAAGCACGAGCGCCACAATGAATGCAGCATCGCTCTGCCAATCGACCAGGTGGAAGCCGATGCCGTCCCGCTGTAACACCTGATCGTCAGTCAGACCCGCACCGTCCTCGGTGAGAGCCACCGTAATGCGGGAGTTGATGTCGGCGGGGTAGTGGGAGGCAACCAGTTTGTTAGCGCGGTCTCCAACAAGCTCTCGGAAAATCTGGATTACTTTATCATCCGCCATATCAAAGGTGCGTGCTAGTCGCCGCACACCGGTGCTGAGTGGTGCCGGGCCAATGACTTCCCAACGCAAACAGGATCACGAACCCGGCATCCACTCCAGCACGATCGTTGGACCCTTCGGAGTGTTTCATCTGGGTGCTTTTGGTAAATCGTTCACCTTGGTAAGGTACGGTTCATAATCTCCCTTGGCTGGTGCTCGTCCGACCGCGTCTGCCGTATCGCGCTCAAAATGGACCATTGGTCCGCGAGCGCTATATCCTCGGTAGTAGCCGAACCGGTAGGCAAGAAGGATCAGAACTAGCGCGACCGCGCTCGTGAAAAAAGTGGATTTCTTCGCCTTCATTTTTACGCATTCGCATCGTTGGGCCAAATCCTCGTTGCACCTCCTCGTCAATCTCCACCCACGGGAACCGGTCCGTGATCTTCTTAAACATCAACCAGCCCTTCTTCGCTCGTCACCGCTGGCGTGGTTCCGAGGGAAGGATGGTGGAGCCGAGGGGAGTCGAACCCCTGACCTTCTCATTGCGAACGAGACGCTCTACCAACTGAGCTACGACCCCATTCCAACCGCCGTTGAAATTACCCGGCCACCGCCAAATTGCAAGCGGGTTTGTGAACCAGGGGCCGCGTTGAGCTTCCGCCAAAAACCACGTTAACTCCTGGGCCTTACCAGGAGCGGCCGCATCATCTCGTTGTCCTCGTGTTCGACAATGTGGCAATGCCAGACGAACAACCCCGGAATATCGAAGGTCGCTTTGATGCGGGTTACCTGGCCCGGATAAGCGATTACGGTGTCTTTAAAGCCGACCTCCCACGCCTCCGGCCCCACGGCCGGCCCGGCCAATCTTGCGGGCGGAACAGTCATTCCTTCCGCATCGGCGACCAGCGCCTGTCGATCCACGACCTGGAATTGCACCTCATGCAAATGGATCGGATGAGCATCGGCGGTGAAATTGTAGATTTCCCAGATCTCCGTGTCGCCTTCCATTGGATCCTCGGTGACTTCGTCCATCCAAAGCATCGGCATCGGGAACCCCATGTCGTCCACAATTCCCAACAAAGCCTCACGCGGCCCGACGTTCTTTAAGACCTGAGAAACCGCTTCGTTTAACGATACCTTCCTGGTCCGGTTTGCGGGCCCGAGCGGAACCAACGCCGGTAAAACCAGTTCATCGACCGGCAGGCTCTTGTCCGGGCCGGCACTCGGCACCACCGTAAACTTCATCACCTGGCCGGTCGTAGACGGGTCAGACGGTTCGAAATCCTCGAAGGGGAATCCTCCCGCGAAGGGTTCGTCCGGCCCTTCATTAATAAGGTAAAGTTGCGTGCCAACCGCCAGGCCGGAGAAATCCACGATCACGTCGGCTCGCTCAGCAAGTCCCATCAAAAGCTGGTCCAACACCACCGGGGCCGGGAGGAATCCGCCCTCCGTGCCAATTTGGACGAATGGCAAGGCAGGGGCTGCCGGCCGCGCCGCCAACGGGTTGGTGACCAGCTTGAGAATCAAAAACCGCGAATTGCATCCATTCAAAAAGCGAAACCGGTAACGGCGCGGCTCGACTTCAAGGTTCGGCCAGGTTTTTCCGTTGACGACCATCGTGTTTCCAAAAAATTCCGGATTCCAGATTGGCGAAATGTCGCTCTTCGGGATATACGGCCCCTTGAATCCGTCGAAGAAGGCGCGGTTGGGCGGATAGAACAGGGAGCCATCGACGTTGAACGCGCGATCCTGAATGGCGATCGGGATTTCGTAATACTTCGTTCCCGGCGAATCTCCCAGTGCTGGAGCTGGTCCCGGCAGGATATGTCCCGCGAGGTCCTGTTCGCCACCGCGAATGAGATAAAAACCAGCTGGGCCGGCGTAAACGTTGAGCCGTGTCATGCCCAGGGCATGGTCGTGGTACCAAGTGGTGGTTGGCCGCTGATCGTTTTCGTATTGGAACACCGCTGTTCCTGGATCCCAGATTTGACCCAGTGATGCCTCCGATTTCGCCTTAAATGGGGCGTAATGCGAACCAGTCGTGAAGTAACCGGCCGGAATGTTTTTAGCCGCTGGCAGGAACCATGCCTCGGTATGCCCGTCACTTTCCTCGGTGGAGTGGCCGCCGTGAAGATGGGTGACGATCGGAACCGGTCCGGTGTAGCGAGAGGGGCGAGCATTCCTGGGGTAGGTCGGCCGGGTGTCTCGCGGACCCGGTGGATTCGCCCAATGCAGGGTTGGATCGACTGCCAGCAGATGGGGCAGGTAGTTTCCCGAAGCGTCCATCAATTGGTTGATCCATTTGACGCGGAGGGGAGTACCGCTTTTTGCTTCGAGCGTGAAAGCCGGGTAGTTGAACGTCCCAGGGTGATTTACCGATCCATAACTCCAGACGGTGGTGGCAGGCCAGCCTGCCGGCAGAACTTGCTGCCGAAACTGGCGTACCGCTATCTCATAATAGTCGA
>DATJII010000003.1:0-28182 GCA_035493435.1 Candidatus Limnocylindria bacterium | reverse complement strand
CCTGTCACGCCGACAGACTTGAGTTCTTCCTGCCGGGTCTCGTCGTGGGGATGGGCAGCGCGGGTTCGGCAATCAGTTCGGGAACATTCGCCGGAAGTTCGGCAAAATGGGCACGTATCCTTTCCAGTAACACCAGCCAACCCCCTTCTTGGAAAATTTCGCGCTCACTCGCGCTTGCTTCGGCGTACGCCAACCTCGATTCCGACACGTATTTGCAAGGGTTTTTGAACTCCACCCGGTAACGGGTACTAACTTACGAGCACAAGAGGGATTGGCGCATCACACAAAAACTGGTACGATATTTCATAAACATATGCCAACTGCACCGAAAATTGGAGGAAAAGGGGAACCGGTGAAAAATCTCGCAGCGGTAGCGCTCGGGCGGCTCGGCGGACTGAAGGGCGGAAAGGCCAGAGCCGCGAAATTATCCGCCGAGGATCGGCTGCGGATTTCGCGGATGGGAGTTCGAGCGCGGCGCCGCGCGTCGGCAAAAAATATTGGGCTGAAGGCCAATGAATGAATGCCGAGCTTGAAAAGATATTTGACCGTGCTTATGAGTGGTTTTCCGCCCAACTCGTGCGAGAGCCGTATTGGCATGTTGAAGCCACAGGCAAGCGGAGGCCTCAATGGCGTTATTTTCGCGGTGACGTAGAAAAGCAATTGCCAGAGGGTCCTGGCATATACATCGCGTACGGGCCGAACAGCGATACGCCACTCTACGCGGGAGAATCTGCCAAACTTCGCCAACGTGTTTCGTATCATTTTTCGGAATCGGAGTCAGCGCGGAAAGGTAGCACATTGAAACGAGCACTCACAACCGGCGAAGTGGTTCAAGTAGGACCCACCTATAAAGCAATTCGGATCAAGTGCGTCCCGGTTCCGTTTGGACGAAAAGAGATAGAGACGAGGTTCCATTTGGAGCACGGAATTAACACTAAGGCCGATCGGGCATACACAGCGAAACGTACGCGCCAAATACAAAATGAATTGGGGACCGGTGAACTTGACCGCTCAAGTTGATTTGGTAGAATTCAGGCTATGGAATCCAGCCCCAAGTTTTTCCTCTACGCCCGAAAGTCCACTGACGAGGCAGACCGTCAGGTTCTTTCGATTGAGGCGCAATTGTTTGAGCTTCGGGAGATGGCCAAGAGAGAAGGGGTCGAGATTGTCCGGGAATTCATCGAAAGCCGGACTGCCAAGACTCCAGGACGTCCGTGGTTCAATGAAATGATGGAGGAACTTGAAGCGGGAAAGGCCCAGGGAATTATCGCATGGCATCCAGATCGACTTGCTCGGAACAGCATGGACGGCGGAAAGGTTATCTACCTTGTCGATACTGGCGTCATCAAGGACCTCAAGTTTCCGACGTTTCGCTTCGATCCGAGTGCGCAGGGCAAGTTCATGCTCTCCATCGCTTTCAGCCAGAGCAAGTATTACGTCGACAACCTTTCCGAGAACGTCAAGCGCGGCCAGAGGACAAAGCTCCGCAACGGCATCCTTCCCTCCCGCGCGCCCTTAGGCTACCGCAACGACAAGGTGCGTCATTGCATCGTCGTTGACGAAGAAAAAGCCCCGCTCGTGCGCAAGGCCTTCGAGCTGTACGCGAGCGGCTTTTACACCCTCGACGAGGTTCGCAAGAGGGTCAACGAGCTTGGCCTCACGACAACTGGCGGTAAGCCACTTGCGATTTCGAATTGCCACTTTCTCCTGAACAATCCCTTTTACTACGGCGTTTTCCGTTACAACGGCCAAGCCTACGAGGGCATCCATCAGCCGATCGTGTCGAAGCGGCTGTTTGACGAGGCTCAGGCGGTTATCGAGCGCCGGAGCAAGCCGAGGCCCGATCGTCTCAAGCCATACCCTTTCCGTGGCTACTTCCTTTGCGGCGAGTGCGGATGCTTCGTCACGACCGAAACTCAGAAGGGCCACAATTACATGCGGTGCACGAAAAAGAAGGGTCCTTGTAGCCAGCGATACGTCCGCGAAGAGCTGATCGCCGACCAACTCGCCGGGCTGGTCTTGGAAGGCTCCCTCCCTTTCGATTGGCCGGATAAGATGCTCGCGGAACTTTCGGCAGAGCAGGGGAAAGCGGAGGAGTCGCAGCGGCAGGGGGCCAATCGGATAAGGCTCGAACTGGAGGAGAATGCCCGGCAGTTGGACGGCTTGCTCGACATGAGACTAAACAGGGCAATTTCGCAGGCGGAATACGATCAAAAGAAAGAGCGATTGCTCAATCAAAAGGTGGAACTTCGGGAAAAACTGACTGCCTTGCAGAGAAAGGCGACAGAAGCGCTCGAACCGGTCATTTGCTTTATAAACGAAGCAAAACATGGGGTTTTTCTCGCCCAGGAGAAAAATCCTATTAAATGCCGCGATTTCCTGAAAAAGCACGGCTCGAACCTAACTTTGAGGGACAAACGGGTTCGGGTGGAGTTCAAAAACCCTTGCAAATACGTGTCGGAATCGAGGTTGGCGTACGCCGAAGCAAGCGCGAGTGAGCGCGAAATTTTCCAAGAAGGGGGTTGGCTGGCCGACATGGATTCGAACCATGACTAAGGGCTCCAAAGACCCCTGTGCTGCCATTACACCATCGGCCAACGCGGCGACTACGCTAGTCGGGGATTCCTGTATCGCAATCAGTTTTTTTCATTTCCCAGCGAGTATGGTGCTTGATTTCCGCCAGCCGATTTCTCCGGGGGCGTCTGCTTGAAAGAGCGGAAATTGGGCGGAGCCGTTGGCGTCCGGGGCAGAGGACCGGACTTCTGATGAATTTTGGGAAGGCGGTTTGAGCCGGGTCTTCGGAAGTTGTAAGATCTTGATGGTTAAGAGTTTTAATGAGTGATTTCGCATACGGTTTCCCGTGCTGGGGGTATGGGTGGGAGGGAGGCTCGTGAGTGTTTTTCCCTTCTGCCCGGCTCCTCCGCTGGGAATGAATGCTTGCCCGCTTGCCAAAATCTCCTTCCAAAGCGGTAGCTTCAGCGAAGGTGGAACTCCATGCACTGTCGCATCATCCCCAGCCATCACATTCATCACGATTTGCTCGCTCGCCCAGCAAACGCGTCAGCGCCTGGAGCGCGGCTCTGGAGTCCGGGAAGCTGCCGCTTTGGGAGAGGTGTTATCTCGCCAGCAGAACTACTCCAAAGGGGCCTCGGCTCCGATTTCTCCAATTCAAATTTCAAGTTCCCTCGTGTCACAGCTCCTTTTGGACTCGTTTGCCCGCGAAGCGACACCCCTCCCAAAGCGGTAGCTTCGCAAAGCCTCCGCAACTGCACTCCATGCGCTGTCGCGTGTGGTTGAGCGCATTGGTGTGTCTGCATTAAAAGCTGCATGGCGGCCGGTGACCGAAGCGTACGTTGTCCGGTCGGCCCGCTGGGCGGATGATGGTAGGGTACGGACCGGACTATGTTGGACGACGTCGAATTACTTCACCGCTATGCGCTTCGCCAGGACGAAGAGGCTTTCAGTACGCTGGTTGCGCGGTATGTGAATCTCGTCTATTCCGTGGCCCTGCGGCAGATGGAAGGCCACTCGCACCTGGCGGAGGAGGTGGCACAGGCGGTCTTCACCGATCTCGCCCGAAAGGCACCAGTGCTGGCCACCTCGGTGGCCCACGGCAAGCCCCTGAGCGGTTGGCTGCACACCAGCACCCGTTTCGCAGCCAGTGTCCTGCGGCGGGGGGAGCATCGGCGAAAGGTCCGCGAACACACCGCTTTCGCCATGAATCCCGATCCTACCCATGCGCCCGATTCCGCCGATGCGGCCTGGAATGAAGTTGGCCCGCTTCTCGATGATGCGTTGGGTCAGCTTTCCGCCGTGGACCGCGACGTGGTATTGCTCCGATTTTATCAGGGGCAGGACCTGCGGAGCGTCGGGGCTCGTTTGGGGCTGAGCGAGGAAGCGGCGCGCAAGAGGGTGAGCCGGGCCTTGGATCGATTACGCGCTGTACTCGCCTCGCGGGGAGTGTCCACCACGGTTGCCGCCCTTTCGGCCACGTTGGTTACGCAAGGCAGCCAGGTCGCTCCCACGGGCTTGGCTGCCCGCCTGACCCAAGCCTCCCTCGCTGGCGCCACAGCGACCACCGTCACTTCCGGCCTGGGAATTCTTCTACTTATGACCACGAATCTAAAACTTGTCATGGGCGCCGCCGCGGCTCTGCTCCTCGTGGGTGCCGTCGTGTATCGGGCGAACCACTCCGGAAGCCCGGCCACCCTCACCGGAACCCCTCGAACCCAGCGCACCGACGCGGGGCCGAAAACAAAGCTCAACGGAATTCCAGCGGCTGCCAGGCCATCGGGAGTGCACGCTGATTCCCCGTTGGCGGCCGGTCTGGCGAGGATCCGTGAGGCGTTGGAAGCTCCAGGGCGCTTCGACCTTTATCCGCAGCCCGAAATGAAAGCCGCGATCCTGAGTTTGCGGGAGCACTACCGGGAGGCGGTTCCGTTATTGCGCGAAGCCTTGCATAGCCCGGATTGGGAAGTGCGCCGTCGCGCCGCTGGCGGCCTGGCTTATCTAAGTATCACAGCGAGCGCCGCGGTGCCGGACTTGATCGCGATGCTGCGCGAGGCGCCCTCGGCGCAGGACGCCGTCCAGGCAGCGGCGGCACTCCGATCCGTGGGGGTACCGGGTACCAGTATGGCGGATCTCGTGGCCGCACTTGATCTCCATTCGGACTGGCGGGACATGATCGACATTCACTTCCCAGGTTTCGTAAAGGAAGCCACACAGCGCGGGTTGGAAGCTGCGGATAGCGGCTTATTCGCCCGCACCGTGGCCTTGCTGACGGCGGATAACGAGGATGCCCGATTAAGAGGATTGATGGCCATCAGCGCCCTGGGACCTGCGGCCATGGACGCCATACCCGCGCTGAAGGATTTTGTCAGTCAGCCCAATCGCGAGGACCTCAAACTTTACGTGGAGAAGTTGCTGGCGGAGATCGATCCCACAGTTCAGTTGGATCGTGAAGATCCTGCGTTCCAGGCAGCCCAGGCGGAACGCGCCCGCATCTTTACCGAACGAGCCAAAGCGGGGCAGGCCACCGTTGAGGAACTCGTCGCCGCGCTAAGGGAACTCCCGCAGGCGATCCCCGCCGCCGCCGAAGCCCTCGGTGCGATTGGCTATGAGGAAATGAGCCGACGCAGCCACGAAAATAACGACGAAATGAAGGAGATGATGGGAGTCACCATCATGCTTACCCAGATTGCCGCCAGCAACCAACCCTTGGAGGCCCGGTTGGCGGCTTCGGAGGCATTCCGCAAATTGCAGCCCATGCAGACGAAGCCTCTTTATACGGTGGAAGAGGCGGCTCCAGCCTTCGCAGTCATCTCCAACGCCTTGCCACATCTCTCGATGGATACCCGCCTGCAGATCGAGTCCCGCCTTGGCAACATGTTGGACTCCGCCCAACGGATGTGGACGTTTTTGCAGCGAACCGGGGAAATTACCGATTACCAAGGTGCCTTTCTGGAATCGTACGCCCGTGACATCAAACAATTCGACCGCGCCACTTACGACGCCTTTGTCGCCGCCATGCGCCGCTCCGATCCGAAGTTCTTGCAGCATCCGTAAGAGCAAGTAGATGTTTTGGGCCAGTACGCGGCAAAAATTGCAGGTGCGCCACCCCCTCATCCGGCCTGCGGCCACCTTCTTCCCCAAGGGGGCGAAGGAAATTGCTGGCTCCGTGGGAGATACCATTCTATGTCCCTTCCGCAGACATTCCCCGATTCTCTCCACTGACGAGGAGGCAATTGCCCACCTGAACTTGGATCGCAGGTCGCCCGATCCCGGAGGGATCGAAGCCCTTAGCCGGTCGGTTGAGTCTGCGAAACCACCGGTTTCCGTCGCAGAATCAACGGCTCGCGCCCGCAACGCATTTTGGGTTTTCGTGTATCGCGAGCACGGAGTTCAGTCGATATTACCGAAGTCAGGCACGACAATCGTTCCCCTTTTGGGCATCCTCTGTTCCCTCAACGCTCGCGGTGCGCCCAAGGGAAAAATACCCCTTAAACGCGAGCGATAACTCCGGCTTCTGTACCGGTGGTGTCGCTGCGCTCAACCGACCATCTACTGTCTGGCATCTTCCGGATGCTTTTCCGACCGAAACCAGACCTTCAACCATGGGAATACCCGCAGTTTCAACCACACCAGCCCCCAATTAAAAGTGCGCCCAAAAGAGGCGCATTTTCTCCGTTGGATTGCGCCCCGCGCCAAGGCGGGATTTAATGCGCGGACACATGTTGAACCGGGTTTGGTTTGGCCTATTGCTGGCGGCGGTATTGCTGGGCGGCTTTCTGGGGCGCCTGCATGAAACCGTGGAAGCGGTCATCAAGGCGGCCGAGACTGCGGTGACGTTGGCGATTGGGTTGGTGGGCGTCATGACCTTGTGGTTGGGCATGATCCGGCTCGCGGACAAAGCCGGGCTAGTAGGTGTCATAGCCCGGATATTGCGGCCTTTGCTGGTCCGACTTTTTCCCGAGATTCCCGCCGATCATCCCGCGCTGGGATCGGTGGTGATGAACTTGACGGCGAACATGCTGGGCTTGAGCAACGCGGCCACGCCCTTCGGGCTGCGAGCCATGCAGGATCTCCAAAAGCTGAATCCGCATCCTGACACCGCCACGAACGCGATGTGTACGCTGTTGGCCCTGAACACCGGTTCGATCCAACTGATTCCCGCGACGGCCGTTGCCTTGTTGGCAGGGCAGGGCGCGGCCAATCCCACGGCCATTGTCGGGACCGCTTTCCTTTCCACAGCCTGCGCTGCCGTTACGGGTTTTCTGGTGGCCAAGATGGCCGCGCCCTTGAAGTGGTTTCGCATCGAGCCCGGAGAATCCCGAGGCGTTTCGGCGCCGGTCGAGCAACCGGCCAGGGTCGAAGTGCCCCCGACCGAAGTCACGCCGCTGGGTGGGTGGCAACGGGGCGTGCTCCTCGCTTACGTGGCGTGTTTTGCGTTCTTTATCTTTCGCATGATGTCAGAGCCGGTGGCCGTCGTGCCCGCGCCACCCACGGGTGTCCGATTTGTGAATGCAGTGTCGCTGGTTTCCATCCCGTTTCTCCTGGGTTTCTTTCCACTTTACGCCGTCCTTAAAAAACTGCCGGTCTATGAGGAATTCATCGAAGGCGCGAAGGAAGGTTTCCAAACGGCGATCAGGATCATTCCCTATCTGGTTGGAATGCTGGTCGCCATCGGCGCCTTGCGGGGTTCGGGCGGATTGACCCTGCTCACCGATTTGCTGCGCGCTCCCCTGGCTCTGATCAAGCTTCCCGTCGAGCTCGTCCCCTTGGCGCTATTACGGCCGCTTACCGGAAGCGGATCCCTCGCCGCCTTTGGCGACATTGTGAAGGCCTATGGGCCAGATCACCTGCTGTCACGCACCGCCGGCACAATCTATGGCAGCTCGGAAGCCACCTTTTACGTGCTGGCAGTCTATTTTGGTTCGGTCGGTATCCGGCGTACCCGCCACGCGTTGCTGGCGGGCCTGGCCGCGGACGCCGTCGGCTGCCTGGCCGCTGTCTATATCTGCCGTGCGATGTTCGGGTGAGCGAGGGGACAGGTAACCACGAAAGGCACGAAGGACACGAAAAGGGCGGAAGTTTCCGCGCCGTATTTCGCCTCTCCAAATCTGTGTGAATCTGCGCGATCTGCGGATATAATTGTATTAGTATTTTCCGGGAATGCCGCACGTTTGCCGGTCCCTATTCCCCGTTCCTCTTGGTGGGCTTCGGGCGGAATCTGGGGAGGTGGTTTTGCCCCGTCCAAAATTCTCGCCACGCCGCCCGGCACCGCTAAACTGGCTCCACGATGATCCGAATTGGAATGATTGGCACGGGATACATGGCGGCCACGCATATCAAGGCCTTTCGCCAGGTGCCCGACGCCCGGATTGTGTCCCTCTGCAATCCCAGCGGCCGCAATCTCGACGGCGATTTTTCGAAAGTGATGGGCAACGTCGGCGACGCCGATGCCGTGCGCCTGGACATGACCACGGTCAAGGCTTGCCGTTCCCTGGAGGAACTGCTGGCCGATCCCGAGGTCGACGCGGTGGACATCTGCACCCCCACCAAGACTCACGTTCCCATGGCTCTGGCGGCTTTGGCAGCGGGGAAACACGTCCTCGTCGAAAAGCCCTTGGCCCGCACGGCCGGTGAGGCGTCGGCTTTGCTGGAAGCTGCTGCTGCTTCGTCCAAGATCATTATGCCCGCCATGTGCATGCGTTTCTGGCCCGGTTGGTCGTGGCTGAAGGAAGCGGTCGATACCCGTCGTTACGGACGGGTGCTGAGCGCGCGATTCCGCCGCGTGGCCCAGGCTCCTTCGTGGGGGCAGGGGCACTTTCTGTCGGGCGGTGAATCCGGTGGCGCTCTGCTGGATCTTCACATTCACGACGTCGATTTCATCCAGTTCCTCTTTGGGCGTCCGCGTTCGGTTTATGCCCAAGGCCACTCCATGGTGAGTGGGGCTGTCGATCACGTCCTCGCGATGTTTGAGTTCAACGAGGCCAAGGTCGTCAGCGCCGAGGGCAGTTGGGCGATGTCGCCGGGCTTCGGGTTCGATATGGCTTTTACGCTGAACTTCGAGAAGGCGACCGTGGACTTCGCGCTGGCGCGGGGTGCCGACGCCCTCCGGGTCATCCAGGATGGGCAGACCACCAAGCCGGAAATTGGCCCAGGCGATGGATATATCGGTGAATTAAAGTATTTCGTCGATTGCATCAAATCGGGCACGAAGCCCTCGGCCGTGACCTTGATGGATGCCGTCCAGGCCTTGGAGATCTGCGCTGGCGAAGAGGAATCCATCCGGACCGGACGTCCGGTCGCTGTCTTCCAATCGCGTTAAAGGGCTGCGCGCTTGGAATTCTAGGAACAAAAACGCCGTGCGGCGAATGAACGCGGCACGGCGTAGCGTGTGTGTGTGGCGGACCGGTTAAACGGCCTTGTCGCCCTTTTCTTCGGTGCGGATGCGCACTGCTTCCTCGACCGCGGAGACGAACACCTTGCCGTCGCCAATCTTGCCGGTCTTCGCCGACGAGATGATGGCGCCGAGTGCGGCGTCTACGGTGGCATCGGTCACGACGATCTCGATCTTGATCTTGGGCAGGAAGTCCACGGTGTATTCGCTTCCGCGATAGATTTCCGTATGGCCTTTCTGGCGCCCGAATCCTTTCACCTCAGTCACCGTCATTCCCTCGATACCGACTTCTGCGAGGGCGTCTTTGACCTCTTCAAGTTTGAAGGGCTTTATGATGGCTTCGATCTTTTTCATGGCGATTCGTTTTCGACAGTCGTTTCGCGTCAGACTCAGGCAATTCCCGCCAGGCGTCTTCTCCGAAATTGCGAAAATAGATGCCAGCCATAGCCGGCAACCACCCCGCCTGACACCCACCATTGGGTGTTATCCTTGAAGAGCATGGGACACACAAGCTGGATGGCGGCCAGGGCGATCATGAGCAGCGCGACCCGTTGGGCCGAGCTGGGCATAAGTTTCCAGGCGCTGCTCAGGCGTCCCGTTTGGGCCAGGACCTGGTTCCGGCGGGCGCCGAGCGCCTGCAACATGCCGAACCCCAGCCCCACGGTGCCACCCGCTGCCAATGCCAATAAGATGCGTACGAATTCCATAGTCTGATTTTCCTGCTGTTCCCGCCGGATCCGTCCCCAACCGGGGCCGATTCGGCGGTCATGCGGTTGCGAAACGGCAGTTAATTATTTCTGCATCGGTGTTTCGGATTGCTTGTCCATGACCATGCCGCTGTAGCCCGGCACGCCCATCTCGGGGATGTCCAATCCATCGATTTCGACTTCCGCCGATACCCGGTTGCCCACCAGGACCTCCGCGATCTTATACACGATGTACGACAGGATCGACAGGGTGATGATGCACGTGACCACGCCGATCAACTCGGCCCAGAACTGGCCCATGCCGCCTCCGTAGAAGAGACCTTTGACCGTGCCCGGGACTGCGTTCCAGCCGTCGCCATAGGTGCCGTCGGCCAGCAAGCCGATCGAAAGGCAGCCCCAGGCGCCATTGACGCCATGAACCGAGATCGCGCCGACGGGATCGTCAACTCCGATTTTGTCGAAGAAGAAGACCGACTCGACGACCAGGATGCCGGAGACGATTCCAATAATCAGAGCGCCCGTGCCGCTAACAAATGCGCAGGGAGCCGTGATCGCCACCAGACCGGCCAGCATGCCGTTGCACATCATGGACGGATCGGGTTTCTTGGTTCGAACCCACCACATCCAGAGAGTCGCCGCCAGGGCGCCCGTGGCCGAAGCCAACATGGTGTTAACCGCCACGACGCCGATGCGGAGATCGGTGCCGGCCAGAGTGGATCCAGGGTTAAAGCCGAACCAGCCGAAGGCCAGGATGAACGTTCCCAACATCACCATGGGGATGCTATGCGGCACGATCGGATGAACCAACTTGCCGTTCTTGTCGTATTTTCCGAGGCGTGGCCCGATGAGGATGGCGAAGATGAGTGCGATAACACCGCCTTGCATATGCACCACGGAAGAGCCTGCGAAGTCCACGTGACCGTGTCCCAAGCCGGGGAAGTTGGCACCCAGGTTCGCGAGCCAGCCACCGCCCCAGACCCAGTTACCGAAGATGGGGTACATGATCGTACCGATGAAACAGCTATAGATCATGAACGCGGAGAACTTCCAGCGTTCCGCTGCGGCACCCGTGGGGATCGTCGCGGTGGTGTCCATGAACACCATCTGGAAGAGGAACAGGGTGAACGCCGCGGAATCGTATCCGGCGCCCTGGAGCAGGAAACCCTTTCCGCCGATCAGGCCGAAGAATTTACCCGCGATATGAATACCAATTTCATGATTCAGCCCGGAGTAGCCACCCATCGTCGCTATGCCGCTGGTATTGGGGTTTTGCGGATCGGCCATGCCGCCGAACATGAAGGCGAAGCCGCTCAGGCAGAAACCCAGCATGCCCATGGGATAAACCATGAAATTCATGGCCATGGTATGCCCGGCATTCTTGGCCCGGCAGAGCCCGGCTTCCACCAGCGCAAAACCAGCCTGCATGAACATCACCAGGAAGCCCGTGAAGAGCGTCCAGACGAAGTTAATGGCAACCCGGTTATGGCCCACCGCATCGGCCAGCTTCAACGCGAGGGGTTCGGCCTTGGCCTGCGCGGTATAATCATCGAACGCCTTCTTGGCTTCGGTGTAGGTCTTGAGCTTGGCGGGATCCTTTTTGTCGTCGTCGCTCAGGGCTGCCGGTTCGCTCACCACGAAGTGGGCGCCCGAGGCGTCGGCCACGTCGCCGGCGGCTCCCGTCGCAGTGCCCGCCGGATCGGTCTTCGGATCCATGGACATGGGCGCGGCGGCGGGGGCATTGGTTGCATCTTCCGCGTGGAGCACCGCTGGCGCGGCCAGCAGGAGCAACGCGGGCAGGCAGCATAGAAGGGCACGATGATGCCTTCCCAATGCCGCCGTTAGAGTCGAAATCAAACGGAGTTTGTCTAATCGCATAAGTCGGTTCTAAGGTAAGATACTGAATTGTTACACCGATGCCGGGACGGCACGGAATGGGTCTCTTCGTTCGCTCCTGACTTCCTTGGTTTGTGTGTTTTTTGTACGGTGACTATTCCCCAGCCACGCCGACTGTTCTGAAACACCAGGAACAAGTGTCGTGGAATCTAAGTTAGCTCGGGTTGGGCTGAGCAACCCTGGCTGGGCTTCGAAAAGCTGGTAGCACCGGGGGTGCCAGCGGCGACGATGGCCATTTTGGCGCTCGAAAGCCCGCCCGTGAAACACCGTTTTGCGGAAGGAGATCAGCGGGAGGAAGACCCCTTGAAGTACGCTCCCGAATTCGACTCAAGTACCTTGTCAGCCAGCATCATGGGAAAGATCCATCAAGGATGTACTGGGCCGTTTTTGCTGCGGGCCGCAGGGTTGCAATATGAATTTTTTTAACAATTGATAGTGAAATGATACATGGAATAAATGAAGCATTGCAGGTGCGCGAAAATAGCCAGCGGCAGTCAAACGCGACAGGGGGATGGGCTTTTTTTGGCCAACACCGAGCTCGGCTCCCGCTGTTCTGCGCCGATGTAATGAACTCGCACATTTGTTGCTAGCGCCTGCGCAACAAGCCTCGTCCCTTCGGCTTGCCTAATCCATGACCGCACCAGCCCTTTGGACTGTAATTCCATTTGCCACGCTTCTTGCCCTCATCGCACTAGGCCCGCTCTTCTTTGGTGACTGGTGGGGGAAACATTATCCCAAGGTATCGATCGGACTCGGGATTGTGGTGGTGGCGATTTATCTCACCCACGTGGGTGGCGGATTGCGGGTGGCGGAGGTTTCGGGCGATTACATAAGGTTCCTGGTCCTGGTGGGATCGTTGTTCGTAGTCGCGGGCGGCATTCACATCAGCGTCAAGGGTGAAGCGACTCCGCTGGCAAATCTGGGATTTCTCGCTCTGGGTGCCCTGGCGGCCAACCTGATCGGTACCACGGGCGCCTCCATGCTGCTCATCCGTCCCTGGCTAAGGATGAATCGGTATCGGGTTACCGGGCATCACGTGGTGTTTTTTATCTTCGTGGTATCTAATGTAGGTGGAGCACTTACCCCGATTGGCGATCCGCCGCTTTATCTGGGTTACTTGAAGGGAGTCCCCTTCTGGTGGGTGACGGCCCAGCTATGGCCCATTTGGCTGGTTGGAGTCGGCATCTTGCTCGCCATGTTCTTTGTCGTGGATCTCCGCAACTACCGCCGGGCACCGAAATCGGTCCGCGAGAAACTGGCGGAACCGGCGGATCACTGGCGATTTGAAGGATTGGGCAACGTCGCGTTGCTGGCAGTGGTTTTGGGCGCGGCTTTCATTGAGCGGCCACCGTTTCTGCGGGAAGCGATTATGGTGATGGCGGCAATCGCTTCCTACTTTACCACTGGCCGGCAGGTGCATGAGTCCAACCACTTCACCTTTCACCCCATAAAAGAGGTGGCGATCCTTTTCGCGGGCATTTTCGCGACGATGATGCCCGCGTTGGACTGGCTGCAAGCCAGCGCGAGCAAATTTGGCGACCCTTCGGCGGGGCTGTTTTTCTTCGGCAGCGGCGCGCTCTCGAGTGTCCTCGACAATGCTCCCACGTACCTCGCATTCCTGAGCGCCGCCCACGGTGCCCTCGTAGACCCGGGATTGGTGACGGAAGTGCAGCGTTTGGCGGCATTGCCCGGTGGACCGGATTTGGCGGCGGCCAGTGGCCCTTTTGCTGAAGCGGCAAAACGATCCTTGGCGTTTATCATGCAATGGCACCCGGCCTGGCTTGCTCATGGAAAACTGGGACCGGAGGAAATTGGCGTGGCGCATCTGCTCTCGGATGGCTTTGGACGCAAAATTGTGGCGGCGATCAGTGCTGGAGCGGTGTTCTTCGGGGCGAACACGTATATCGGCAACGGGCCCAATTTCATGGTCAAGGCGATTGCCGATCAGCAAAAGGTTCACACCCCTTCGTTTTTGGCATACGTCGCGAAGTTCACCGTGCCTTTCATGATCCCGATGCTGCTGGTCGTCTGGATGATTTTCTTCCGGCATTGAAGACGGACCCGACGTTCCGAGCTTGTTCGGGAGGCCGGGTGCGATAATTCTGCCTCGGGATGTCGAGCTTCGGAATGGAACAGGAGAGCCCGTCGTGGGAATTGCTGCGGCGCAGCATTTCCCGGGGTCGCTTGGCGCACGGTTACCTTTTTACCGGGGACGAAATGGAAACCCTGGAAGGAGTGGCCGAACGTCTTGCCAAGGTGCTGAGCTGCGAGACCCCTCCTGAACGTTCGGAATCCGGCTTGCCGGTGGAAGCTTGCGGTCACTGTAACAATTGTCGACGCATCGGCGCCCACAATCATCCGGATGTCACCTGGGTTTACCCTGAGAACAAGATGCGCCAGATTTCAGTGGAGCAGACCCGCGAGGTCATCCGCCTGATGGGCCTGCGTCCGATGGAAACGGGGGGCAAGGTGGTGATCTTTGTTGGTGCCGATCGCATGAATAGTGCGGCCGCGAACGCCTTTCTTAAAACCCTGGAAGAGCCCCCTCCCAAGACGACCTTGATCCTGCTCAGCATCGAGCCGACTCGGCTCATGGAAACGATCCTATCCCGCTGTCAGCGCCTGAGCTTTGGGGCAGGGCAAGTGCGGTTTGACCAAGCGGTGGTGGATTGGGTTGCAGAGTTTGGCCGGGCGGCGGCCGATTCCTCGGCAGGCGTATTACCGCGCTATCGGTTGCTAGGGACTCTGCTGGGAGCGTTGGGAAAAGCACGCACCGCGATCGAGGATTCGCTGGCTGAAGCATCTCCGCTGAATCGCTATCCGGACGCGACTCCCGAGCAAAAGGAACGCTGGGGTGACGAACTCACCGCTGCGATCGAGGGCGAGTACCGTCGGAAACGGGGCGAATATTTGAACGGTTTGCAGGCTTGGCTGCGTGACGTGTGGTTGATGTCCGAAGGCATGGGGTCCGACGTCCTGTTCCTGGCCCAACTCCGTGACGCGGGGCGGGTGGTGTCGAAACGGCTGAAACCCGTGGAAGCCCGCAACAACGTGGAGCTTTGGGAAGGCACCCAGCGTCTGCTCCACACCAACGTCCAAGAGGCCCTGGCTCTTGAAGTAGGCCTCCTCCGCCTCAAATTGTGAACGCCAACCCGCGTAGTGCAGCGCCCAAGACAGTCGGATCCAACGACCGTTGGGTGATTGGGTTTGGGATCGCGTTGGGCCTCTTCCTGGCCTTGGCCGTCCTTAAGTTCGGCAGCCCGGTGGTGCTGGATAACAATATTCCGCCGCCGACTTCACTCTCGGAGTTTCTGTTTGAGCTTTGGCCCGTGCGCTGGGCGTATTTCCCTTTCGTGTTGGTGGCCTTGGTTGGGCTGTCAAAGGCGACGGTAGTCGAACGGGTCCAGAAAACCCAAGCGCCAGTCTGGTTACTGGTGGCACCGCTGGTCTGGCTGGGGTGGCAAGCCCTCGCCTCCACCCATTCCGTCGATGCCACACTCACGCGAATGACCATGCCCCATCTGACCGTTTGCGTGGCGTGTTTCGCCCTGTCGTTTTTGGTGTTGGGTCGGGACCAGATGGCGAAATGGTTTTGGATCATGCTTTCGCTCGGACTGGCCGTCTGCCTGATCAAAGCGGCCCGGCAGCATTTGTTCGAGTTTCGCATGGACTACCAGCGGCTGGTGGAGGGGCAGCAGTCGGGATGGACCAATTTCGCGCCCTCAACCTTGATCGAAATGCAGCAGCAGAACCTGTTGGTTTTAACCAATGGGGCTTGGGCGCCGAATCCAGTCATCCTGACGAAGCTGGAGAAGGGCCGCGTTTACGGAACGCTGGTTTATCCCAATGCGCTGGCGAATTTGCTGCTTCTCTTGGGTCCCTGGCTGATGGTTCAAGCCTGCCGGGCGGCCGACCGTTTACGACCTTCGGTTCGCTGGCTGGCAGGTGCGATGGCGGTGCTCCTAGTACTGGGTAACTTCTACTGGACCGGTTCGAAGGCCGCTTGGCTGCTGGCGTTGGGAATGGGAGCCGCCTGGCTTTTCACCCGGGAAATGCCGTCCAAATTGAAATGGTTGTACGGTGGAGGCATCGTGGCAGCGGGCGTGGCGGCGTTCCTGTTCCGATTTTCCAGTTATCTCGAAAAAGGCGCAACCAGTGCGACTGCCCGCTTCGACTACTGGAAGGTTGCGTGGCGGGTAGCGGTTGATAATCCCGTGTTTGGCTCCGGGCCGGGAACCTTCCAGCGCCCCTACGCCTTGGCCAAACCGGCGGAGGCGGAGATGACCCGGCTGGTTCATAATGACTTTCTGCAGCAGGCCAGCGATGCGGGCTGGTTGGCGTTGGCCGCTTATCTGGTTTGGGTGGGTGGATTGCTTTGGATGCTCTTTCCCAAGGTGAAGCACGATCCGCTGAAGCTGGCGCTTTGGTTCGGTTTTGCCGGGTGGTGCGCCCATTCCTTCGCCGATTTCTGCCTGTACGTCCCTCCCAACGCCTGGATTGCCTTCACAATTGCCGGCTGGTTGTTGGGGGGCGAATCGCAAATCGGTTCGACAGGCGGCTCCGGGCGCGGTACCCACAAGCCGTCATTATGAAGGTGCTTGTTCTCAATGGCCCGAATTTGAATCTGCTCGGCACACGGCAGCCGGAGGTTTACGGACGTACGACGTTGGCGTCCATCGAGGCGCTGGTGCGCGACCGGGCCTCCCAGCTAGGGGTCGAGATCGACTTTCGCCAATCCAATTCCGAAGGGGAATTGGTGACCTGGATTCAGCAGGCTGCGGGGAATTGCTCGGGCATCGTATTGAACGCGGCGGCGTATACCCACACCAGTGTGGCCCTCCGCGACGCGATCCTGGCTGTGGGAATTCCGGCCATCGAGGTGCACCTATCTAATATCCACGCGCGGGAGGAATTCCGGCACCGTTCCCTGATCGCGGCGGTCTGCAAGGGGCAAATCAGCGGATTCGGCGCTTTCTCCTACGTTTTGGGTCTGGAAGCCATCGTTAACGTTGTCGGAGCGGCGTAAAGCCGGATTTTGACGTAGGTTTACGCCAAAAGACGTGTCAATCGGGTGCTTGACTGGCAGGGGCTCCATCCGTAATGTCGCGCCCACGTTGTTCAAAACGACAAGAGCAGAGCCGTTCAAGTTCTGCTCTTTTGCTTTAGAAAAACCGACCGTAACCGGCGTCGCCTCTGTGGGCTGCCGCCAACTTGGAGTTGTGCTGTGGACCTTAAAGAAATTAAGGCGATCATTGATTTGATGAAGAAGAACTCCCTTTCGGAGTTCGAGCTCGAGGAAAAGGAATTCAAGATAAAGTTGAAGCGTCCGATTGCCTCGGGTCCCCCGTTGCCCGCCCTGACCCCTTTGGATGATCCAGAGTTGACGGCGTACGCTCCCTTGGCCCGCAGTGGCGGAGCTGGCCACCATCCTCAGCCCAATCTTCCTTCGCCCAATGTGCCGGGCGAAACGGAGATCAAGTCTCCCATGATCGGCACCCTTTATCGCGCACCGTCGCCCGATGCCGCTTCCTACGTGGATGTCGGCTCCGAAGTGGGGCCGGACACGGTGGTCTGCATTATCGAAGCGATGAAGGTGATGAACGAAATCAAGGCAGAGACCCGGGGAATCATCACGGCCGTAGTGGCCGATAACGCTAAACCTGTTGAATTCGGGCAGCCATTGTTCAAGGTAAGGCCCCTCTGACAGGAAGCGGGGCAGCCTGAGTATTGGGCGGGACACGTTGTCCGCCTTCATTTATCCTTTTACCAAGCATGTTTGAGAAGATTCTGGTCGCCAACCGCGGCGAGATAGCGATGCGCATCATTCGCGCGTGCCGGGAGTTGAGCATCAAAACCGTGGCGGTTTATTCCAAAGCGGACGCCAATTCCATGCACGTGCAGGTAGCCGACGAGGCTATTTGCATCGGTGATGGCCCTTCCACGGACAGTTACCTCCGTATCGACCGGCTGATCAGTGCCGCCGAAATCGCGGACGTGGATGCGATTCACCCGGGCTACGGATTCCTGTCGGAGAACGCGCATTTCGCCGATGTCTGTGAGTCGTGCAACATTCGGTTCATCGGGCCGCGTTCGGCCGCCATGAACATCCTGCACGACAAGGCGACAAGCCGGGCTTTGGCCAAGAAGGCCAACGTACCGACGCCTCCGGGTTCGGATGGCTTGGTGGAAGGTGAATCCGAAGCGCTCGCCACCGCGAAGCGCATTGGCTACCCGGTCATGATCAAGGCCATTGCCGGTGGTGGTGGCCGCGGCATGCGCGCCGCCCACAACGACGTTTCGTTGATCAAGGGGTATCACACGGCCCGGACGGAAGCCGAAAAAGCGTTCGGCAATTCCGGGGTGTACATCGAGAAATTCGTCGAGAACCCCCGCCATATCGAGTTTCAGATCATGGGGGATACCAAGGGGAATATCATCCACTTGGGTGAGCGTGACTGCTCGATCCAGCGCCGGAATCAGAAGCTGATTGAGGAAACGCCTTCGCCGATGCTGGATCGGAAGGAATACAAGGGTCTTCGCCAGAAAATGGGCAAGGCCGCCCTAAAGATCGCCGAGATGGCGGGCTATTCCAACGCCGGTACCGTCGAGTTCATTGTCGATGACCAGGGCAATTTCTACTTCCTAGAAGTGAACAAGCGAATCCAGGTGGAACATCCCATCACCGAAGAGGTGACGGGCATCGACTTGGTGCGCGAACAGATTCTGGTCGCTGCCGGGGAAAAACTGTCGGTGTCGCAAGGGGACGTCCAGTGCAACGGCCACGCGATCGAATGCCGGATCAATGCGGAAGATCCCTTTGACGATTTCCGGCCGTGTCCGGGTCGAATCGAAATGTACTACGCGCCGGGGGGCCGCGGAGTGCGCGTCGATTCCCATGCGTACGCTGGCTATACGATTCCGCCCTATTACGATTCGATGATCGGGAAGTTGATCACGATGGGCAAGGATCGCACGGACGCGATGAACAAGATGGGGCGGGCGCTGAGCGAGTACATGATCACCGGCATCAAGACGACCATCGCCTTTGAGCAGGCCATTTTGCAGGACCCCGATTTCCGTCGTGGCCAGTACACCACGAATTTTGTGGAGAAACTGCTGTCGGGTGCACGCAGGGAATTGATCCAGGAGAAGGCTTAGGAGTTTTCGTTGCTGCCTGCCCTCCAGGGCGGGCAGACCAGCGGCAGTGGCCGGACATTACCCAACCGGGCGGAGGGCTTTTCGGTCCACAGGTCACGGTGGGGTAGATTGTCATTGTTCCATCGCCGCATGTTTTCGTCGTTGACGGTGAAGGTTCGATTCATGTCCTCCACTTCCAGGTGGCCATCACAGGCCAGCCAATTAAAGCGGCCCCGATGATTCTTGAAGCTGGCTTGCTGTTTAGCGGGGGTTTTTGACTGGACCCCGGCCAGGTTCGCGGCGCGTCCGCCAATCAGACTGGTGAAACCCTGTTCTCCGTCCCGTTGAGGATTGAGAGAACGAACGAACCCGTCTCCCATGGCAATCATGATGGCGGGAGCCTTGACCAAGGCATCGCTGAGACCACTTTCCGCGAACGGGGGACCACTTCCGAATTTGGTGGAACAATAGCCGCCGAGTCCCAGCCTGTCTGGCCAAAGCGCTACCCCCCAGGCGTTGTATCCGTAAGCGGAATACTGAAAGGAGCGGCCTTCGGACCCGTGCCCGCTGGAGTCCCAACCGGTGGCGTCATAACCGACATTGAACGGGCACCAGAACACGCCGCCCAAATGCGGACAGGGGACAGTTCCACGGGTTTCCGCTGTCGAGGCATAGACTACTGTCCGAGGTATTCCGAGGAGGTCCCACCAATTCACTACGCCATTCGTTCGATCACCCATCGTCCAAGTCGGATACGTACGCTGATCGGCGACATACGCGATCATGGCAATTCCCAGTTGTCGCACATTATTGCGGCAAGCGGTGTTGCGGGCCGCGAATTTGGCCCGTCCCAGCGCCGGTAACAACATTGCCGCCAGAATCGCGATGATGGCGATCACCACGAGCAACTCGATCAGCGTAAACGCCTCGTTGGCCGTCGAACGAAGACGCGGCGTGGACGGAGGTGAGCCGGCATTCATGGAATGGTGGCAAATCCTGTGGTAACAAATGATACGCTTCCAGAAGCCAACCGGCAGTCAACGGGAAAAAACAATACCCGCGCGAGATCAGCTGGCCGCCGAGAAAGGTTGTTACTTTTTCCGTTCGGCAGGGATGGATAGATGGAATGACGAACGACGACATGGAACTCGTGCGAGAGTATGCGCGGGGAGGATCCGAGGACGCTTTTGCGACCTTGGTTTCGCGCCATGTCAACCTCGTCTATTCTGTCGCCCTCCGTAGTGTGCGTGACCCGCACTCCGCCGAAGAAGTTACCCAGACTGTTTTCGTCATCCTGGCCCGCAAGTCCGGTTCGTTGGACGCTTCCACGATCCTTTCCGGATGGCTGTGCCGTACTGCCCGTTATGTCGCCGCCCGGACCCAGACTGCCCAACGCCGGCGGGAGTGCCGTGAGCAAGAGGCCTATATGCAATCCCAACCCGAGAACCACGACTCCAGCACCTGGGTGCAAATCGAGCCCCATCTGGAACAGGCCTTGGCCCAATTGGGCGAGAAGGATCACAACGCCCTGGTGTTGCGGTACTTTGAAGGGCGGAATTTCAAGGATGTCAGTGCGGCGTTGGGGACCACCGAAGCGGGCGCCAAGATGCGGGTGAATCGCGCCCTGGAAAAACTGCGACAACACTTTCTTCAACAGGGCCTCAACGTGTCGTCGCTCGCGATCGCGGGTGCCGTTTCGGCAAATTCCATCCAGGCCGCACCGGCTGGCCTGGCGGCGTCCATCACGGGCGCCGTGAAAGCGGCGACCCTCTCGGGTGCCCAGGTTGGATTCATCAAAACCATCGCAAAAATCATTATGGCTTGGACCAAACTCAAAACGACCGTGGCTGTGGGCCTGCTGACCTTCCTGGCAGTCGGCACCGCCACGACCTTCGTCTATCGCAGCAAAGTGAAGGATCAGCCGCCGATGCTGGCCTTCGTGGGCTACGCCACGCCCGAAGCGTCCATGCAATCGACGTTGTCCATGGCGAGTACGGGAAATCTGGACAAAACGTTGGCGGGACTCACCGCAAAAGAGGCGGCCCGCTTCAAAAGCAACATGGAAGGCAAATCGGCGGCGGAGATCCGGCAGGGTATTATTGCCTGGGCCAACGCCATCGAAGGGTACCAGATCACTCAAAAGGAAGTCGTCTCAGACGACGAAGTTCATTTGCATATCTCGGCGCCGCCTTCTCCGGACGCACTGCGGAACGGACAGTCGGAAATCGTCATGCGCAGGATTGGCGGGAATTGGAAGGTCGATGGCGACGTGAATGATGGGACACAGGGTCGCAGGACCCGGCGCGCCAGGGAGGACGGGCAATAAATCGCCAACGCCGTGGGTCTACATATAATAATATCATCTCACGCGGAGACGCGGAGACACGGAGGAAAAGGCAAGGAACCACGAAATGCACGAAAGACACGAAAAACCGGGAAGCGATGCCGGACGCCAGATAGGAGCCTATTTTTCGTGTTTTTCGTGTGCTTCGTGGACGATATTTCCGCCTGTCTTTCTCCGCGCCTCAGCGTCTCCGCGTGCGATAATTCCTCCTATTCCTGCGGATGTATTAAGATGCACCACCCTTGAACGACTGCCTTTGTTGGCCGTCGGTGGCTACGTTGCGGCAGTGGAATTCTTCGCAAACCATCTGGCCAGCTCCTTTTCGCCCATTTCGCCCCCTGCGAGGGTGATGATGACCGCAGCCGCATTGGCCTCGGTGGCAATAAACGTCTGCCCATTCCGTTCCAGGAAAATATAAGCAACCATGAAGCCAGTCCTTTTGTTTCCGTCGATAAAGGGATGATTGCGGACAATGCGGAACGCATACGATGCCGCAAGCTCGCTAATCGCCGGTTCACCGTAGGCGAACAGGTTCTGGAGATCGGCCAATGCCGATTCCAAGAGGCCCTCGTCCCTGATCCCGGCGCTGCCCCCAAACTCTGCCAGCATTTCTTCGTGAACTGCCAAGGCCAGGGTTCTGTCTATCCAGACCGGGGGATTCACTTGGCCAGTTCTTTGAGCGTGTTCCGATAACGGCGCATTCCTTCCTTGGCGATTTCCATCTGTCGGACGAATTCGGGATCGAATTGGCTCAGATAAAACCGTCCATCGGGCGCCTTCGAAAGATACAAGGAAGCTCCCTCGTCTACTCGAAGCTCGGTGACCGCCTCTTTGGGCAGGAGTATGCCGAGGGAATTGCCAATTTTACGGACCTTCAATTCGGCTTGCATGATTCAACGGTTTTACAAAAGTTACAACACTTAGAAATCCTTGGCAAGAATACTCGTTTAACGGCAAAGCCCGGCTCGCTGAAACAAAACAGCCGATGGGGATCCCCATCGGCTGTGGCAAAGCCAAAGTTCTAGTCCCGAAGCTTACTTGCCGGGCTTCGGCGGCAGCAGGGCGAGAATGTCCTGCTGTTCCAGATACCACTCGCGCAAGGGGCGGGAGAGGATGGAGTCCTTGAAATCCTTGAAGTTGGCGATGTTCAGTGCGCCTTCGACTTCGTCCTTGAGCGCTTTGTTGAGGTCGCCCTTGGCGTCGACGGCCCAGCCGCGGTAGGAGCCAGTTTTGTCATTCAGCATCTTGGCGGCGGCGAGGCGGGTTTCCTGGTCGTATTTGAATTGCACGACTTCCACGTAGCTCTTGTCGACTTTGCCTTTCAGGCGTTTCTCTTCGTCCGGTGCCATGATGACCGTACGGGCGAACTCGGCGATTTTCTTTTCCAGCTTGGCAACCACGTCATCTTCACCGAGTGAGCCAGTGGCTTCCATGCCCAAGCCTCGCGGGGCATCTTCAAACCGTTTGCAGACGGCCTTGACGGTATCTTTCTCCAATTCCTCGAAGAATTTCTTGGAGCGCTTGACGATCAATTCCTTCTCTTCCTTCGTGAAGCTATACTTCTTTTCGTCCAGGCCCACGAAGTTGGTATAAGAAGGCGTATCCAGGAGCTTCTCCAGGCGGGCGGTCAACCCGGCGGCGTTGAGCTTTTCCGCAACGGAAACTCCCTTGGGCTCGCCCTTGGAATCGATTTTGAGATCCAAAGGCAGGGCACTGAAGACGGCCTTGTCGATGCCCCCGAGGCGGTCAATCTGGTCGTTCAGGCTCTTCCAATGGGCTTCGAAACGTTCCTTGCGATTCAGGTCCCCGATGAATTGGAATTCGTTCTCGATACGCAGGGACCGTGCGTCGGGCCGGAACCACAGAAGCATGTGGGCGATGTTGGCCGCGATGTTGGCGGCATATCCGGAGGGATTCAGGTTCACTTCCTCCAGAGGAATCCGATCGCGTGGATCGCGTGGGGCCCGTGCACTGATGAAGGTCTCGATGATCGAATTGGGCAACGTGTGGATCGTAGCAGCCAGATCCGCGTAGCCCGCGACCACGGCATCGGTACCGTAATCGAAAGTCGCAACGTCACCGTAGCGGTAGATGTCACCGTCGGTCGCGAAGAGCAGCTTCTTCTCGACCGCTTCCTTGCTATCAAAATAACCCCATTGGATCGCTGCCTTGTCGTAGGGCAGGGGATCCTTGGAAATGCGCATTTTCCAGCCGTCAAAGACACGCGCCTTGAAGACGCTATACTCCATGACCGAGGAACTGCCGACCTTGTTGGTGAATGCTTCGTAGTTCGTGTTCACCAGGTAGGATTTGAACCAATCGTCCAATTCCTGGTGGGTCATGGTCGTCGCCAGGCTGCCGGCGAAGTTATGTCGGAGGCCCATGACATGTCCGACTTCGTGAGCGACCACGTGCCGCACGTAATCCTGGGAGACGCGCAGCACCGCCTCGTCGCTGAGGCTGTCGCTGGCGAGCAAGTCCTGGATCCCTTGGGCCATATCGGCCGCCATGGCCTGGACGTCTATCTGGCAGGCGGAAGTTTGTTCGAGGAAGGGCAGGCGTTCGGCGAACATGACGGTTTTCTTGGGTTCGCCGTCCTTCTTGTCGGTTTTCTTATCAGCCGCGAGTTCCGTCAGCGTGCGCAGGAGGGAGCGGGCGCGAGCCCGGCCACCAATGGCGAAGACGGAGGTGATATAAGTCTGGGCATGCTTGGATTCGCCGGTTAACGGGTCGAGAAGGATGTCGGCGTAGGCGAATCCGGCGGCGTCCCACGGGACCCATTGGATGATATTATAGCGGGCGTCCGGCGCGGTGACGCCTTCCGGGGCCTTGTCCGCTCTCACGATGTTGGTGCCGAAGGCGCGATTCCAATAGAGGATGCCTTCCTTCACGGCATCGACGTAGTTGGAAGGGGTATTGGCGCTATAATAAAACTGGATGGGCTTCGAAACGTCGAAATGGGCGATCCTGGACGATCCGCGACCGCTGGTCAGTTCGAGCAGGGGAGCGGTCTCAAAGAAGCGGACATAACGCGTTTCATTGTCGGGCTGTTCCTTGCCGGGCTTGGGCAGTGGGGTATAAGGCGAGAAGAAGTAGCGCACCTCGTACCGGACTTCACGGTTCGCGCCGAATTGCAGGTCCCGGGCCTGGACGCTCTGGCGGATCACCAGGTACTCCTCGGACTTGTCGACCGAAAAGACGCGGCTTTGGGGAACTTCCAACACGACATCGCGCGTGCCGCCGCCGGTCCAGGAATCGGTAAAGACCCGGCGCATGCCCTTGTTGAAATCGATGACGATCTTGCCGTCGTCCATCGATACAATTGGGAAGGTGGTCAGTAGTCGGCGCGCGGGCAGGTCCTTGGTGACCACGATGCCGTCGATTTCTTCGTAGAGGTCCACGCCGTCGTGGAACAGCTCGAACCGGACAACCTTGCCAGCCAAGCCGCCGCTGGTGGGGGCTCCAGCTTGGGGAATGACCGAGGCCGAGAGCAGGAAGGTCTTGCCCAAGGCGGCGCGGGCGATCGTGAGATCGTTATTGGTAGTGGAGCCGAGTTCTTGCGTGCCTCGCTTGGCAGGCTCGTCAGCGGCAAAGGCGCTCGGGGCAACCATCAAGGCGCCTGCGCAAAGGGAGAAGAGGCCAGTGATCCATCGATTGACCAAGGTCATCCGTCTAATCTTGCGAATCGCCTCCCACCGGGCAAGCCGCGAGTGCGCGGAAACTGTTGATATCCGCAGATTTTCTTTGTCCGTTTTTTGAATAATCCGGAGACCTCACCGCAGTTTGTAAGCGGACGGAAGGGACAGAGGGTCATCCACAGATTACGCAGATTAACGCAGATTTAAGAAACGACTCTTGAGGCCCGCAGCCGACGGGGTGAGGAGGCGGAAGTGCGTGGTAAGCACCTATTTTCACCCTCCGCCTCTTCACCTCGTCGGCTACGCTTGTCCTTCCCTTAATCTGCGCGAATCTGCGTAATCTGCGGATAAAAACTCTGTTCTCACCGCCCTGGCTTGGGCGGGAGCAGGCCTAGCACGTCTTGCTGCTCCAGATACCATTCGCGCAAGGGCAGGGAGAGGCTCGATTCCTTGAAGTCTTTCAGGTTGGCGATGTTCAACGCGCCTTCCACTTGGTCCTTGAGCGCCTTGTTGAGATCGCTCTTGGCTTCAATGGACCACGCCCGGAACGAACCCGTCTTGTCGTTGAGCATCTTGGCGGCGGCGAGCCGGGTTTCCTGATCGTACTTGAACTTCACGACTTCCACGAAGCTCTTGTCCACCTTGCCCTTCAAGCGCTTGGAGTCGTCCGTGGCGAGGACCACGGTGCGGGCCATTTCCACGATTTTCGTCTCCAGCTTGGCCACGACGTCATCATCTTCCAAATGATCGTTGGCTTCCGTGCCGAGATCGCGGGGCGCGTCCTCGAAGCTCTTGCACACCCGTTTCACGGTTTCCTTCTCAAATTCCTCAAAGAATTTCCGGCCGCGTTTGACGATGAGTTCCTTTTCTTCCTTGGTGAAGCTGTAGTGCTTTTCGTCCAGGCCCACGAAGTTGGTATAAGCCGGGGCTTCGAGGAGCTTTTCCAACCGCGAGCTGAGTGTGCCGGCATTGATCTTGTCCGCCGCCGAAACACCTTTCTGTTCGCCCTTGGTATCGATCTTCAAGTCCAGGGGCAGCGTGCCGAAAAATGTGCGATCGATGCCGCCCAGGTGTTCGATCTGTTCGTTCAAGCTCTTCCAGTGCGCCACCGTCCGATCCTTCTTGTTCAACGCACCGATAAAGCCAAAATCATTTTCGAGCCGTAACGACCGGGCGCCGGACCGGAACCAATACAGCATGTGGCTGATATCCGCCGCGATGGCGCCCGCATACAAACCGGGGCTCAGGTTCACTTCCTCCAGCGGGACACGGTCTCGCGGATCCTGTGGAGCGCGGGCACTGATGAAGTTCTCTATCAGGTAATTGGGCAGTTCATGTACCAAGGAGGCGATTTCCGCATATCCTGCGACCACTGGCTCGGTGCCGTAATCAAATCGCAAGGCGTCACCAAAGCGGAATACGTCTTCGTCCGTGGCGAACAGGAGCTTTTGGCTGACCGGATCTTTGCTATCGAAGTAACCCCACTGGATTGCCGCCCGGTCATAGGGCAGGGCATTCGTGGAACTGCCAATCATCCAGCCTTCGAAGACGGTTGGTTTGAAGACGCTATACTCCATCACGGACGAACTGCTGATGCGGTTGCTGAAAGATTGGTAATTGGTGTGGATGAGGTAGGACTTGAACCATTCATCCAGGTCCGTCTGGGGCAGGGTCGTGGCGAGGCTGCCGGCGAAATTGTGTCGCAAGCCGAGGACGTGCCCGACTTCATGCGCCACGACCGATCGCACGTAATCGCGCGAGACGCGCAACACAGCTTCGTCGGTCAGGTTCTCGTTGGCCAGGAGGTCCTGCAACCCTTGGGCCATCTCGGCCGCCATGGCTTGGGTATCCATACGACAGGCGGAGGTTTGCTCGAAGAACGGCAGTTTTGGCAGTGCAGGAGGATGCTTCTTCGGCTCGCCGTCTTTCTTGTCGGATTTCTTCTCCGCCGCCAACTCGGACATCATGCGCAGCAAAGCGCGCGCTCGGGCCCGACCGCTAATCGCGAAGACGGAGGTCATGTACACCTGGCCGTGCTTGGATTCACCGGTCAGCGGGTCCAGCAGGACGTCCGCGTAGGCAAAGCCCGCAGCATCCCACGGCACCCATTGGATTACGTTGTAACGCGCGTCGGGGGCGGTGACGCCGTCCGGTGCCTTGTCTGCCCGCACGATGTTGGTGCCGAAGGCGCGATTCCAATACAGGATGCCCTCTTTGACCGCATCGACGTAGTTGGAAGGGGTGTTGGCGCTATAATAAAACTGGATCGGCTTCGAGACGTCGAACCGGGCAATCTTGGCGGAGGCGCGGCCAGTCGTGAGCTCCAGTTGGCGATACGTTTCGAAAAACCGGACGTAACGATCCTCACTGCGGGGCGGCTCTTTCCCTGGCTTTTCCGAGGGCTGATAAGGCGACAGGAAATAGCGGATCTCAAACCGAACCTCCTGGTTCGCGCTTTCGGCCAGGTCCCGGGCCTGTGCGCTCTGGCGGATCACGAGGTACTCGTCGGATTTCTGGACGCTGAACACCCGGCTCTGGGGCACTTCCATCACCTGGTCCCGAATCCCTTCGCCCGTCCAGCCATCGGTAAAGAGACGGCGCATGCCCTTGTTGAAATCGATGGTCAGGCTGGTCGCATCCTGGGCGATGATGGGGAACGTGGTGATCAACCGGCGCGCGGGCAGGTCCTTGGTGACCACAATGCCGTCAACCTCCTCGTAGAGATCGACGCCGTCCGAAAAGAGCTCGAATCGAACGATCTTTCCAGCCAGCCCGCCGCTGGTCGGCGCGCCTTCCTGGGGAATCACCGACGCCGAAAGCAGGAACGTCTTTCCCAGGGCGCTCCGGGCAATGCTGACGTTGTTGGTCGCCGGACGTAATTCGTCGGAACCTCTTTTGGCGGATTCGGTTGCAGCGGAAACTCGGAGAGGGACCCCACCTGCGCTCACGACAAAAAAGCAGGCAATGGCGATCCAGCGGTTGACCCAGGTCATCAGGAGCCATGATGCGGTTTGCAACATGGGCGGCAAGAAATCAGTAGCAAAGAACGAGCAAAGTCCGCCCCTTTTCGTGTCCTTCGTGCCTTTCGTGGTTCTTTTGTTCTTCCTCCGCGTCTCCGCGCCGCGTGAAAAATGCTCTTCCTCCAAGTTCGCCAAAACCGATTTCCGAAAAAATCTCCAATTCGGGCTTTACACTTTCGCCACACTTTCTAGAGTCGCCGCCTCATTTCGGTCCGTGGGGTCGTAGCTCAGTTGGTAGAGCACCACAATGGCATTGTGGGGGTCAGGGGTTCGAATCCCCTCGGCTCCACCACTGACCGAGATAACAGAAAGCCCCGCAAAATTAACTTTTTGCGGGGCTTTTTGTTTCCTTCGTCCTGTGAAACCGTTGGGCCCCTGTGACAGGTTTCTGCATCCAAAGTGTCATTAGATGTCATTGAAATGTCTTTAGCATCTTGATTTTGGGCACTTTTGGGCACTGATATTTGGCATGGGAATCACAGTCTCCTGCGCCAAGCAAAACGGGAAAAAGAAATGGGTGGTCAACGTCCGCCTCAACGGG
>DATJII010000002.1:0-3307 GCA_035493435.1 Candidatus Limnocylindria bacterium | reverse complement strand
TCGCGATCGTACGGGGCCTGCTCGTGGGTTTGCAGGTTCGCCTTCGAACCCGTTTCCGACAACGGCTCGTCCTGCACCAGATCCAGGATGCTGTTGACGTTAAATGTCGGATTACTTACTCGCCGGAACCAGGCCCGTCGTCGGGTAGTGTTGGGGCGGCGCCATTGCCATGATCTGGGTGCCTATGTGTTGGGATAGTTGGCTTCGGCCCAGTTGCAGAAGTTCTGCGTCTCGAGGGTTTGTATGGAACTGTTGGGGTTGCTTGAACGCAATAAATCGATAGCGCCAAACCAGAAGAACTTTTTTTACGGCCGGTCCGCCGAGGGTTCCGCTCAATCCATTCCATGAGAAGGAGGGAACTTGCGACTGAAAGTTCGTACGCGCAGAAAGCGGTCGTTGGTGAAGTAATATTCATGGTCCCGTGAAGCTGGTTGGAACCGAAAACCGTATAGACCTCGACGGTAGCGCCTCCATTCCTTTCCTTCTGGGCGTTGAAGTTATTGGAACGGACATTCACCGACTGAACGATGTCGGGATTGGGAGAGATGGAGGTGCCCCCGCCGCGCGAGGGGTGTTCATGAAGGCGTCGTCGATTTGGTATAGGTGGAGGCGGCAATACCGTCAATCCGGAAGTAGCCGTCTTGGCGACCCCAGCCGTGTGTCGGTAATGGTCACGGTGGCCCGGGGAGAACCGCCCCCGAAGTTTCGTGGACGATGCCTTCGATGCCGCTCAAGAACTGGGCGAATGCCGACCATCCGCCGAGTCCGGCCAGGAAGAGCAAAGCTACCGAGAGCCTCCTGAAAAGTGTGGTCATACTGGTCTCCTTCAGCGAACGTTTTCCAGTTTTACCCATCCGACCTGCCATCCGAGAGGCGGCCGGAGGCCACCCATTTCTGATTTTGGTACGTCGGATCCACGTGAACTGGGCGACATGGCCCCTGTTTCGACACGTCCGCCCGTCAAGTCATGGAAGTGCGCCGGGAAGGGTAGTTGTTCAAGCAAGGAGGAGCAAGTAAGACACGGTGGCACACCGTACGGGAGATGTTTGCATCGATGATTTAAAGGCACTTAGTATTGCTGACGATTTGCTGGGACTCCTTTCCTGCCACCACGGACCTGTCCTGTTTGCCCGTCGCATGTGGCGTGTTTGCCCGGCGAAGCGCAACCCGAGGTTCGCGTTCCGGGCCGGAAGGATTATGATTGCCCGCGGGGTTGGGCGAGTTCCCATCAAACCCTGAGGAGAATTGGAACATGAGCGATGTCCGTGTATCCCGGCGTGCCTTTCTTCAGACCACGGCAGGCGCCGCCGGTGCTTCTTTGCTGGCGCGGTCGAACTATCTTGATGCGGAGCCGATTCCGACGGCGGCGCAAGCCGCTCCGGCAAGCGACCGTGTCCGCTTTGGGATTGTGGGCGTCGGGATGGAGGGCTCCGGCGTGCTGTCGACGGCGATTCAGCTTCGGGGTGTGGAATGCGTCGCGGCCGCCGATCTCTACGACGGTCGCCACGAGTTGGCCAGGGAGATCGTTGGAAAGCCGATACGCACGACGCGACGCTACAAGGAACTGCTCGATTCGAAGGATATTGACGCCATCCTGATTGCCGTGCCCGACCACTGGCACAAGCAGGTGGTGGTGGACGCGGTGAACGCCGGCAAAGACGTCTATTGCGAAAAGCCCATGTCGCATACTCCCGCCGACGGCCTGGAGATGGTGGCAGCAGCGAAAAAGACCGACCGGATCGTCCAGATCGGCGCCCAGCGCACCAGCTCGATGCTGGTTGCCAAGGCGCACGAACTGATCAAGCAGGGGGCGATCGGCGACCTGAACATGATTGAAATGACGTATGGGCGCAACGATCCCACCGGGGCCTGGGAATATCCGCCGCCGCCCGACCTCTCGCCCGAGACGCTGGACTGGGACACCTGGCAGGGTACCGTGCCCAAAAAGGCCTTCGATCCGTTGGCATTCGCGCGCTGGCGCTGCTGGAAGGAGTACGGGACGGGTGTTGCCGGAGACCTGATGGTGCATCTGATCAGCGGCATGCAAGCCTCTCTGGGCATCAACGAGGTACCCAGCCGAGTGTCGGCTTTTGGTGGCATCTACCGCTGGAAGGACGGGCGCAACATGCCCGATCTGCATGCGGTACTGTTTGAGTACCAAAATATCCCGGTGTACGTCCGGCTATCGCTCGACTGCGAATCTCCGGAGGTGACCCGATTCCAGGGGCCAAAAGGCGCTATCGAATTGAAAGAATTCAGCCTGAGCTATGCTCCGCAGGCTGGCATTGACTTGGCGCCCAGCTACTATACGGCCTCCTATCCCGCGCGCCTCAGAAACCCATATACAAAGCAGTGGCATGAGGAACACGATCCGACACCTGGCCAAGAGCCGTTCCCCGAGACCCAGAGCTGGAGCGGGAACGATTACGACGATCTTCGTCCGCACCTGTGGAACTTCTTTCAGGCGGTGCGTTCGCGCAAGCCGGTGCTGCAGGATAGCGTCTTCGGACATCACGCCGCGCTTGCGTGCCATCTGGCTAACGAGTCGTACTTCCGCAAGTGCCCGGTGCGCTGGGATGAGGCGTCGCGTTCGATCAAGTCGCTGACCTAATCGCCAATCAGAACCGGGTGCTCCGGGTCTCTCTTCCGAGACCCGGACACCTTCCGATGTTTGCAAGGCAGACAGGAGTTCGATCTCGTGAGATTCCATTCGTTCATTTTTGCCGCAGTTATTGTTGGTGCTTCAGTGTCAGGGGTTTCAACTTCCATCTCCGCGCAGGCCGCGAACGATGCCAAGCCGTTTCTCGGGCGGTGGGATCTAACCCTCAAAGCTCCCGATGGCGAACATCCGTCATGGATCGACATCAAGGACGATGGCGGCCAGCTCAAGGCTGAATTCACGGGACGCTGGGGAAATGCGCGGCCGCTGCCCAAGGTCGAAGTTTCTGGTGGCACCATCACGTTTGTGTCTCCCAAAGATGAAGAGGGCGCCACCAGCGACCTGGTCTTCCAGGGGAAGCTCAGCGGGGGCCAACTGGGCGGCACGGTGAATGGACCGGACGGTAAGACCTGGGAATGGACCGGCGCAAAGGCGCCTTTGCTGGAACGGACGAGCACGCCGAAATGGGGAAAGCCCATCAAGCTTTTCAATGGCAAAGACCTTTCCGGCTGGAAGCAGAGCAAGCCCGGGCCGCCGGACTGGAGCGTGCAGAATGGAACAGTGGTCAGTCCCGGCAACGGGCCGGAGCTGATCAACGACCAGAAGTTCCAGGATTTCAAGCTGCATATCGAATTCAACTGCGGCAAG
>DATJII010000001.1:0-12592 GCA_035493435.1 Candidatus Limnocylindria bacterium | reverse complement strand
GGGCACGACGGCCGGATTTGGTTCGCGACTTTGAAAGGCGTGGCGGTGGTCGATCCGGGACGCCTGCCCCTTCATTCGCGCTCACCCACGGTGGTTCTGGAGGAGGCGAGAATTGATGGGCGGCCCGCCGACAAAGTCGTGTCCCTGGCCGGAAAGTTTTCGGCGATCCGCGTGCCCGCCGGCAGTGACCGCCTGGAATTTCGGTACACGGCCTTTAATTTTACGGCTCCCCAAAAAATACGGTTTCGATACCGGATGGAAGGACTGAGCCCACATTGGGTCGAGGCCGGAGTGGAACGTGTGGTGTCCTATATTCATACCTCCCCGGGTTCCTATCGATTCGAGGTAACCGCCTGCAACCAGGATGGCGTCTGGAACGAATCGGGAGCATCCGTTGCGGTGGTCGTCTCGCCTTTCTTCTGGCAAACCAAGTGGTTTCTCCTGGGAGTCTTGGTCCTTATTGGCGGGTTTGCCGGATGGATCATCCGCTATTTTTCCTGGCAGCGATTACAACGCCAGGTCGTGATGCTCGAACAGCGCCATGCTTTGGACCGTGAGCGCGCCCGCATCGCGCATGACATTCATGACGAACTTGGCGCCCGTCTGACGCAGATTAGCTTATTGAGTGAATTGGCCCGTCGCCGCGCGGGGGATCCCCGGGAAATGCTCGCGCAAGTGGAGCGAATCGCCAGCCAGACGCATACGATGGCCCAAGTCATGGATGAAATCGTCTGGGCCGTGGATCCCGGTCGGGACACGCTCGAAAATGTCGCGGATTACCTGGCCTCGTTTGCCGGCGAGTTCCTCGGTCTGGCAGGCATTCACTGCCGCCTGGAGGTGCCGGCCTCGCTGCCAGGGCGAAAGGTTCCGGCTCCTACCCGCCACAGCATTTTTCTGGTGGCCAAAGAAGCCTTGAACAATGTGGTCAAGCACTCCGGGGCAACGGAGGTGTGGGTCCGTCTGGAAACACCGCCCGGGAAGCTCGGCGTCGCTATTGAAGATAACGGTCGTGGCTTTCCGGCCGATTCACCCACCTTGCGTGCGGGAAACGGTTTGGGCAGCATGGGACAGCGGGTCCGTGATCTGGGTGGCGAATTTCAAATGGTGAGCGAGCCGGGTCGGGGAACCCGCATCCGTTTATCGATACCTTTGGAATCGCAGGATCAAGAGCGAAAATGAATCCATCGGGTGGCCTACCCCAAACGGGTTATGGGAAAACGGACATCCGCACCGCAAACTAACGGCCTGGGCCATGTCCATTCGAGTTGCCATTGTCGAGGATGACGCCGGCATCCGGGAGAGCCTGATGCTATTGCTAAGCGAAGCCCCTGGCTTCCAGGCGAGTGGCGCTTATGCCTCCTGCGAAGAGGCCTTGAGGGAGTTGTTGCGCAATCCTCCGGACGTAGTGCTGATGGATATCCAGTTGACCCGGTTTTCCGGGATCGAGTGTGTCAGGCGGCTCAAGCCCGCACTGCCTGGCGTCCAGATCGTGATGCTCACCTCCTTCGAGAATACCGAGCTGGTATTCGAAGCACTGGAGGCCGGGGCCAACGGCTACCTGCTCAAGCGCACCGCCCCTGCCAAGATCGTTGAGGCCATCGCCGAGGTTCACCAGGGCGGGGCCCCGATGTCTAGTTATATTGCGCGGAAGGTGGTCCAATCGTTCCAGCAGCGGCGGCTGGCCGCACCCGTGGCAGCGGGGTTGACGCCGCGCGAGGAGGAGGTGTTGCACCAGGTGGCGGCCGGTTACCACAACAAGGAGATTGGGGACCGCCTCGGCATCAGCATCGAGACGGTTCGTGTCCACCTGAAGAATATTTACGAGAAGCTGCATGTAGGGTCGCGCTCCGAAGCGGTCGCCAAATTCCTCCGTCCGGAGTAGACGGCCAGCCGTCACCCAGCCCTTCTAACCCAAACGGGGTATGGTTGGCGTCCGGCATAAGGGGCACCCTCGGTAGCGACACTTGGAATGCCCGCCGCCCGGGCGTATTCTTCAGTGAAGACCGGCGGGCTGAACCCTCTAAATCCCTTATGAATCCTTCGATCCCCCGACGGAATTTTGTAAAACTCTCGTTGCTGGCCACGGCCTCCATGCTGGCTCGACGAAAATTGCGCGCTGGCCCGTTGACAGCGAGTCCGGCGACCAGTGCGGACGTCATTGTCATTGGTGCGGGCATGGCTGGCGTCAGTGCGGCGTATGATCTGCAGCAATACGGACTGAAGGTCATTGTCCTGGAGGGTCGGACGCGCATCGGCGGGCGGATGTGGTCCAACCGCTTGTGGCCGGACGATCCCGTGGACTTGGGCGCGCAATGGATCATACGATCCGACAGCAATCCGCTCCGCGCCCTGGCTCGCTCGCTGGATTTGCAAGTGGTGCCCACCAACCTGCAGGGGATTTTTGCCTATGATTATGATGGGCGGCAATTGGACGACCTCACAGTGGCGACGATCGCCGGGACATACCAGGCACTGGTCGAACAATTGTATGCCATGCGCGCCGAGCGACAGGCCCGGGGTGAGCCCGACATCTCGTTGCAGGAGGCCGTGGATCTGGCCGTCCAAGGCCAGCCCCTGACGGACGAAGACCGGCGCAGGCTAAACTTTGCCTTGGCGGGCCAGTTTGAGGGACCTTATGCCACCGAGGCGTCCAAGTTTTCCTTTTACGCCTTCGGTGAGAATGACAACGAGAGCGACCGGGAGGTCATGATGCCCAAAGGCTATGATCAATTGCCCAATCTGCTGGCCCGTGGACTGGACGTGCGGTTGGGGAGGATCGTGCAAAAAATCGAACACGGAGGAGATCGCGCCCAGGTGACGACGGCGTTTGGGGAGGTACTTGAGGCCGACCACGTCATTGTCACTTTGCCGCTGGGCGTGCTGCGCGCCGGATCGGTGGAGTTTTCCCCGGTGCTGCCTCCGGAAAAATTGGGCGCCATTAATCGATTGCAGATGGGAGTGGTAAACAAATTGTTCCTCCGCTTCCCGGAACAGTTCTGGCCGGTGGAGCCCGACTTCATTGGCTACGTCAACGACACACGCCGGCAATGGGTTTCCTGGGTCAATTTCACCCGGGAAACCGCTACGACCACACCGATCCTTGAGGCCATCAATGCAGGTGACTTCGCGCGCGGACTGGAGGATCAACCCATTGAGGATGTGGTGGCCCAAGCGATGAAAGCATTGCGCGTATGCTTTGGGCCGTCCATTCCCGATCCCGTTGATTGGATTCGTTCCACGTGGGGCAGCGATCCCTTTTGCCGGGGATCTTATTCCTATGTTCCGGTCGGGGCGACGCCAGCGGATTACGACCTGATGGCCCAACCCGTGGGCCAGCGCCTTCTGTTCGCAGGTGAGGCGACGTCCCGGCTATATCCCTCCTCGGTTCATGGCGCTTACCTTTCCGGCAAACGGGAGGCGACACGGGTTTTGGAGCGCAAGGGACTCCTGCCAGCCGTGAAACTCTCCACCGTGCGGGACGCCACCGGCGAGGTCGAAGTCAGTTGGCCCAGCAACGCCCCGGGGTATGTGCTCCAATTCAAAGACGATCTTAACGCGCCGAATTGGGGGTTCTCTACCACTCCACCGGTGACGCGAGGGTCTAATTTCGTGGTCAAGGATCTGGGCCGCGCCGAAGGACGGTTTTATCGGCTGGCGAGGTAGTGATTTTAGAACAGTCCACACTTATTTCGCGCTGGGATCGCCCGTCGGCGGTGGAGCGTGGTCCGTGCTTGCAGGAGGTCCCAGGATTTCCGTGAAGATGGGTTTCAGCGCGTCAGCCCAGATTTGATAGGTCTTCACCGTCGGGTGAAGTTTGTCCGCATTAACCATGCCTGACAGAAACACCCCGGCATCGTCGGCAAGTCGATGGTTGATGTTGAGATATCGAATCCGCTTTCCGTCGGCCATGCCCGCGAGGTTGTGGTTGACCGCGTTGATCGTGGGAATCACGGCCAGGCTGTCGTTGCGCGGAAAAATTCCCGTCAGGATAATTGTGGCCTGCGGAGCTTTTGTGCGACAGACCTCCACGACGGCTTTCAGTCCCAGGCTTATGTCTTCGATCTTTTGGTCGTCGCCCGGTGTATTGCCGACGTTGTTAATACCGGCCAACACCACAATCACCTTCGGGTTGACGCCGTCGAGCTCGCCGTTCTGAAGCCGCCACAGGATATTCTCTATACGATCCGCACCCCAGCCAAAATTGGCGGCGTTCCAGCCAAAGAAGTTGGTTTTCCAGTTGGCCAGCAAGGATTGATATTGCGCGTCGGTGGCGCCCCAACGGCGGGTGATGGAGTCGCCCACGAAGAATACGTCGATGCCCCCTTGCCTGGCTTTGGCGACGAGCTGTTCATGCGCCAGGCGCGAGTTGGGATCGTTTCGCGGAACGGGTTGAGCAGCGGATCCGGTGCGGTTTTCCGCTGCCGCCGCAGTTGCCGCGATCAACGCCAGGGTCGCGCCGATCGAGCCGACGCGGCCAGCCCAGTTGCGGAATACCGTCATATCCGTTATTTACCAACGGACGGTGAGGCACCGGCCGGTTTCATCATACGCCCCGCCCACTCGATGAAATACTTCATATTCGAGCGATCCTCGTGTCCACCGTCATGTTGGCGCCAGGCCAGTTCGCCATCTAACAATCCCGTATTCACCGGCGGCATTTCTGCCGAGCGATAGTCCCGGGTCTCGCCGATGTCCCGCGCGCCCAGCAGCCGGAAAACTGGCCCGGCGGCCACGGTGGCCATATAACTACCGGGCTGATCCAGCCACAGGGCGTCGCCACGCGCCGGGATACCGTAGCTGATAAAGGTGGGCCGTGGGGCGCACAGGGCGATCAACATATGCGCGTCCACCGGCAGGTCGCCCGCATTCTTGCTGCCGAACGAGGACTCGGCGGCGCCGTACTTGAGGAAGTTGCCTGCCATCCAATGATATTCACCGGACCCGGTCAAATTCTCGACGGCCTCCCCAAAATTACGACGGTGTAACTTCGCTCCACCTTCGCCAGAGGATCCCACCAAGGCCGTCGCGAAACGCGGATCAAACGCCATGGTGACGAGCGCAGCCTTGCCAAAACGGGAGACACCCTCGATGCCGACTTTTTTGGCGTCAACTGTGGGGTACGTTTCTAGGTAGTCCAGGCCCCTTGACGCTCCCCAGGCCCAGGCGCGTAGCGCTCCCCAATCCTCTGGTTTGCGTGGCTTGCCGTGGTTCACCAGGCCTATGATGCCCTTGGTGAGTCCGGCACCGTTGTCGGCCTGGACGCTTCCGGGATTGATCATGGCGTAACCCCAACCGGCGGCGAGCAGTTGTTCCGTGGAGGGAGGATCCTTGAAAGGTCCACCGAAATTCGCAAAGGCGTTGGTGGGCTCGGGACTACCCACGGGCCGAGGCAGACCGTCGCCTCCAAAACCCCCAAACATCATAAGCACGGGTACCTGGCCCTTCGCCGACACGGGAGTGACCACGGTCATCCGGATATCCACGGAAATGGCGGGGAAATCCGAGTTGTCCACGTGACCCACGAGTCGTTTGCCATTGGCTGGGAGGGCGCCGACCAGACCCTCGGTTATGTTCGACACGACGGTCCAACTAACCTTGGGCGTATTCTTGGGGACGCGGCCAATGACCTCCCGCTCGAAGTCCTCGACAAGTTCCGGACGGCGTTGGTTCCACCACATTTTCGGCGTCGTGACTTTTTGCCCGTTTTTTAAGGTCAGAACGTCCGGCAGGTCGGGAAAAGGATTGGCCTTGGCGGGATCGTTATTGGCGGAATTGGTCAGGCCGGGTTGCCCGCTGGGTCCCGGTCGCAACCGGGTGATACCCAACTGTTCCATCATGTTTTTGTGATCCTGCTGGGCAGTCCAGTTCAACAGGGCCGGGTTTCTGGCCGTCTCACCGGACGTCGAATTTGTCGTCTGACCGGACAGGGCCTCGGGAAACAGGGGCAGCGCAAGGCATGCGAGCGCCCAGCCCCGGCTAAAAATCAAGCGGGCAGCGTTTTTCATCGGCTTAGGCTCCTAGGGGTACGTCACCGGTGGCCTATTTGCAAGCGATTACCCAGGCTGGGTGCATGGCGATCCCCTCAGAAAGCTTGAGATCGCCTGTCGGTCTGCGAATCCCAATGAACAGTTTTTTAAGGTTTCGGGACGGCTCCACTGGTTTGCAATTTGCAACTGCGCTGAGGACTAAGTGCGGAATCGCCGTCCCCACCTGATGAAACAATTCGCCGAATTAGTGGCAGATTAACGGTCGAGCGGCGGCGGCCTGAATTTTGCTGGCGACACCAAATGTTTTTGCAAATAGCGATCCCTCATCGAATAGTGCAACCGGGCAGCGAAGGGCGGTGGCGAGAATCCGCAGAGTGGCGAGACAAGACTCTGCACCGAATCTGAACCTAAGCGGTTATCCCAAAGGGGGGCCGGCAATTCTCCGCCCTTCATTTTGGATGGACGACTATGCCCGACGACTTATTGACCGGACCCGACGCCGCCTCCCGGCTGGCTGCCATAGTGGCTTCTTCTGACGACGCCATCATCAGCAAGGATCTCAACGGAATCATCACCAGTTGGAACGCCGGGGCCGAACGCCTTTTTGGCTACTCTGCATCCGAAGTGATCGGCCAGCCGGTCACTATTTTCATCCCTCCGGAGCGTTTGGAAGAAGAAGCCACGATCATAGGACGAATTCGCAAGGGCGAGCCTGTGAATCACTTTGAGACCATTCGTCGGCGCAAGGACGGAACTCTGATCGAGGTTTCCCTTACGATTTCTCCAATCATCGACCAGTCAGGTCGCGTCGTAGGCGCATCCAAGATAGCCCGGGATATTCGGGAAAGGCGCAAATTGGAGGTTTCGCTGGCTGCCCGGGCCGAGGAATTGGCGCGGGCCGACCGGGCCAAGGACGAGTTCCTGGCCATGCTCGCCCACGAGCTTCGCAATCCACTGGCCCCGTTGAAAAACGCGGCGGAGATTTTGGAATCCGAGAACATCAGCGTTGAAGAACGCACCCAAGCCCAGCGCATCGTCCGTCGGCAGATCGAAAACATGACCCGCCTCGTTGACGATTTGCTCGACGTCGCTCGTATTACGCGGGGAAAAATCGAGCTGCGTAAAAAGCCCGTGACACTGGAGGCGATTCTAACTGCCGCGACCAGCATGGTGCGGTCGAGTTGCTCCGCCCATCACCAGGAATTGTCCGTCTCACTGCCCAAGGAACCCGTATATTTGGAGGCTGACGCCACCCGCCTGGAGCAGGTATTCGGGAATCTCCTGAACAACGCCTGTAAATATAGCGGGGACGGCTCTCATATAGTGCTCAGTGCGGAACGGAGCGGTGAGCCTGAAAAACCGGAGGTCACCGTTTCGGTGCGGGATGATGGGATCGGCATTGCCCCGGAATTACTGCCGAGTATTTTCGGCCTTTTTGTGCAGGCCACCCGATCCCTGGATCGGGCGTATGGAGGGCTTGGGATCGGCCTCACCCTGGTGGACCAATTGGTGAAATTGCATGGTGGCAGTGTGGAAGCGCGAAGCGAAGGGCTCGGCAAAGGGGCGGAGTTTATCGTCCGACTGCCGATTCTTTTGAAGAAACCCGCCGAGAGTCCCGTTCCAGCACTCCCGCAGGGGCCGAAGGAAAAGTCGCGGAGAATGCTCATCGTGGATGACCATCGGGACTCGGCGCTGAGCATGGCTGTGCTGCAACGTCGACGCGGCCACACTGTGCGCACCGCTTTCACGGGACCGGACGCTGTCCACGTGGCGGGTGAATTTTTACCGGAGGTGGTCCTATTGGACCTTGGCCTGCCCGAAATGGATGGATTTGCGGTAGCCCGCAAGCTGCGAGAACTACCCGAACTGACAGGGGCCTTCCTGGTGGCCCTGAGTGGTTACGCCAGCAATGAAGACCGTCAAGAGGCCGAAGCGGCGGGTTTCGATCGGTTCATGACGAAGCCCGCGGACATGGCACTCCTGCGCCAATGGCTGACGAATCCAGTTTGATGCCCGGACAGTTGTGGATCCATCGCTGCGCCTGGAAATCGGGACCGTCTAAAATAATTAGTTTTGATGGCCCGGTGTTTTTGAGGAGAAAGCGCGGATCGGTGGTTTGCCAAGCCGTCCTTGGTCCTATTATTCCTGGGAAAGCTGCCGGTAGGAGATGGATCGGGGTCACCGCCCACCTAGTCGTTCAGGTGTCGTAATCACCACTGTCCCACGGTTCGTGAAAAGCCATATAGTTCCCAGGCTGAAGCTCAACCCACCAATCCTCGCCTTCCTCCTCAGGATTACGTATTATCAGACCAAAGCCTACGCCAAACCGTTCCAATTCGAACGGTCGAACTTCGATCCGTTCGTATCGAACGGGACCAAGCTCTGAAATCCGTAGATCAAAAAGGGATTTGGCGCGCATCGGATCGAGCTCGGCCCTTACACCCAGGTCATCGATACGTGCTTCCAAAAGGTGTCCATCTTTGTCGAAGAGGAAAACCGCGATAAATTCCCGCCCATCCCCTCTGACGGCCGGCACGAAGGGCGATGTGGCAAAAAACTGGCGGTCGTCCGGTAGTTTTCCCACGTGGCTGGCATGGTAGTCATCGTGGTTAATCGCAATCAGTGTTGGTTTGCTCATGGGCAGTGAATAGTATTATTCTCCGTGGTCGCTGCTTGCTGCCAGCAGTTCCCATATCTTTTTGGTTTGTTCAGAATCCTCGTCAATTGCTTTTCCGTCCGGGGAGACCTTGATGGCGTGGTTCTCGTAACACTGAATGATGCCGGTCAGATAATTCTCGAGTGACGGAAACCAGCGGTAATACCCGACTTCCGACATGTGATAGAAAAGAGCTCCTCCGGCCTCCGCTCTCTCCGGATCGTAGAAATATCCATCCCCTGCGCCGTCATCCAGTATTTGGATCCAATTCTTGCGGAAGCCAAGGAAAAGTGAGAATGCGACTCGCTGCGCCAGTGTCGCAGACGCCTGTTGGCTACGCATAAGTTCCCGGGTTTGAACCGATTCCTCCAGGGGAACAAAATGGTACCCTGGCAACAGACCCACTTGGCTGTTCGTTACCATGCCATCATGCCACCGATAGAGCGCCTTGAGGCCTTCTGTAAGCCGAAATCCACCACCCATCTCCAACTCAGCAATCCGGGTATCCGACAATCCCGGCCGCAAAGCCTGGGAAACAACGGAGGCATTGGTGTCCAAAACAATCTGCAACCGATCGAGCAGTTGTTTGGTAGTCAGCTCGACAGATTTCGGAAGACCACTGGGCTTGGGATAAAACATCCATTCCTGTATGGGCGCCATTACAAGCAATACAGCAGCCACTATCACCAGCAAAAGCGACAGAAGGAAAATCGATAAGCGCCCGGTCTTGGTCACGGGTGAAGGCTCAAATCCCACGCGCTTGCGTGTCAACCAGTCAAATAGGCCGATCCAATTTTCCTGAGGAACCCGGTTCTGGGAGCATCAACCGAAGATCACCAATCACCCGCCCAAAACTCTATGTTTCGGGGCGTTTCCCAACGACTCTCGCAAGCGACGAATCTTTCAATACGTCGGAGAAAAATCCTCCGTGAACGTCCGGCTTCGTTCTCAGGCCGGACGCTTACACACCTTTCCGGGCGACAACGAAAGATCGATGAATGCTCTATGTCAGGAACACCGGGAAACGGATGCCCGCGTCCTTGGCGGTTGGAGGCCGGTCAGGGCCAAGCCGACCGATTTGCGCGCCGAGATGCCATTCCGATCCTAGCAAATTTAAATCTATTCTTTCAAATTGCGAGGATGATACCGCGACGCGCTCAATTCGGTGGCTTAGGAATCGACTCGGTGACAGACCGAAAAACGTGATATCACCCATGGGACACTCCAATGGTGGCAAGAAATATTGCGCCGCGGTTTCAATTACCGGCCGCTCGCAGGTCAGGTTGAAGGGAGCCTCTTCAGTCCTATGGATGACTTCGGTCCGGTTTCCGGCGTCGCGGAGGTTCGGGAAGGATTAAGGGGCGCCTCCGCTTTACGACTTGCGGCGGGACAGCTTTCGCGTGGCAAATGATGAAGTCGAAACCCAATGAGGTCTCGGGGGCTCACCAGGCCTTAGCTGGCGAAGGCCTGGTGGCTGGGGCCGGAATCGGGCCGAGCTCATCGTGTCATCAAGCTCAGAATATGCGGATTTGCTGGGTTTTCCAACGAAATTCGGGATAAATCTGGATAACCCGAACCTGCCCTTTCGAGGCGGTTACTTGCAGTTTTACTGGCAGTAACCAATGGCCTCAGATCGCTTAGCTGTCCTTAAACCGGCCAATTTTCGAATGTGCTGTGTCCCGTCTTCAAAAGGCACTAGCGCCCAACTTTGCTAATGGCGCCTCCGCTAACCGTAAGTTCTTGGAAACGATATGATGTTGAAGGGGAAAGCTGTCTTCATCGAACACTTTCAAGGCCTCGCGATATGTGCCCACCGCTTCGTTCAGGAGCCGTATGGCTTCCAGCCCTTTACTCCGGCTAGCCTGGTCCCTCAATGCTGTACCCAGATTGTTTTGGGTTGCTGCCCAACCCTGGGGCATCTCCAAACGCGTCCTGACCTTCAAGGCGTCACGATAGGCGTTCACGGCCTCTTCAAGAAGCTGCATCGCCATAGGCCCTTCGCTGCGACGGGCTTGATCGCTCAACGCGACTCCCAAATTGTTTTGAGTTGTAGCCCAGTCTTCCGGCAGTTGCTCGCGTGTCCTCACTTTAAGGGCTTCTCGATAGGCATTCACAGCTTCGCCCAGAAGCTGTGTCCTCTTCGGTCCTTGGTTACCGGTTGCTTGATCGTTCAAGGTAATACCAAGATTATTTTGAGTAGTGGCCCACTCCTGCGGCATCTGTTGGCGTGTCCTGACTTTCAAGGCTTCACGATAGGCCATCACAGCTTCCTCCCGAAGCTGTAATGCCTCCGGTCCTTGGCATCTATCAGCTTGATCGCTCAGAGCAGCGCCCAGGTTGTTTTGAGTTGCAGCCCACTCTTGAGGCGATTGCGTCTGCGTCCTGACCTTCAATGATTCTCGATAAGCGTTCCGCGCACCGGTCAGAAGCAGGAACGCCTCCGACCCTTTGCTCCAGCGGGCCTGAATTCTCAGCGTATTGCCTAGATTGTCCTGAACCATAGCCCACATCTGCGGAAACTCTTCACGATCAAGTGTTTGAACCACGTCGCGGTATATATTCAAGGCTTCGCCTAGAAGTCGGGCTACTTCCGGTCCTTCACTCCGATTGGCTTGATCGATCAACACCGTACCTAAATTGTTTTGAGTGATAGCCCAATCATGCGGCAGTTGCTCGCGTGTACAGACCTTTAAAGCCTCTCGATGAGCGTTCGCGGCTTCGGCCAGAAGCCCTGCAGCTTTCGATCCCTCGGTGCGGAGCGCTTGAAATTTTAACGCCACCCCCAGATTGTTTTGAGTTGTTGCCCAGTCCTCCGGTAATTGATCATAGGTCCTTACCTGTAGAGCCTCTCGATAAGCGTTCACAGCGTCGCTCAGAAGGTTTATGGCATTAGGGCCTTCACTCAGGTTGGATTTATTGCTCAAAGCAACGCCCAAATTGTTTTGGGTTGTAGCCCAGTCTCGGGCCAGTTGTTCGCGCGTTCTCACCTTCAAGGCCTTGCGGAAGGCATTCAAGGCTTCGTCCAGAAGCCGAGTTGCTTCTGGCCCTTTGCTCCAGCGGGCTTGATCGCGTAAGGCAGCACCAAGATTGTTTTGAACCCTAGCCCAATCCAGCGGCAGTTGCTCATACGTGTAGACCTTCAAAGCTTCCCGATAGCAGCTCACGGAATTGGCTAGAAGCTTGAGTGCCATTGGCCCTTCGCTCCGGCTGGCTTGATCGCTGAGCGCAACGCCCAGGTTACATTGAGTTGAAGCCCAATCTTGGGGAAGCTGTTCGTATTTGCAGACTGTCAAAACCTCATAGAAGATGTCTACGGCACCCTTTAGAAGATGTACGGATTCCTGCCCTTTGCTCCGGTTTGCTTGCATGTCCAAAGCATTACCCAGATTGTTTTGAACTGAAACCCACTCATGCGAAAGTTGCTCGCGCGGATAAACTTTTAATGCCTTGGAAAAGGCACTCGCGCCAGCGGCAAGATGGTTTCGCGACGAAACACCTTCAGAACGAATTGCTAGCTGACAATGGCAAAGACCAATCCAATTCTGGGTACTACCGAATATTTTTTGAGTCTCATTTGGAGAAACGTGAGTGCATGCCCTTTCGAATTGGTCCAGCGCTTTCTCAAACTTTCCATCTGAATAAAAGGATTCACCAGCAAGATGAAAATCCTTCACCGCGGCGGCTATCCAATACGTACCCTCTTTCGCGAATCTTTCTCCCGTGGCGAGTTTGTCCATTGCTCCGCGGTTTGCCAACTCTGCAGCTTTAGAATAATTACGCGCCAGAAACTCAGCCTTGGCCTGTTGGGTAAGATCGGAACTTTCTCGTTTTTCATTCGCCCAATTTCGGACCACCCTTTCTGCCTCCTCGGGAGTTATCTTAAACTGGTTCGCTACGGCGCGGAATGCCATCGGGAAATCTAATACCTGAACCATCTCTCTTGACGGCC